>SAUS01000058.1 GCA_004000625.1 Candidatus Cibiobacter qucibialis | reverse complement strand
CACGATGCGGGTACCGCAACCCGACATTATCGAGCATTTTGGCAACGCAGATGCCGTGCCGCAGCTGCCGGAGCGGTGCTTAAGCCGCAAGGCGGGAATTGTGCGGTATTGCCCTTGATTTAATTTATCATTCTGCAAACCAAAAATCAAAAATAAAATTATAATAAAACAATAATTTTGCTATCATCAGCGTACCACATGAATTATCGTTTGTCAATAATTGCACTGCAAAATCTTTTGCAATGCTTTGCTGCACCCGAAAAGACAGAAAAGAAAGCATAAAACCAGCGGCAGCGGGCGATACTTCAACAAGTGGCTGATACCATGCACTTGGTGCAGCATATTAGGAAAGGAGAAACCACGCCCATGAGCATCCGCCGCCTTGCTGTCCTCTGCACCGCCATGCTCTGTGCAGGGATGCTGGTGCTCTGCCGTGTGTTCTGGATCGCGGCGGACCAAAGCTATGCCGCCAGCGCGGCGGCACAGACCGTCAGCGAAACCGTGCTCCCCATCCGGCGCGGCAATTTTTATGATAGGATAGGCCGCCCCCTAACCGGCGTTACCCCGCGGTGGTACGCGCTCTGCATACCGGGGGATTCCAGCTATGCCACACTGTTTCCCTTTGTGCCGTTTGCCCAGCAGGCCCAGCTGTATGCCCGCCGCAACAGCATCACCCCGTTTTTGATTGAAGTGGAAGATGATCTGTCCGCAAACGGCGTGTTCATGGTGGCGGATGCCCGGCGCTATCTGCCAACCCCCATCGCCCGTCACCTGATCGGCTACCTGGATGGGGACGGCCACGGTATGACCGGGCTGGAAAAGGCCTATGATGACCTTTTGGCTGCGGCGGGGGATGCCCAGGCCGTGCTTTGCACCACCACTGCCCGCGGGGATCTGTTGGCGGGCACCACGCCGCAGGTGCAAACCACCGCCCGCGGTACCAACACAGCCATTACCCTCACGCTGGATGCTAACATCCAGCGTGCCTGCGAAGCGATTGCCGCCCAAAATATGAGCAAAGGCTGCATCATCGTCATGCAGGTGGGCAGTGGGCAAATTTTGGCCAGCACCAGTATGCCGGAATTTGACCCCGATGATATCGCCGCCAGCATCCGCGCTGATGATACCTCCCTCATTAACCGCAGTCTGTCCGCTTTCAGCGCGGGTTCGGTGTTCAAGGTGGTGCTGGCTGCGGCGGCCTATGCCCAGGGGCTGGACTGGTTCACCTATGACTGCACCGGCAGTATCCAGACGGCGGGGGAAACCTTCCGCTGTGCGCTGGGGCGGGCGCACGGCACCGTCAACCTGCGCGGCGCGCTGGAACAAAGCTGTAACTGTTACTTTATTGCGCTGGGCCAGCTGCTGGGCGGGCAGGCAATTCTGAATGCCGCGCAGAGCTTTGGCCTTGGCACCCCGGCTCTGCTGGCGCCGGGGCTGAAGAGCGCGGCGGGGGAGCTGCCCAGCGCGGCAGACCTGCAAAATGCAGGCAGTTTGGCAAGCCTTTCCTTCGGGCAGGGCGGGCTGACAGTTACCCCATTGCAGGTAACGGCCATGTTCAATGCCATAGCCTCCGGCGGGGTATATCACAGCCCCTGTATTGTCAGCAGCATCACCGGCGGGACGCAAGTTCCGCAGCAGCCGCAGCCCGCAGCGGCCTGCAGCCCGGCGGTTGCACGGGTGCTGCAAAGTATGCTGACAACCGTTGTCCGCAGCGGCATTGGCGGCGATGCCCAGCCCCATACCGGTACCGCCGCCGGTAAAACCGGCACGGCTCAGACCGGCCAGTTTGATGCAGACGGCAGGGAGCTGCTGCATTACTGGTTTGCCGGTTTTTACCCGGCGGATGCTCCGCGCTATACCATCACCGTTTTGCAGGATTCCCAGCAAAAGCCCCAAACCAGCAGCGCCGCCCTGTTTGCCCAGGTAGCGGATGCCCTTGCCGTTCTGGATGCAGCTATAACGGAAAAACCGGCAGAAAACAGTTGACAAGCACCGAACGCTGGCATATAATCATAGGGTAAAAGGAAAAATAGCGTTGAAAGGGTCAATGCCCCATTATCCGCAGCCATTCAGAGAGGGTGCCGCTAAGCTGCAAGGCACCCGGTGCGGGCAGGGCAGTGCCGCCCCGGAGCTTCCGAAAAAATCGGACGTATGCGCCGCGTTAAGGCGCACCAAAGCGGCAGGCTGTACAGCCTGCAATCTGGGTGGTACCACGGAAGTTATACGGCTTTCGCCCCTGTGCTGGACGGCATTGTAGCTGTCTGGCGGGGCAAAGGCCGTTTTTCTTTTCCTTTTTTTGCGGCTGTGGTAAAACCCGGGGCAAAACAGTATCCCAATTATTTCAGCATACGAAATGGAGAATCAGGATCATGCAGTGGACAGGACTTAACGAATTACGCGAAAAATACCTGCACTATTTTGAAGGCAAAGGCCATCTGCGCCTTGGCAGCTTCCCGCTGGTGCCCAAAGACGACCCCAGCCTGCTGCTTATCAACAGCGGTATGGCACCTATGAAAAAGTGGTTCCTTGGCCAGGAAGAACCGCCCCGTCACCGTGTTACCACCTGCCAGAAGTGCATCCGTACCCCGGATATTGAGCGCGTCGGCATTACCGCACGCCATGGCTGCTTCTTTGAAATGCTGGGCAACTTCAGCTTCCAGGATTATTTCAAGAAAGAGGTCATTCCCTGGGCTTGGGAGTTCCTGACCAAAGAGCTGGAAATCCCCGCTGACCGCCTGTATATCTCTGTCTATCAGGACGATGACGAGGCCTATGATATCTGGACCAAGTCTGTCGGCATCCCCGAAGACCACATGGTTCGCCTGGGCAAAGAGGATAACTTCTGGGAGCATGGCTCCGGTCCGTGCGGCCCCTGCAGTGAGATCTACTTTGACCGCGGCCTGAAGTATGGCTGCGGCAAGCCGACCTGCGGCGTTGGCTGTGACTGCGACCGCTTCATGGAAATCTGGAACCTGGTGTTCAGCCAGTATGATTCCGATGGCAAGGGCACCTATGCGCTGCTGCCCAAACCGAACATTGATACCGGCATGGGCCTGGAGCGTCTGGCCGTTGTCATGCAGGATGTGGATAACCTGTTCGAGGTCGATACCGTTGCCGCTGTTCTGCACCATGTGGAGCGCATCTCCGGCAAACAGTATGGTGCAAACGAGAAGGACGATATCTCCATCCGTGTCATTACCGACCATATCCGCGCTACCGTGTTCATGGCTTCTGACGGCATCCTGCCCTCCAACGAAGGCCGCGGCTATGTTATGCGCCGCCTGCTGCGCCGCGCTGCCCGCCATGGCCGTATGCTGGGCATCGACCATCCGTTCCTGACTGATCTGGTGGATACCGTTATCATCTCCAGCGAGGTTGGTTACCCCGAACTGCGCGAGCATGAATCCTATATCAAGAAAGTTATTGGCACCGAGGAAGAGCGCTTCTATAAGACCATTGACTCCGGCATGAACATCCTGAACGGCATGATCCAGCACCTGCACGAGACCCACAAGAAGATCCTGTCCGGCTTGGATGTTTTCAAGCTGAACGATACCTTCGGCTTCCCGCTTGATCTGACCAAGGAGATCGCTGCCGAAGCCGGCCTTGGCATTGACGAAGCTGCTTTCCATGTCGAGATGACCCGCCAGCGTGAGCGCGCCCGTGCCGAGCGCCTGGCCAAGGATATCTCCGGCTGGAGCGAGGACCTGTTCGGTGAACTGAACGCTGAGCCGACCGAGTTTGACGGCTATGATGTGCTGAAAGAAACCGCCAAGGTTCTGGCCCTGTCTGACGGCGAAGAACTGAACGATGCGGTTTCCACCGACTATGAAGAGCGCGAGAATGTGCTGGTCGTTCTGGACCGTACCCCGTTCTATGCCGAGATGGGCGGCCAGGTTGCTGACCACGGCTACCTGACCAGCGGCACTGCAAACCTGAAAGTCAACCAGGTCAAAAAGACCCCCAAAGGCTTCTATGTTCACACCTGCACCCTGCTGGACGGCACCATCCGCGTAGGCGATACCGTAACCGCTGCTGTGGATGAACAGCGCCGCGCTTCCATCTGCCGCAACCACACCGCCACCCACCTGATGCAGAAAGCCCTGCGCGAAGTGCTGGGCGAGCATGTCCACCAGGCCGGCAGCTACCAGGACGACAAGATCACCCGCTTTGACTTTACCCATTTCAACGCCGTTACCCCCGAAGAACTGGTGGAAGTGGAAAAGCGCGTGAACGAAAAAATCTTTGCCTCTCTGCCTGTTACCATCCAGAACCTGCCCATTGAGGAAGCCAAAAAGATGGGCGCTATGGCTCTGTTTGGCGAAAAGTACGGCAAGGTTGTCCGCGTTGTGGATGCAGGCGGCTGGAGCGTTGAGTTCTGCGGCGGCACCCATGTCAAAAACACTGCCCAGATCGGCTGCTTCAAGATCCTGTCCGAAGCCAGCGTTGCCGCCGGTATCCGCCGCATTGAGGCCACCACCGGTTACGGCGTGCTGAACCTGCTGGACGACCGTACCGCTGAACTGGCCAACACCGCTGTTGCCCTGAAGGCCAACAACATGAAGGATGTTGCCGCCCGTGCCCAGGCTGTGACCGCTGAGCTGAAAGAGGCCAACAAGCAGCTGGAGATCGCCAAGGCAAAGCTGGCATCCAGCCAGATCGACGGCCTGTTCCAGAATGCTGTCGAGGTTGACGGCGTGCGCATTGTTACCGTTTATCTGAACGGCACCACCCCTGATACCCTGCGCAGCATGATGGATAAACTGCGTGATAAAGAGCCCAACGCAGTCGGCGCTTTGATCGGCACCGATGGCGGCAAGACCACCCTGGCTGTCGGCGTTGGCAAAAACGCCCTGGCCCGTGGTCTGAAGGCTGGTGCCCTGGTTAAGCAGATCGCTGCCATTGCAGGCGGCAACGGCGGCGGCAAGCCGGACTTCGCCATGGCCGGTATCCGCGATACTTCCAAGATCGACGATGCACTGAACGCTGTGGAAGGCATTGTGAAAGAAAACCTGGAAAAAGCAAACTGAGCGTGCTATAATACAACTGTACAATTTTGGGGTGCCGGGCCAACCGCCCCGCACCCTGGGAAAGGGGGCAAAACCGATGGATGACTGCCTGTTTTGCAAAATCGCAGCGGGCCAGATCCCGTCCAATAAGCTGTATGAGGATGACACCCTGCTGGCATTTTATGATATTGACCCGCAGGCACCGGTGCATTTTCTGGTAATCCCCAAGCAGCATATTGAATCTGCGGCAAAGCTTACCGAAGCGGACGCTGCGCTGCTGGGCCACATTTACGCCACCATCGCCGACCTGTGCAAGCAGCTTGGCGTGGACGAAAGCGGCTACCGCGTTGTGACCAACGTTGGTGCCGATGGCGGCCAGAGCGTGAAGCACCTGCACTTCCATGTGCTGGCAAAGCGCAGCCTTGCATGGCCTCCGGGCTGATGCAGGCTCCTTTGCGCCGAAATGTGAAAAGAGGTTGTTTACTATGGCAAAAACCTATACCCTGCATGTGGCAGGCCTGACCCGTGAATTGCCCATCTGCAAAATCAATGACCACCTGGACATTGCCGCATTCATCATGTTCAGCGATGTTGAGCTGACCATTGCCTGCGCCAAGGCCCTGCTGGAAAAGTGCCCGGATTTTGATGTCATCCTGACCGCCGAGGCCAAGGGCATCCCCCTGGCATACGAAATGTCCCGCCAGAGCGGCAAGCAGTGGATCCCCGCCCGCAAGGGTGTCAAGGGGTACATGGCGGATCCTGTCATCGTGGAGGATCAGTCCATCACCACCGCCGGCAAGCAGACCCTGGTCATTGATAAAAAAGACCTTGACTATATGAACGGCAAGCGCATCCTGGTTGTGGATGACGTAATTTCCACCGGCGGCAGCCTGCATGCGCTGGATGCACTGGCAGCCCGCAGCTCCGGCACCATTGTGGCCCAGGCAGCTGTTCTGGCGGAAGGTGATGCAGCCGAGCGCAAGGATATCATCTTCCTTGAACCGCTGCCCCTGTTTGCCCACTAAAAACTCATGACTCGTAAGCTGGCTGGCTTTGGTCTTGCCTTCGCATTGGCAGAGCTGGCCGCGGCGTACCTGCCGCCGTTGGCCTCGCTGCTGACGGCGGCACTTTTTATATCGCTGTTCCTCTTTGCTGCCTTTACCCAGCGCCGGGCGGCCCGCTTTGCGCTGCCCGCCGTGGCAGGGCTGCTGGCTGGCCTGGTGTGGAGCGCTGCTTACCAGCTGGCCGTGGTAAAACCGGCCCAAAGCCTGGCAGGGCAAACCTATGCCTGTACCGCCATTGTGCAGCCGGACGCCGAAACCTCCTGGCAGCCGGGCAATGTGCGGGCAACGCTGCTTATCACCCAGCTGGATGGCCGCAAAACCTCGCTTAAAGTATACTGCACAGACCTGCCGTATTCCGAGGCGGGGAATATCATTACCGGGCAGTTCCAACTGCAGCCCCTGCGGGCGGACTCTTACCGCATGTCCCGCTATGCCAAGGGTACTTGGCTTGGGGCATCCTATCAGGCGGATTATATCTGGCAGGGAACCTCGGATGCGCTGCCGTACCGGCTGTACCACCTGCGGCAGGCGTTTGCCAAACGGTTAACCACCTACTTGCCACAAAATCTTGCCGGGATGGAAGCTGCCATGCTGCTGGGCGAGAAAAGCGAACTGACGGACGAATGGAGTGATACCTTCCGCACGGCAGGCATTGCCCACCTGCTGGCGGTTTCCGGCCTGCATGTGGCGTTACTGTGCGGCCTGTTTGCCATGGGGCAGGGGCGGCGCAGCCGGTTCTCGGTTCCGCGGGTCCTGCTGCAAATCACGGTTCTGCTGCTCTATATGGGGCTGACAGGGCTGCCGTTCTCGGTGTTCCGTGCGGGCGTTATGTTTCTCATCATGCTGGTGGGCAGCCTTTTGCTCCAGCCGCCGGATTCCCTTACCGCGCTGGCGTTGGCCGCCATCATCATTGGGGTGCAGCAGCCTTTTGCCCCGTGTGATATCGGCTTCCAGCTTTCCGTCTGCGGGGTATTGGGCGTGCTGGCAGCTTCGACGCTGGCCAAACGGCAAACACAGTTTGTGCAGGTGCGCTATGCGGCCCGCCATAACCAAAGGCGGCAAACCGCCCTGCCGCTGCCCCTTGCCATCGTGCTCCGCGCGGTGGATGCGGTGCAGACTGCGGTACTGGCTACTTTGGCAACCTTACCGGTCTTGCTGCTGCACGGCATGGCAGCCAGCGGTGCTGCAGTGCCCGCCAACCTGTTGGTGGTGTGGCTGCTTGGCCCGGCGCTGCGGCTGGGGATCCTGGCGCTGGTGCTTTCCTTTGTGCCGGTGCTGGACCCGCTGTTCCACGGGGCAAGCCTGCTGCTTGGCATTGTGCTGCGTCTGATGACCACCCTGGCCGCCTGGTGCGCGGCTCTTCCGGTGGCCCACATTGCCCTGCCGGTGCGGTATACTTTGTGGGTGCTGGCTGTTTTTGCTGTGCTGGCGGCGCTCTTCTGGCGCACCCGGCAGCTGCGCCGCTTTGTGCCCGTTGGCTTTGTGTGCGCAGTGGCAGCCGTTATGTTAGGCGGCACCATGCAGCGCGATGTGGTACGCCTGGCCATGGTGGGCACCGCGGGCAATGGCTGCGTGGTGGCGGTGCAGAATAACCGCGCCGTGGTGCTCTACCGCGGCAGCGCCGCCAATGGCCGTGCGGTGCAGCAGTACCTGACCCAGAACGGCGCGCCGGAACTTGCCGCGGTGATTGACCTGCGCACCGAACCCGGCGAGATGCCTTTGCAGACCGCGCAGCTGCTGACCATTGCCGACCTGCCGCAGGGCCTGACTCATCTGCAGCTGCTGGATACCGTGGAAGTTGATTTGCTGCACACCAACGCCGCAACCCTTGCGGTACTGGATGTCGGCGGCTGGCACGCCGCGGCCAGTGCGGGCAAGCTGATCCTGGCCGATCCAGTGGCAGTGGATCTGTACTGCGCGGGTGGCAGCTGCCCGGAAGCCATTCAGGCAAAGGCAATTTTGTGCAACCAGCAAACACCCAAATGGCTGTCCAAAGCGGGGGATACCCCTGTTTATTACGATGCCGAAAACCCGACTGCCGTGGTGCGCCCCGGCAAAAGTGTTGTGTATGAGGAGGTGCAGCCCCTTGCTGTACAGTGAAACCGAACTGAAAAAACGTCTCAAGTCCGGCTGCCCGGTGTTTTACTTTTATGCCAGTGATGAAGCTCTGGTGCGCAGCGCCGCCGCCAAAGCCGAAAAGTTTTTGAGCGAAGAAGCTCCCGATACCACTACGCTGGATGGCCCCACCCCCAGTGTGGAGGATATTGTGCTGGCGGCGGGCACCATCTCGTTCTTTGGCGGCCGCCGGCTGGTTATGCTGCCGCTCATTCGTCCGTCTGCCTATTCGGATAAAGATTTGCAGGAGCTCTGCGATACCCTTTCCGATACCGAGAACGCCGTCTTTGTGCTGACCAGCCTGCTGGAAGAAAAATACGGCAAAATCAAGCCTGGCAAGCGGGAGCAAAAGCTCATCGCCGCATGCGAAAAACTGGGCTACTGTGTACAGATCGCTAAACCCGGCCGCGCCGCCTTGCAGGAGATGGCCCGCACTTGGGCAGGGGAGTATCACACCACCTTTGCCCCCGGTGCCGAAGCCGCCCTGCTGGACCGCTGCGGCGACGACCAGTTTTTGCTGCAAAATGAGATCGCCAAGCTGGCAGCGCTCAGTGGCTATACCACCATCACTACCCAAATGATTCAGCAGCTTGGCACCGTCACGCTGGACGCTGATACCTTTGATATGGTCAAGCTGGTGGCGGCGGGCAACACCCGCCAGGCTCTGGCCAAACTGCAAACCCTGCTGGAACTGCAAAACGAGCCGATCCTTATTACCGGCGCGCTGATCGGCAACTATCTGGATATTTACCGGGCTTTTTTGGCTAAAAAGAGCCGCCGCCCGCTGGCGGACCTGGCCAAGGATTTTAAGTATACCGGCAAATGGAACTACCGCCTTGGCAACGCGGATCAGACTGCCGCCCGCTTTCAGCGCAGCCAGATCGAAGAAAGCCTGCGCATTCTGCAAAAGCTGGACCTGGATTTGAAAGGCAGCCGTCTGGATGCCCCGCTGCTGATGCAAAAAGCCATCTGCGAACTTTCGCTGGCAAGGAGCCGTGCATGAACCAGAATAAATTGAACCTGACCCAGGCCCTTGTGGTGGAAGGCAAATACGATGCCGCCCGCCTGGCCAACCTTGTGGATGCCACCATCCTGACAACAGACGGTTTTGCTATCTTTAAGGACAAAACCATGCAGGCGCTCTTCAAACGCATTGCCGCCGCCCAGGGCATGATTTTGCTGACGGACTCCGACGCCGCAGGCTTTAAGATACGCCACTACATCACCGGCCTTGTGGGGCCGCAAAACGTGCTGCAGGCCTATATCCCCGCCGTGCCCGGTAAGGAACCCCGCAAACCGGAACCCGGCAAGGAGGGCCTGCTTGGCGTGGAAGGTGTGGACGATGCCCTGATTCTGCAGGGGCTGCATACCGCCCTGGCCGCGGCCCCCCTGCAGGCCCAGCAGCAGAACACGGACCCCATTACCTATACCGATCTGTATGAGTGGGGCTTAAGCGGCAGCGCCAACGCCAGCGAGCGGCGGCGCACGTTCCTGCGCATTCTGGGCCTGCCGCCGCGGCTGAGCAAAAAAGAGATCATTCAGGTACTCAATACGCTGTATACCCGCGACGCATTGCAGGCGCAGCTGGAGGCGATGAAGTAACGGAATTATTGCAAAGTAGAAGGGAAAAACTATCGGATGGAAAAC
The DNA here is from genome assembly GCA_004000625.1 of Candidatus Cibiobacter qucibialis. Taxonomy (GTDB): domain Bacteria; phylum Bacillota; class Clostridia; order Oscillospirales; family Ruminococcaceae; genus Gemmiger; species Gemmiger qucibialis. The sequence goes on along the minus strand of SAUS01000058.1, from coordinate 6,785 downwards.
ATCAGGGAAAGAATCGTATCCTGCGCGGGCCGCGTATGGTTCTGCGCAAAAGAGCTGTTGAAATGGCTGGCACTGGCCATGATTACCGGCGTGCCCTGCGGTATCATTGGTGCGGCGTTTGATCTGGCTGTGGAGCGTGTAACCGAACTGCGGACCGAACACACCGCCATCCTGTTTTTGCTGCCGGTCATCGGCCTTGTCATCGTGGCATTTTATAAAGCGGCAAAGCTGGAGGGCGTTTCGACCGATGATATGATCGACTGCGTCAAGGATGGCAAGCCCATCCGGTTCTGGCTGCTGCCGGTCATGTTTATCAGCACGGTGCTCACCCACTTGGGCGGCGGCAGTGCCGGGCGCGAGGGCGCTGCTTTGCAGATGGGCGGCACCATCGGCTGGTGGGCCGGCGGCGTGCTGCACCTGAATGAGCACGAGCGCCGCATGGCCGTGCAGTGCGGTATGGCGGCGTTCTTTTCCGCTTTGTTCAGCACCCCGCTTGCCGCAACCTTTTTTGCCATGACGATTGTCAACGTGGGCGTTGTGTTCTATGCGGCGTATATCCCGTGCTTTACGGCGGCAATCATTGCCTATGGCGTTGCTCGGCTTATCGGCGTTACCCCTACGCGCTTTGCGGTAGAAGCCCCGGCGTTTGAACCTGCCATGGTCGTGCGGGTCGTGCTGCTGGCGCTGGCCTGCGCGGTGGTGGTGCATCTGTTCTGCTTTGTGCTGCACAGCGCTGCGCACGGCCTGCCCAAGCTGCTGCCCAACCCGTGGGTGCGGGCCTTTTTGGGCGGCTGTGTGGTGGTGGTGTTCACCCTGCTGTATGGCAGCATGCGCTATAACGGCGCGGGCGTGAACATCATCGCCGCTGCGGTGGAACAGGGCCAGGCCCTGCCGTGGGACTGGATCGTCAAGATCCTGCTCACCGCCCTTACCCTCAGCTCTGGCTTTAAGGGTGGTGAGGTCGTGCCCAGCTTTTTTGTGGGGGCAACCTTTGGCTGTGTGGCCGCGCCGCTGCTGGGCATCCCGGCAGGCTTTGGCGCAGCCCTTGGGTTGGCTGGCGTGTTCTGCGGTGCCAGCAACTGCGTGGTGGCATCACTGGTGCTGGCAATCGAGCTGTTCGGTGCGCAGGGGCTTTGGTACTTTGCCATCGTGTGCGGCATTACCTATGCGCTTTCCGGCTATGCCGGGCTTTACCACAGCCAGCTGTTCCTGACGGATAAGCTGGAACCGGAATACCGCATCATTCGTGGCCACAACCATCATTAAAACCGTATAACCGCAGCCCGCAGCAGGGGGGGAGCCTGCCGCGGGCTGCGGCTTTTATCATTCAACTGCCATAATAAGCGGGCACATCGCCATCCAACAAAAAGCTGGCCAACGGCACCCGTACTTCCACCTGGGTCAGCGCGGCGCGGCCGTTCAGGATAACATTCACTGTGGTTTCCAGCACAAGGTCCGCCGTAAATCGGGTGCGGTTGATGGCGGCGGGCTCCATGGTTTCTTCCATGCGCCCCTCCACATACCCGTCCGGGTTCAGGTGCACCGTCCAGCCCGGCCCCATTTCCAACAGGAAAATGCTGCCGGATAAGCTGCCTAAGGAAATGCTGATGTCATTTTTCGGCATGGTATTCAATGCCTGCTGGGCGGTCTGCACCAGGGCTGCCCGCGCGGTGTTGATCCGTTCGCTGTCCCCCAGCAGGCAGCCACCGTTCAGCGTGTACAGCCCGGCATACCGCTGCGGGTTGGCGGAAAGCTCGCCATAGACCGCTGTGTTCAGGCACTGCACCACAAGGCTGCGGCATTCATGCTGGGCAACTTCCCGCATGGCGGGCCACATGGCATCTTCAATGCAGTCGGCCAGGTGCCAGCAAAGGCAGAAAACTGCCGCTGCCAATGCCAGCCGCCGCCAAAGCACGGCATGGCGGCTGCGGCGCCCGGCACTGCGGCACTTGCGCATGGGGCATCACCTCCCGCCGCTTTATTTCCCGCGCAGCCCATGCTATGCCCGGCAAAGCAAAAAAGTGAACCAAACCCCAAAAACTTTCAAAAAATCAGTTGACAAATACCCGACACCCTGTTATAATAATACCTGTCGCCGGTTGAAAAGCCAACCACGGCAAAGCATCTGGGGGTTTAGCTCAGCTGGGAGAGCGCTTGCATGGCATGCAAGAGGTCACCGGTTCGATCCCGGTAATCTCCACCAGAACAAAAGCGCTTGGCAATTTTGCCGGGCGCTTTTCGTTTTATATCGCGTCCAAGCCGCCCACAGGCAGGGCGGCCTTTTCTATATCTGCCCGCAGCCGGGCATACTAAAGTGCATTGAAAAAGCAAACCAAACTCGGAAGAGCAAGCCGAATAACCGCGCAAACGGAGGAAATACTACCATGGAACTGGAGCAGGCCCGCAAACGTGCAGCAGAACTGCGCGCTGTGATTGAAAAGAATAACCGTCTGTATTATGACCAGGACGCCCCGGAACTGGAAGATTACGAGTATGACCAGCTGACCCGCGAGCTGAAAACCATCGAAGCCCAATTCCCGCAGCTTGTCACGCCGGACAGCCCCACCCAGCATGTGGGCGGCACCCCCAGTGGCAAGTTCAGCAAGGTGGCCCACGCTGTTAAAATGGAAAGCCTGCAGGATGCTTTCTCGCTGGATGAACTGCGGGAGTTCGACCAGCGCGTGCGGGAAGCAGGCGTTACGCCGGAATATGTGGTAGAAATCAAAATCGACGGCCTTTCTGTCAGCCTGGAATACCGCAACGGCCGCCTGACCCGCGGCTCTACCCGCGGCGATGGCCTGGTGGGGGAGGACGTGACCGAAAACCTTGCCACCATCAAGTCTATCCCCAAAGTAATCCCCAATGCCCCCGATTTTCTGGAAGTGCGCGGCGAAGTTTACATGCCGCATGAAGCGTTTTTTGCCCTGAAAGAGCAGCAGGAGCTGGAGGATAAAACCCCATTCAAGAACCCCCGCAACGCGGCGGCTGGCTCTCTGCGGCAGAAAGATGCCAAGATCACGGCAGCCCGCGGGCTTTCTATCTTTGTGTTCAACCTGCAGCAGGTGGAGGGCAAAACCTTTACCACCCACAGCGAAACGCTGGATTATATCAAGTCCCTCGGCTTCCCGGTATCCCCGCGCTATAACGTATATACCAACATTGAGGATGCCATTGCTGAGATCCAGCGCATTGGCGAAGCCCGCGGCACCCTTGATTTTGATATGGACGGCGCTGTTATCAAGGTCAACGATCTTACTGCGCGTCAGACCCTTGGCAGCACCAACAAGTTCCCGCGCTGGGCTATTGCCTTCAAGTATCCGCCGGAAGTCAAGGAAAGCACCGTCCGTGATATCGAAGTCACTGTTGGCCGCACCGGCGTGCTGACTCCCACCGCGGTGTTTGACCCCATTTTTCTGGCGGGTACCAGCGTTTCCCGCGCCAACCTGCACAATGAGGATATCATCGAAGCGATGGACGTCCGTATTGGCGATACCATCCAGGTGCGCAAAGCGGGGGATATCATCCCGGAAGTCATCGGTGTGGCGCGCCACGGCGAAAACTCAGTGCCGTACCATATGCCGCGGGTCTGCCCGTCCTGCGGGGCACCGGTGGTACACCTGCAGGATGAAGCCGCCCTACGGTGCGTCAACCCGGAATGCCCGGCCCAGAGCCTGCGCAACCTCATCCATTTTGCCTCCCGCACTGCCATGGCCATTGACGGCCTGGGCGAAGCAATCGCCCAGCAGCTGATTGACCGCCAGCTGGTGCACTCAGTAGCAGACCTGTACGACCTGACCAAAGATCAGCTGCTGACGCTGGATAAATTCAAAGCCAAGAGCGCTGAGAACCTGCTCAAAGCCATTGCTTCCTCTAAGCAGAACAACCTGGATAAACTGGTGTTCGGTCTTGGTATCCGCAATATTGGCGATAAAGCCGCCGCCCTGCTGGCTGAGCATTTTGGCAGTATGGACGCCCTGAGAAACGCCGCAGCGGAGGACATCAGCAGCATTGATGGCTTCGGCGGCGTGATGGCGCAGAGCGTGGTGGAGTTCTTTGCCAAAGACGGTACTGCGGATTTGCTGCACCGCCTGGCCGATGCGGGTGTAAATATGCAGTGGCACGGCGAAAAGAAGGGAACGGCCCTTGCCGGAATGACGATCGTTGTGACCGGCACACTGCCCACCCTTTCCCGCCAGGAAGCCGAGGCCATGATCGTGCAGAACGGCGGCAAGGCCAGCGGCTCTGTTTCCAAAAAGACAGCCTATGTTCTGGCCGGTGCCGCGGCAGGCTCCAAGCTGACCAAAGCCCAAACGTTCGGCATCCCCGTGATTGACGAAGCCGAGTTCCTGCGCATGGTAGCCCCCGCCCCGGCAGAACAGCCGGAACTGGAAGAAGAAACCTGAGGCAACACCGCACAATTCCCGCCTTGCGGCTTAAGCACCGCTCCGGCAGCTGTGGCACGGCATCTGCGTTGCCAAAATGCTCGATAATGTCGGGTTGCGGTACCCGCATCGTGCTTCGGGGGCAAAAGCCCCTCGCACTCTGCGACCGCTGCCCCTGCTTCGGTTCGCTGCATCCGCCACTGGCGGCGCTCACCTTTGCAGCATCCAGTATTATCTGCGCTTTTGGCTTAGCATCTGCCGCACCTCGCTCGCCGTATCGGCACTTAGAATTATGCGGTATCGCCCTGATAAATCAATAAGCGATAAGCAAGAAAACTCCCTCGACAAGCAGTCCCGCATTACCGCGTGGAACGCTGCCGGGGGAGTTATTTTATATTTATCAATATCTGCCATCATCCTGTAGGGCGGGATGCCCTCATCCCGCCGCGGAGAAACTTTGAAATCTGCTATGAACATTGCAACCAATTTGTAGGGAACGATGCTTGCATCGTTCTGCAAACGGGCTGCACCCAACATTCTACCCACCATACGGCAAATAGCCTTTCCCATAGGCCATAATGGTCATCATTACCCCCATAAGCGACAAAAAGAAAAGCACCGTACCTGAACCAGATACGGTGCTTTTTGGTGGAGATTACCGGGATCGAACCGGTGACCTCTTGCATGCCATGCAAGCGCTCTCCCAGCTGAGCTAAACCCCCAGATGTGCTGCTGTCGCCTGACAACGTGTTATATTATAGCAACCAAAACAGCAGTTGTCAATAGATTTTGACAAAAAGTTTGGGGGATTTTGAAAAAACTGCAAGACAGGGGAACTAAAGCAAAGAAACAAACAATAAACCACGAAAATACGCAAGATATAAAACAACAAAAAGCACCGCCAAGAAACAATCCTGGCAGTGCTCGGTCAAGGGTCAAAATAAATAATGAGAAAATAGAAAGCGGCTGAAATCAGTCCTTTGCCGCCTGTGCAGGGGCCTGCTCCTGCACATAGCGCACAAACGCATCGCGCTCTGTGGCGGTATCCAGGGTGGCAACATACATCTGGTTGCCCATGTCCAGCGAAAGCACATCCGGTACGCGGTCGCACATCTTCATCTGGCGGCCATACCGGGCCAGAATCTCCTCATGGCTGTGCTTGTAGGTGTGGCAGTCGCGGCGGCCTGCGTATACACAATAGTGGTGGGGCAGGTCCAGCTTTTCGTGGCGGAGCTCGTCATAGCATACCATGTCGGCCCAGATCTGGTAGCAGTCCACGCTGTTGGCATAGTTGATCAGGTCCGGGGTGTAGCCGCCGGCGGGGCGCATGTTCACTTCCAGCGCAACGTAATCGCCCTTTTGGCCAAGGCCCTCTTTGTCCTCGTTCAGGCGGAAAAACTCGCAGTGGAAAAAGCGGCTCTTTGCGCCGAATGCCTTGATGGTGCGAAACCCGACATCCTGCAGCTCCTCCGGCACGGTTTTCTGCGTCCAGTAGGAAAGATCGCCCAGCGAGTTTACAATGTCGATCATGGGGGTGGGGAATACGTTGGAGGTGTAGAACAGCGGTACACAGCGGCTGTCGGCTACGCCGTCAAAGCTCACAATGGTGCCGTTGATGAATTCTTCCATAATATAGGAAGTATCCGGCAGTTCCGCATAGAACGCTTCCAGTTCGGCATCGTTTTTTAGCTTATAGGTGGCCTCGGCACCACAGCCGTTGTCCGGCTTCACAATGACCGGGTAGCCGACCTGAGCCACAAAGGCGCGGGCATCGTCCAGGCCGTTTTCATGCACCATGTGGTGGCGGGCCACGGGTACCCCGGCAGCGATGTAGCTTTCCTTCATTTTGCTCTTGTACTTGATGCGGTCAATAAAGTCGTTCTGTGCGCCGGTGGTAATATTGAAATCGGTGCGCAGGGCGGCGTCCTGCTCCAGCCAGAATTCATTGTTGCTTTCCAGCCAGTCGATTTTGCCGTACTTAAAAGTGAAATACCCCATGGCGCGTACCATGGCATCATAATCCGCCATGGAATCCACACGGTAATACTCGGTCAGGCATTCTTTCAGCTCGTCCGGGATCTCGTCATAGCCGGAATCGCCAATGCCCAGCACATTTACCCCGTTGTGCTTGAGCCGGTCACAAAAATTCCAGTAGGTTTTGGGGAACTGCGGCGAAACAAAAACAAAGTTCAAAATATACTTTCCTCCCTTAAGGGCGCACATGAAAAGCCGAAACCATCGCCTGTTTCTACAAACGCAGCCGAATTTTGTGTTTGCGGAAGGGTCACCATTTGTGTAGGGCAACACCGCACAATTCCCGCCTTACGGCTTAAGCACCGCTTCGGCGGCTGCGGCACGGCATCTGCGTTGCCAAAATGCTCGATAATGTCGGGTTGCGGTACC
>SAUS01000057.1 GCA_004000625.1 Candidatus Cibiobacter qucibialis | reverse complement strand
TTATCGAGCATTTTGGCAACGCAGATGCCGTGCCGCAGCCGCCGGAGCGGTGCTTAAGCCGTTAGGCGGGAATTGTGCGGTATTGCCTTAGAACCCCCAGTGCAGAAAATCAGCATCTTGCACGATTATTTGAAATATTTTTTGTGAATACTCTTGACAGAGCGTGGTTTATCCGCTATTATAATAAATGCGTGAGTTAAGGGGTCAAGTGCGGCCAAAATGGAAGCACAACCCCCGCAAAAACTGCGCGGAATAATCAAGAAAGGAGAAAAGAAATGCCTACTTTTAACCAGCTCGTACGCAAAGGCCGTGAAGTCCTGGTAACCAAGAGCACTGCTCCTGCCCTTCAGAAGAGCTACAACTCCCAGAAGAAGCAGTACACCACCATGAACAGCCCCCAGAAGCGTGGTGTTTGCACCGCTGTTCGTACCATGACCCCCAAAAAGCCCAACTCTGCTCTGCGTAAAGTTGCCCGTGTCCGCCTGACGAATGGTATCGAGGTCACCTCCTACATTCCTGGTATCGGCCATAACCTGCAGGAGCACAGCGTTGTCCTGATCCGTGGCGGTCGTGTTAAGGACCTGCCCGGTGTCCGTTACCACATCATCCGTGGTACTCTGGATACTCAGGGTGTTGCAAACCGTAACCAGGCTCGCAGCAAATACGGCGCAAAGCGTCCCAAGGCCGGTGCCAAGAAGTAAGGAAACATCTTTTCGCCATAAAATGGTCAGCTGACCCTTTTGTGGCATAACGGGAGTTTTCTTTAACTTTCGAGTACCGATGATATCATTAATGTGAAGGAGGGAAGAAAGATGCCCAGAAGAGGTAAAATCGCAAAGCGCGAAGTTCTGGCTGATCCTATTTACAATTCCAAGCTCGTCACCCGTCTGGTCAACAGCATCATGCTGGATGGCAAGAAGGGCGTCGCTCAGAAGATCGTTTACGAAGCTTTTGAGACTGTCAAAGAGAAGACCGGCAACGATCCTCTCGAAATGTTCGAGAAGGCCATGGAAAACATCATGCCCAGCCTCGAAGTTAAGGCCCGCCGTGTCGGCGGCTCCACCTACCAGGTTCCTCTGGAGGTCAGCCCCGCCCGCCGCGAGACCCTCGGCCTGCGCTGGCTGACTCTGTACAGCCGCAGCCGTGGTGAAAAGACCATGTCCGCTCGCCTGGCCGCCGAGATCATCGACGCTACCAACAACGTTGGCGGCGCTGTCAAGAAGCGCGAAGATACCCACAAGATGGCAGAAGCCAACAAGGCTTTCGCGCATTACCGTTATTGATCTGCTTACTGAGGAGGTTTAAGCCATGGCAACGCCGAGAGACGTATCCCTGCAAATGACCCGAAATATCGGTATCATGGCCCACATCGACGCAGGCAAGACCACCACCACCGAGCGCATTCTGTACTACACCGGTATTAACCATAAGATCGGTGAAGTTCATGACGGCGCTGCTACGATGGACTGGATGGAACAGGAACAGGAACGTGGTATTACCATCACTTCCGCTGCAACCACCTGCTACTGGAGCCACACCGAGACCCAGCACGATCCGGCTCTGTTCAAAAAGAACCGTCATCGTATCAATATCATCGACACCCCGGGCCACGTTGACTTTACTGTTGAAGTTCAGCGTTCTCTGCGTGTTCTGGACGGTTCTGTTACCGTTCTGGCCGCAAAGGGTGGCGTTGAGCCTCAGTCTGAAACCGTTTGGCGCCAGGCTGACGAGTACAAGGTTCCCCGCATGGTTTACGTCAACAAGATGGATACCATGGGTGCTGACTTCTTCCGCTGCGTACAGATGATGCATGATCGTCTGCATGCCAACGGTGTGCCTATCCAGCTGCCTGTCGGCCAGGAAGACACTTTCCGCGGCATCATCGATCTGATCGACATGAACGCCGATATCTACTATGATGATATGGGCAATGATGTGCGCGTTGAGGAAATTCCTGAAGAACTGAAAGAACAGGCTCAGGAATATCATGACAAGCTGATCGAAGCTGTTGCTGAGACCGACGAAGAGCTGATGATGAAGTACCTGGAAGGCGAAGAGCTGACCAAGGAAGAAATCAAGGCTGCTCTGCGTAAGGCTACCATTTCCAACGAGATCGTTCCTGTTGTCTGCGGCTCTTCTTACAAGAACCGTGGCGTTCAGAAACTGTTGGATGCAATCGTTGATTATATGCCCGCTCCGACCGACGTTGAGGCCATCAAGGGCACCAACCCGGAGACTGGCGAGGAAGAAGATCGCGCTTCTTCCGATGATCAGCCGTTCTCTGCACTGGCATTCAAGATTATGACTGACCCGTATGTCGGTAAGCTGTGCTTCTTCCGCGTGTACTCTGGTACCGTTGAGGCTGGCACCACTGTTTACAACTCTGTTAAGGATCAGGACGAGCGTATCGGCCGTATCCTGCAGATGCATGCAAACAACCGTAAGGATATCGACATCTGCTACGCTGGCGATATCGCCGCTGCTGTTGGTCTGAAGAACACCACCACTGGTGATACCCTGTGCGATGAGAAGCATCCCATCATCCTCGAGTCCATGAACTTCCCCGAGCCGGTTATCCGCGTTGCCATCGAGCCCAAGACCAAGGCTGGCAGCGAGAAGATGGGTATTGCCCTGTCTAAGCTGGCTGAAGAGGACCCGACTTTCCGTACCTGGACCGATGAAGAAACCGGTCAGACCATCATCGCCGGCATGGGCGAGCTCCACCTGGAAATCATCGTGGACCGTCTGCTCCGCGAGTTTAAGGTCGAAGCTAACGTTGGCGCACCTCAGGTTGCCTACCGTGAAACCATCCGCAAGGATGCTAACCAGGAAACCAAGTACGCACGTCAGTCCGGTGGTAAGGGCCAGTATGGTCACGTTAAGATCAAGATTGAGCCCAACCCGGGTAAGGGTTATGAGTTCGTCAACGGTATTGTTGGCGGCGCTATCCCGAAGGAATACATCCCCGCTGTTGACAACGGTATCCAGGGCGCGATGAAGTCCGGCATTCTGGCTGGCTATCCCGTTGTGGATGTCAAGGTCACTCTGTGGGACGGCTCCTATCATGAAGTTGACTCCTCTGAAATGGCGTTCTCCATCGCCGGCTCCATGGCATTCAAGGATGCTATGAAGAAGGCTGATCCCGTCATTATGGAGCCCATCATGAAGGTTGACGTTGTTGTTCCTGACGAGTATATGGGCAACGTCATTGGCGACTTGAACAGCCGCCGCGGCGCGATCCAGAACCAGGAATCCACCGATGGCACTGCCCGTGTCACCGCTATGGTTCCTCTGTCCGAGATGTTCGGTTACGCTACTGACCTGCGTTCCAAGACCCAGGGCCGTGGCCAGTACTCCATGGAGCCGGCTGATTACCAGCAGGTTCCCAAGAGTGTTGCAGATAAGATCATGACCGAGCGCAATAAGGGCTGATTCTGCACAAATTCGCGCAAAATACTTGATTTTTCTTGAAAAATCTAGTATGATAGCCTTACAACAGGCTATTTTATCTGTTTGAATTAAAGGAGGATACTTCCAATGGCTGAAAAGGAAAAATTTGACCGCTCTTTGGAGCATGTCAACATCGGTACCATCGGTCACGTTGACCACGGCAAGACCACTCTGACTGCCGCTATCACCAAGGTTCTGGCTCTGAAGGGCGACGCCGATTTCATGGATTACTCCAGCATCGATAAGGCTCCTGAAGAGAAGGCTCGTGGTATCACGATCAACACCGCTCACGTTGAGTACCACACCGCGAAGCGTCACTATGCCCACGTTGACTGCCCGGGCCATGCTGACTACATCAAGAACATGATCACCGGTGCTGCTCAGATGGACGGCGCTATCCTGGTTGTTGCTGCAACCGATGGCCCGATGCCGCAGACCCGTGAGCACATCCTGCTGGCTCGTCAGGTTGGCGTGCCCAAGATCGTTGTGTTCCTGAACAAGTGCGATATGGTTGACGACGAAGAGCTGCTCGACCTGGTCGAAATGGAAGTTCGCGAACTGCTGGACAGCCAGGATTTCGACGGCGACAACACCCCGATCATCCGTGGTTCCGCTCTGAAGGCTCTGGAGAGCACTTCCAAGGATCCCGATGCTCCGGAATACAAGTGCATTTGGGAGCTGATGGACGCTGTTGACAGCTACATCCCGACCCCGGACCGTGCTGCTGATAAGCCGTTCCTGATGCCCGTTGAGGACGTTATGACCATCTCCGGCCGTGGCACCGTTGCTACCGGTCGTGTTGAGCGTGGTACTGCTCATGTCGGCGATCAGATGGAAATCGTTGGTCTGAAGGAAGAGAAGCTGACCACCACCATCACTGGTCTGGAAATGTTCCGCAAGAGCCTCGAGTTCGCTCAGGCTGGCGACAACATCGGCGCTCTGCTGCGTGGTATTGACCGTGACCAGATCGAGCGTGGCCAGGTTCTGGCTGTTCCCGGCTCTGTTCATCCCCACACCACTTTCGATGGCCATGTTTACGTCCTGAAGAAGGAAGAAGGCGGCCGTCATACCCCGTTCTTCAACAACTATCGTCCTCAGTTCTACTTCCGTACCACCGACGTTACCGGCATCATCACCCTGCCCGAAGGCACTGAGATGTGCATGCCCGGCGACAACGTTGATATGCACGTTGAGCTGATCACCCCGGTTGCCATGGAAGAAGGCATGCGTTTCGCTATCCGCGAAGGCGGCCACACTGTTGGTTCCGGCGTTGTTTCCAAGATCGAGAAGTAATTTTCGGCTTGTGATATAGCTTTCAAGGCTCCTGCTGTTAAGGCAGGGGCCTTTTTGTTGTGTACGACTTATGGGACGGGGAGGGGGCAAAGGCCGGGTGTGGAAGCCCAAGGAAGGCATCATGAAAACATCAGGAATTGTAGATAGGGGAGAGGACACCATTCGGAACGTTGAAAAAGTGGAGCAGGAGGGGGCACTCACACCGCCCTACCTTGGAAAGGTGTATTTCAGGTCGTGGTTAAGGGGCAAGGATTGATCTATCCCTAAGGCAACACCGCATAATTCTAAGTGCCGATACGGCAAGCGAGGTGCGGTAGCTGCCGGAGCGGTGCTTAAGCCGCAAGGCGGGAATTGTGCGGTGTTGCCCTAAGTTTTCGGAACGGTCAGGAACGCTCTCTACAGTACAATTTATAATGGGCAATTCTCAACCTCCAATTTTCCCTTCAAGTTTCCTCCAATCTCTGCCAAATCTCTCAACAACAAGCCAAACCGAAATGGCAAAAAATGCGCGATCACAATACCGGGTGATTGGATTAAGAGATTGCAAAGAACATTATCGGGGTAAATGTTTAATCATTTGATAAAATCAGGAATAAACCATTCAAAAATGTTAATAAATACCGCCAAAGAGTCACCGCACCGCAGCGCAAATAATATGCGAAAAACAGGTTTCAGTTGATTCAAGGACAAAAATTCACATAGAAATCGCGCTAATTAACTATGCAAATTCTGGCAACTGTGATATAATGTATATACCTAGATGTGTCGGAAAGGTTATCATTTGCGGGATCAAGGCATGCAGCCGGTACAACGTTTTGTCAGCCGCTGTGCCGGGGCCAAAAGCCCCAAAAGCAGGCCGCAGCCCGGCAAGGGATCGCCAGACCGAGGGAGCACAACCAGGCGTTTTGCAATCAACACCTGCAAAGTGCCGCACATCTGCCGTACCACTTTTCACACAAAAGGGGAAAGTAGTAACACTTAAGGGAGGATAAAACTATGAAGAAAACCCTTCAGCGTTTTGGTGCATCCGTGCTGGCAGCAGCCATGGTTGCCCAAAGCGTGGCGCTTCCCGCAGCAGCCGAAACTACCAAGATTGATTCTTCGGTAGCGCAGTCTGTTGCAGCTAGCGCAGCAAGCGCGGCCAGCGCTGTGCAGTCCCTGCCCAAGTTCACCAGCACCGCAGACCTGATCAAGCAGACAGCCCAAACGCTGGCTGCCCAGGGCGAAGTGCATGAACTGGAGCAGGACGATGCCAAGCTGGAAGCGACTGCACAGAGCAAGGCGGGCATGAGCCTTGCAGCGTTGGAAAATGCACTGGCCGATGCCATGTACGCCAACGCCGCAGCCGGCAAGATCAACACCGAAGCCTATGGCCTGAACAAGGACGAGATGGCATCGGTGATGGCTGCCACCATCAAAACGTATCATCTGTCCAGCGCCGTTACCGACCTGGGCTATGAGACGAACGCCGCAGGCGTTGTGACCGCCGTTACCTTTACCGGCAGCTCCGGCATGACCTCTGCGATGGAGTCCATGACCAACAGCGATGATGAAGTGATTGCGCAGCAGGCTGACAGCTACGCACAGGCTTACGTTGCTGAAAACTCCGATACCTTTGCTGCCAGCGCCGCTGCAGACGGCCATACCTATGGCGAGCCGAAATGGTACTGGAATGACACCAACCCGGAAGATGGCCACACCCATACCTGGAAGGAAACCCCCGATGGTTACTGGACCAAGACCGATGACGGCTGGGCTTACACCGCTGTGTATACCTGTGAAAAGGACGATGCCTACCAGAAGGTAGAAGGCACCGTAACCAAGGATACCACCGATGCAAAGCCCGGCGTTGCCGGCAAGACCGTTTACTCTGCCAGCGTGCCCGCTGACAAGAGCCCGCTTAAGAAGGAATACAAGGAACCCACCACCCGCACCGACGACATTGCCGCCCTGCCCTGCCAGAGCCATGCCGTGCCCAAGGATGCAGATGGCAAGTTTGTTGCTACCTTCAACTGGGAAATGAAGAAGGTCGAGGGCAAGCTGGCCGATGACTACAGCAACGCCCAGCTGTTCTATGACAGCGAAACCGGCAAAATTTCTGCCGGCGCTCCCGTTACCATTGACTGGGAATGCACCAGCGTCACCTTCAAGTGCGCTGTCTGCGGCGAAGAAATCAAAACCCAGCCGATGCAGACCATGCCGGTCAGCGTTGTGGTAGACCAGAATAACAATTCCGTCTACATCAATGTGGGTGGCACCCCGACCCTGGATACCACCTCCGGCGGCACCGGCGTTACCCTGGTGTCCGCAATGGATGGCGGCAACTGGTACGATATGCAGAACAACCCGGTTGACGCAAGCAAGGTGAACTTCACCTATCAGAGCGGCGACAACAAGGGCAAGAACAGCCTGCTGCTGTACGACAGCCAGAAGACTGCCGTGTATGTGGACGACCAGGGCAACCAGGTCACCAATACTTACGATGTCTCGACTGCGCAGATGAACTACTACTACTTCCAGCTGTCGCAGTTCAACCAGGACGAAGCAGAGTACTTCGGCGTGGTTGCCCCGTTCTGGACCTCCAAGGGCGTTCAGAAGCAGGGCGAGGATGGCAGCATCACCGGCACCATGGGCGCAATCAAGGTATTGTGCAGCATTGATCCGAACGATGATGTCCCGCCGACCACCATGGCATTCATGCTGAACATGCTGCCGCAGGCGTTCATGTCTTACGTCATGAACTATGGCGAAGCTCTGAAAGCCATCCGTGATGCAGGCCTGGCACAGGTTGCTAAGCTGGGGGACAGCGCTGACTATGTCACCAAGCTGCTGATCCTGCACGACTGGATCTCCCAGGTTGCAGAATTCGATATGGGCTCCATGGGCGATATCACCGGCGGCGGCAACAACGACCCCATCCAGATGACTGCTTTCGGCGCCCTGCTGGGCGGCGGGATCGGCGCTAAGGGCGTTGAGTATGGCTGCATCTGCCTGGGCTATGCATCTGCATTTAACTACATGGTCCAGAATTTGCCTGACAACAAGGAAATCTATAAAAAGACCGTTGACGGCAAAGAAGTTTGGAAGACCCCCGATGAAGTAGGCGATAACGCTGTTGTTGACTTTGCCCAGATCCTGTATTACTGCGATACTTCTGATACCAGTGTTGCCGGTAATGCGTTCGGCGGCGGCATGTTCAACAACGTCCACTACTTCAACGCAGTCAAGGTCAACAAGCTGCAGGGCGACAGCAAGTCTGCTACGATGACCACCGGCGAACCCAACAAGAACTGGTACTATGTTGACGTCTGCTATGACGACGTGAACACCGAGTGCATGGCCCAGACCCGCGTTGAGAACGCAGGCGACATGCGCCATGTCAACTTCCTGGTTTCTCCCTCCGGTCTGGAAGGCCGTTACAGCAAGTACTATGATTACATTGACTCGCTGTACGATGGCTACACCTACACCAAAAACAAGGAACCCGATAAGAATGATGATGGCAGCTATGTGATGAACAACGGCAAGCCGCATTACTCTTACACCAAGGCGGATAACAAGAACGAGACCCGTTACACCGATACCTGCTACGAGGATACCTGGTTCACCTCTATCTGCAGCCCCATCTACTTCGACGATAATTACTTCTATTACGTTGATACCACGACCAACCAGAACCTGTATAACGACATGCGCCGCAAGCAGGCCGAGAACGGCGACAGCGGCAGCTCTGGTTCCGGCAGCTCTGGTAACAACTCCCAGATGCAGCAGTTCATGAAGAAGATGCAGAACCAGGGCCCCGATACTCTGGAAGCACGTCCGCGTAATGCGAACTACTATATCCGCAAAGCGGATTCCAGCAGCTCCGGCGGCTTCAGCATGAGCAGCTTTACCAAGACGGATGACCCGTATGATATCATCCTGATGTACTACAACGATCTGAAGGAAACCAGCAGCAACTTCAATGATGACGACAGCAATGCCAAGGTTCTGGCCGAAGCTGGCACCATCTATAAGATCGATACCAGTGCAGTAGATAAGCATACCAAGGTTGAAAACAACCTGAACACCGAGTGCCTGGCAGACGCTGCTGCAAAGCGGATCTACCCCGCACTGGTACACTCTACCGCACTGTATGATGGCAAGCTGTACTT
Source organism: Candidatus Cibiobacter qucibialis (assembly GCA_004000625.1). GTDB lineage: Bacteria > Bacillota > Clostridia > Oscillospirales > Ruminococcaceae > Gemmiger > Gemmiger qucibialis. The sequence goes on along the minus strand of SAUS01000057.1, from coordinate 7,849 downwards.
CAACGTCAACAACGCCATCTACCGTATGGACCCGACCACCGGCGCAGTGGAAGAAGTGAAGGAATACAACACCGTCTATGGCGGCATTAAGCTGACCAAGGATAAGGACGGCAACATGGTTCCCGATACCCACTTTACCGGCATGAGCATGGTTATCATGGATAGCGCCAATGATACCAGCAGTGTGAAGTATCTGGGCACCTTCAAGAACCATCCTCTGGCTGGCCTGACCCTGCGTGACAGCTACAGCTTTGCTACCACCACCCAGCAGGGCCAGACTGTGATCACCGGCATCAACACCACCAAGGATCAGCTGGTCGTTTCTGTCGGCACCAACCTGTCCAACACCTATAAGAGCCTGGACGAACTGGGTGAGGACGGCAAGCCGGTTGTTAAGACCGATGATTCCGGCCTTTCCTATGACCAGCGCAAGAGCTACAAGAACGAGTCCTGGAACTACAACCCGAGTTACAACCAGAACATGGGCAGCTCTGACGAGAAGAACAAGAACGAAGAGTTCATGTGGTGCGCTAACCTGGTTGAAACCATGTCGATGTCCGACATGGTCAGCGACCTGAGCAGCGGCGCAACCACTGATGTTTCCGTTGAAGCATGGTGCGATACCCCCGCTTACACCCAGGCCCGCACCACCAAGTACGGCCTGACCAAGGGTGAAAAGAAGTACGCTGACGGCGCACTGCCCAAGGGTCATACCTGGGCTCTGGACGAGCTGGAAACCAAGTCCGTTGGCAACAATGTGTACCTGTGCTCTGATTGCCATACCGCAACCGAAAGCACCCCCCACACCGTTACCCTGCCCAATGCAGTTGAAGGTGTTAAGCTGACCCTGGGCACCACCAGCAACACCTACATCAAGGACGATACCGTTACCCTGACCGTAGAAAAGGAAGGCACCGATATCGTTACCGTTACCGCAAAGACCGGCGATACCGATGTTGCTCTGACTGAAGTTCAGGAAGCAGCGCAGGACGAAGCCGCAGCCCAGGCTACCACCGAAAAGGCTAAGACGGTTTACACCTTCACCATGCCGGACGGCGATGTGGCCATCAGCGTTACCAAAAACGCCAAGACCTATGCGGTCAATGTTGCTCCCCTGACCAATGGTGAGATCACTGCTTCCGCTAAAGAAGCAGCTGAGAAGGAAACCGTAACCCTGACTGCTAAGCCCGCGACCGGCTATGCCCTGAAGGCTGGCAGCGTGAAGGTTACCTACAAAGACGCTGACAACACCGATAAGACCGTTGAAGTGAAGCCTGATACCGAAAAAGCCAACACCTACACCTTTGCAATGCCTGCTTACCCTGTCAACGTCAGCGCAGAGTTTGTTAAGGAATACAAGGTTACCGCAGCTCCTGCTGAGAACGGCACTGTTACCGTAGACCCGACCGCAGCTGTTGAAGGCACCGACGTTACCGTTACCGTTAAGGCAGCTGATAACTACCAGCTCAAGGCTGACAGCCTGACCTACAGCTATCAGATCGGCGAAGATAAAAAGACCGAAAAGCTGACCCTGACCGATGGCAAGGCAACCTTCAAGATGCCTGCCGCTGATGTTACCGTGGATGCTAAGTTTGAAGCTATTCCGGCTAAGACTTATGGCATTACTTCTGACGTGACCAACGGTACCGCAAAGCTCAGCGTAGAAACTGCAGCTGTGGGTGATACGGTTGAGGTTACCTTTACGGCAAATGGCGAAAACTATAAGCTGGAAGAAAGCTCTGTGCGTTACGAAAAGAAGGATGATACTTCTACCGCAAAGGCACTGACACTGACCGATGACAAGTATAGCTTCACCATGCCGGACTATGATGTTGTTGTTAAGGCCGTATTTGCAAAGACTACTCATACCGTAACTTGCAATGTAACCAATGGTACTGCTACTGTTAACCCGACCGGTGAAATTAAAGAAGGTACGAGCGTTACTGTTACTTTTAAGCCGGATGAGGACAAGGCAAATTATGTGCTGAAAGAGAATCCGAAGCTGGATTCTGGCAACCTACACACCACTTTGAATGTAAGCGATGGCGTTGGAACATTCAATATGGACAAGAATGATGTCATTATCACGGCAGAGTTTGTGGAACCCACCACTCCCAGTGAGGGTGACAACACTAGTGATAATACCAACAACGGCGGCGAAGAAACTCAGGCTCTCGAAGCCGAGGAGCGCACCGTTCATGGTGCCGCTGAAAAGACCACCATTACCGCAATGGCTGTCTTTACCTGCACCGATAAGAACTGCGCAAGCGCACAGTTCGTGGATGCAACTGTAAAGCAGACCAGCGGCGTTACCACCGCTGCTGTCAACTTCAACGGCAAGGACTACACCGCCAAGTACGGCGAGAAGAACGGCTGGGTTGAAGAAAACGGCAAGAAGTACTGGTACGAAAACGGCGTGAAGCAGGGTACCACCGGCCGCGGCAAAGAGATCTATGATCCCAATTCCGACGCCTGGTACTGGCTGGATGCTGTCCAGGGCGGCGCAATGACCGTCAACAAGGACGTTTACCAGGAATCCGCCGCCGGCCAGTGGGCTGATAGGCCCGATGGCAACGGCAAGTGGGTCCGTTACGATGAGAACGGCCACATGGTCAAGGGCTGGCAGCAGACCGAAAATGGCCTGTATTACTTCGATCTGATCACCGGCGCTATGGCTAAGGGCGCAGGCAACATTGACGGCGTACCTTGCGCATTTGACAAGTACACCGGTGTTGCTCTGGACAACCAGTGGCTGACCATCAATGGTGCTGACTACTGGTACGAAAAGGGTGTCCGCCAGGGCCTGGATGGCCGCGGCAAGGAAATCTATGACCCGGCTTCCGACGCTTGGTACTGGCTGGACGCCGTTGACCAGGGCAAGAAAGCCACCAGCAAGGATGTCTATCAGGAATCCAAAGCTGGCCAGTGGGCTGACCGCGCCGATGGCACCGGCAAGTGGGTCCGTTACGATGCACAGGGCCACATGATCAAGGGCTGGAGCGCGGACAAGCGTTACTATTTCGACCCGATCTATGGCACCATGGCTAAGGGCGATGCAGTCATCGACGGCCGTACTTATCACTTTGATAAGAACACCGGCGTTCTGCAGTAATCCCACAGCCGAACAATGAGCTGTAACCAGCCCATTAACCTCTAAATAAAAATGCCGCAGCAGATGTAACAGTCTGCTGCGGCATTTTTGTATTTTTGAGCATAGGTTCGGTGAAATATTTGCCAGGCCAGTAGGGCGGGGGACCCCACCCCGCCGAAAGCTAGAAATAGTACACGATTAAAAAATCGCAATTTACCTTACCCGCATAATAAAGGCAACACACAAAAACATGGCGAACACATCAGACCGGTGCAAGGGCAAAACCTACTAAAAAGCTGCGGCTAAATTTGGCAAATATGGCGCGCGAAGTATAATTTTTGGAGGATATCACAAGCAGAACAAACAAACTTTGTCAGTTCAAACAACAAAAAAGCAACAAACTGGCATGAATGCCAAAGAATGCGGCCGCGAATTGTGAAAGATTTTAATACATTTTCTTCGTTTTCTCCTTACCTGTTATCATTTGAATTTGCAATCGAAATATGGAACTTGTATAATAGAATAAAAGAAAAGTGCAAACTAAATGGGTGAAGAGGATTTGGTGTAATGGATGATAAAAATAGATTCAGCATTCTGCTGGAGCATTTGCTGGAAGTTGCGGAGGTCAAGAACTATACCCTGGCCAAGCGCCTGCAATACGATGTTTCCTATATCAGCAAATGGGTCAGCGGCCGCATGCTGCCTGCCAAAAAGACTGAAAAGCGCGTGATGGAGGGCATCAGTGCCTGCGTGGTGGATGAAGCCACCGATGATGGCCGTGACCTGCTGCTGCGGGAATACAACGTTAGCATCCCCAGTGACCTGAAAGCCGCCATTTATGATAACCTGATTGCTGAATATGATTATTTGCAAGAGGAGCTGGACAGCGGCGAGGCGCGCATTGGCCCCTATACGGACTTTTGGGCCGAGCTGAACATGCTGCAATACCTGACCAAAATGGCGCACCCCGTGCTGCGCCGCGTCAGCCAGCTGGACATTGTGGCTGTGATGGACCTGATGGAAATGGCGCGCGAATACCGCCTGAAAGTTGCCAACCTGCAAAACGGCCAGCTGGTGGACCAGCGCAGCTATGATAACGTCTATTTCAAGCTGATGATCGATATCAGCCGCGAAAAATGGGACCCCATCTATGATGCCGCGCTCATTATCAACGTGTTGACCAACTTCAGCCATATTCATTTCAAGCTGTTTGGCAGCACCGCGGCTGCCGGGCGCGCGGTGTTTGTGGTCAAGGGCGATTTTGCCATTACCGGCCTGTTGGTCAGCCACAGCCGCTGCGCTGCCGTTACCGCCACCGAGGACCCGCAGAACTGCGAAAGCCTGTATGATAACTTCTCCAAGCTCTGCGTGCGGGATGACCAGCTTTTCCGCGATACCAGCATGCGCCAGCTGATCAGCCAGTACGACTATATGCACACGCTGCTGGCCTCCAATCTGCGGTGGATGTTCGGCCACCTGAATGAGCTTCTGCTGCCGGATGACTTGTTTGAAGAGATCCTGACCGCCCACGAGGCCGAGCTGAAAGATTTTTTGGGTGCTACCCCTGCGGAGCTGCGTAGCGTACACAACCTTGCCAAAGGTGTGGTGGAGGAAACAAACATCCGCATCCTGATTTATGAAGCTGCATTTTCCTCCATGGCGGTTTCCGGCGAGCTGGACTTTTTCAGTTACAAGGTCAGCCTTACCCCAGATCAGCGCAGCCGGTGCATCAGCTATGTGCTGCAGCTTTGCAAGCAGCGTGAAAAACTTGAATTCCGCTTGATCAGCGGCCGCATTGTGAACGATTTCCAGTATGTGGCGGACCCCAATATGTTCCTTTCTGGCGCTGCATCGTATCTTCGGCTGGATAACAACTGCCCCGTCAACCGGATTGCAATGGTCAACAACAGCGTGATGGAAGACCGCCTGAGTGAATATTTTGATCAGGTCTGGAATTTGGATGACCAGAACGTGACAAAAGAGCGCAACGCCATTGCGGAGCACATCCATCATGTCCTGCAGGGAATCCATCTGATTACCCGCGCCAAAAGTGATGAAATGGAAGAACTGCAAGAGAGCTGGATGAACAAAATCTAAGGCAACACCGCACAATTCCCGCCTTACGGCTTAAGCACCGCTTCGGCGGCTGCGGCACGGCATCTGCGTTGCCAAAATGCTCGATAAGACATCCAGTATTATCTGCGCTTTTGGCTTAGCATCTGCCGCACCTCGCTCGCCGTATCGGCACTTAGAATTATGCGGTATTGCCCTAAAAATACAACATACATACGCATAAACATAAAGCCCTGGCTGCTGCGGTAGCTGGGGCTTTTGTTGCACCGAGGAAAATGAAATTGCAAGAAAACTCCATGCCAAAGCGTGAAAATTCATGTGAAAAAAGTGAATCATGCGGAATCAATTTCTGGAAATTTGTGCCATGGGATTCTCGTGCTTTCCGTAAACAGGAATGGTATACTATATTCAGCACCGAAGATAATTGTAGCATTATGGTTCGGTGACGCTGTGCAACGATGTGCACAGCAGGGGAAAGCGCCATAAAGGTTTGGCGTGATTTGATTTGGATAATTTAATTCCCTGCAACTATAAGGGAAAGACATTTGGAGGAAATTGCAATGAATGAAAACGCGATGTTGACTGGCAAGCCCAGCATTGACCGTCCCTGGATGAAGTTCTATCCAGATGTTCTGCGCGGTATCCAGGTTCCGGCTTGCACCGTGGAGCAGTACCTCTCCGTGCGCGCTGCAGACCCTAACGTGATTGCCATGCACTACTATGGCGTGGATATCACCTGGGGTACCGTGTTCCGTAAGGTGGACGCTACCGCCCGCGCTCTGCAGGTGCTTGGCGTCAAGCAGGGGGACCAGATCCCCGTGTTCCTGCGTTCTGTGCCGGAATTCATTTATCTGCTGCTGGCAGCCGAGCGCATCGGCGCTTCGCTGCTGTGCCGTGACAACACCCTGGAAGAAAACATTGAAGCTGTTCAGAAAGCCAATGCCAAGGTGATTTTTGTTCACGACTTCTTCTCCAAGGCCGAAATCGAAGCCTACCGTGAGCAGACCAACGTGAATACCTATGTTATCGTTCCCGCTCTGGAAAGCGGCGACCGCGCCGCTATGCCGGTTTACCTGCAGCATTCCCTGGATGCCCTGTATCCGGATGTTCCCGCCCGTGGCTCTGATACCATGATGTGGGCTGATTTCTGTAACATGGGCCAGCGTTTTCGCGGCTTTGTGCCCGCTCCTGTCAACATTGACCGCCCGCTGCTGCGCGCCTACACCAGCGGTTCCACCGGCCCTTCCAAGCAGGTCATCCATTCTGCACACAGCATCATCGGCGTGCTGACCCAGATGAACTTTTATGGCTCTTCGGATAAATTCCGCCCCACCTGGCTGCTGACCATCCTGCCCCCGGCTCTGATCGCTGTTGTGGTTTCCATGATGCTGCTGCCCCTGGCCGGCGGTATGCTGCTCATTCTGGATCCGTTTGTGGATGTGTACGATGTTGACCTGGAAATGATGCGCTACCGCCCCAACAACTGGCCCCTGATCCCCATGTTTGTGGAGGTTATCCGCCGCAGCAAGCGTCTTCCGGCTGACTATGATATGTCCCACATGCTGGCCATCGGCGCCGGCTGCGAGGCATTCAACAACAAACAGCTGCGCAATGTTGAGGAGTTCCTCAAGCAGCATAACTGCAACCTGCGCTTTACTGCCGGCTACGGCAGCAGCGAGGCCGGCTCCAACGCCACTCTGCCCATGGCTCCGTTCCCGGTGCGTGACGGCAACGTTGGTGTTCCGATGATCCACAGCGTCATCAGCATCTTCAAGCCCGGCACCCAGGAAGAGCTGACCTACAATACCCCCGGTGAGATCTGCATGACGGGCCCCGGCGTGATGCTGGGCTATGACCGCCCCGAAGCAACCGCCAAGGCACTGCAGGTCCACGCAGACGGCAAGACCTGGCTGCACACCGGCGATATTGGCTATATGTCCGAGGACGGTGTGCTCTACACGATGACCCGCGGCGCATCCCCGCGCTTTGGCGGCGGTGACCTGATGGTGCAGCCGCTGGAGAACATCGTGGCCGATGCCGACATCAAGGGCATCAAGGACGAGTTCTTTGTTATCGTGCCGGATGATGAGCACGAGGGCTGCTTCCTGCCGTACCTGTACGTCCAGCTCAAAGATGGCTACACCTTGGACGATGTGCGCGATAAGATCAATGCCTGCCTGCCGGAACGTTACATGCGTCCGGTGGAGATTTTCACCGTACCGGAACGCCCGTTCTTCCACTTCAAGACCAACCGTATTGGCCTGTGCAAAGAAATCATCGCCAAGCGCAACCAGCAGAAAGAGAAAGCCAAGCGCAACAGCTTTGCCGATGGCTGCATTGCCTGATGACTTTGGCGTGATAAAATCATGATAATGTAACGGCATGTGCCCACCTTATGATAGAGATAAGGGGGCACATGCCTTTTGTTTTGGGGTGGGGGAGCGGATGAAGATGAACGGTACGCGCGGTTGGGGGATAGGGGAGAAGGGCAATCGGATTCCGGTGAGGTGTTGCCTAAAATAAAACTTTGAAATCCATCCGCGGATGAAAAGCACGATAGGGCACTGTATCATTAGCCACATGCTGAAAAAATGCTGTAGGGAACGGGATTGACCGTTCCGCAGCCTTATGGCAACACCGCACAATTCCCGCCTTACGGCTTAAGCACCGCTTCGGCGGCTGCGG
>SAUS01000134.1 GCA_004000625.1 Candidatus Cibiobacter qucibialis | reverse complement strand
GCTGCCGCACCTCGCTCGCCGTATCGGCACTTAGAATTATGCGGTATTGCCTTAGGTGTCAAACACACCCGTCAGATAAGCGCAGGATCAAACGCGCAGGCTGGTGCCTTCGCCGGTGCCGGGGTTGGAGTCGAACTCGTAATCATTGCCGGGCAGGATGGCGTTCAGCAGGATGCCGGCCAGGGCAGCAATGGCCAGGCCGGACAGGGTAACGCTGACACCGCCGATGCCGAAGGTGATGCCGCCCACGGAGTTAAAGCCCAGAGCGCACACCAGGATAACGGCAGCAATGATCAGGTTACGGCTGTTGGTAAAGTCGACCTGATTTTCCACCACGTTGCGAACACCGATGGCGGAGATCATGCCGTACAGCACAAAGCTGATACCACCGATGATGCCGGAAGGAATGGTGTTGATGATGGCTTCAAACTTGGGGCAGAAGCTCAGGATGCAGGCAAATACAGCGGCAATGCGGATGACCAGGGGATCATAGATCTTGGTCAGGGCCAGAACGCCGGTGTTTTCGCCGTAGGTGGTGTTGGCGGGGCCGCCCAGCAGGCCGGCCATGGTGGTTGCCAGGCCGTCGCCCATCAGGGTGCGGTTCAGGCCGGGGTCACGGATATAGTTGCGGCCGGTGGTGGCGCTGATGGCGGCAATATCGCCGATGTGCTCCATCATGGTTGCAATGGCAATGGGCATGATGGTGAACAGGGCGCTGATGAATTTTTCGCTGCCGTCAATGGCAAACAGACCCATGGTCTCTTTGTGGATGGGGAAACCGATCCAGGAAGCCTCGCCGATGGCGGCAAAGTCAACCGCACCAGTTACCAGGGCAACCGCATAGCTGACCAGAACACCGATCAGAATGGGCAGGATCTTGACCATGCCTTTGCCCCAGATGTTGCAGACGATAACGGCGGCCAGCGCCACAAAAGCCAGCAGCCAGTTGCTCTGGCAGTTGGTGATGGCGGACGGGGCCAGGATCAGGCCAATGGAGATGATGATGGGGCCGGTGACAACAGGCGGGAAGAACCGCATGATGCGGCGGATGCCGAACACCGAGATCAGCCCGCTGACCAGCACATACAGCAGGCCGCTGAACGCAACGGCTGCGCAGGCGTAGGGCAAGTTTTCCGGGTTGGCACCGTCATTGCTGACAATGGCAAAGCCGCCCAGGTAGGCAAAGCTGGAACCCAAAAATGCGGGAACCTTGCCCTTGCAGATGATGTGGAACAGCAGCGTGCCAAGGCCGGCGCACAGCAGCGTGGTGGAAACGCTCAGGCCGGTCAGCAGGGGAACCAGCACGGTTGCGCCAAACATGGCGAACATGTGCTGCGCACCCAGGATCAGCAGCCGGGGCGTGCCCAGTTTTTTGGCATCGTAAATGCCCTGGGAATAATCAATGGGATTGCTCATAAAATGAATCCTCCTTACCGTGCATGTGTGTGCGGCCGGCGTGCAGAATGCCGCAAACAGAAACCGGCCGGACAAAAAGACACACATACTTTATCTAGTCTACCAGAAACGACAGTAAAACACAAGTTGAAAAACTGCCAAATACAGCCGCATTTTGTTCGCCGGGAGTGTCAGGTTCCACAGCGTGCTTTTTGCCTGGCGGTATGGTATAATTTAAGGCAATACCGCATAATTCTAAGTGCCGATACGGCGAGCGAGGTGCGGCAGATGCCAAGCCAAAAGCGCAGATAATACTGGATG
>SAUS01000056.1 GCA_004000625.1 Candidatus Cibiobacter qucibialis | reverse complement strand
CCATGCCCATGTCGGATATCCTCACCTTCCTGATTGCAGGCTATCTGATCTGCAAGACCTACCGTGAACTGAGCACGAAAGGAGAAGTCTAATGGAAAAACGCATCATCACCATCAGCCGCGAGTTTGGCAGCGGCGGCAGGACCATCGGCAAACTGGTGGCAGAGCATCTGGGCATCCGGTGCTACGACGCCGAACTGATCCAGAAACTGGCGGCCGAAAGCGGCTTTGACGAAAACTACGTCAAGGAGGCCGGAGAGTACACTCCCGGCGGCTTCCTCGCCTCTGCCTTCACTGACCGCAGCTTCGGTCCCACTAACGAGGACCTGCTCTGGAAGCTGCAATACCGGATCATCCGGGAGCTGGCAGAAAAAGAGCCCTGCGTCATCGTAGGACGCTGCGCCGATTTTATCCTGCAGGACCGCACCGACTGCCTGAAGGTCTTTGTCCACGCGGACATGAAGTTCCGGGCTGACCGCATCGTGCGGGTCTATGGGGAACGGGAGAAATCGCCCGAAGCCCGTCTGAAAGAGAAGGATAAGCGCCGCGCTGCTTATTACCGCTTTTATACCGATATGAAGTGGGGCGATGTCGCCAACTATCATGTCGCGTTGGACAGCGGGGTAATTGGAATTGAAAAATGTGCCAAAGTCATTGAAAGCCTAGGGCAACACCGCACAATTCCCGCCTGACGGCTTAAGCACCGCTCCGGCAGCTGCGGCACGGCATCTGCGTTGCCAAAATGCTCGATAATGTCGGGTTGCGGTACCCGCATCGTGCTTCGGGGGCAAAAGCCCCTCGCACTCTGCGACCGCTGCCCCTGCTTCGGTTCGCTGTTTCCGCCACTGGCGGCGCTCACCTTTGCAGCATCCAGTATTATCTGCGCTTTTGGCTTGGCATCTGCCGCACCTCGCTCGCCGTATCGGCACTTAGAATTATGCGGTATTGCCCTAGCATAAGCTGTAAATTCCGACACCGTCCCTGAGACAATAGAGCAAAACACCGCCCACCTGAGTTCCGTTACGCAGATGGGCGGTGTTTTTTGTTAATGGCAGTTCTATGGGAAGATCAATCTTCTAACCCATGGCTCCCAGCCACATTTTTCAAGTATTCCTCTGGATTACCATTCAGAATCAAATCTGCATAGCCCAGTGGGTCATTGTAGATAAGGTAGCCCAACTCTGACCGCTGTGCCATGGTCACATCCAGTTCATCCTCGACCACGGTGCAGTCACTGAAGACTTTTCTCCCATCCTGGAGCAGCAATTTCACGTACCCAGTGTCCATGTTAAAATGGCAGGCTCTTTCATCGTACTTCATGTTCGTGGCCTTTCTACCTTACGGCACCTATACAGTTGTGACGTTACCACGGATAAATCATGTTCCTTGCACAGCCGGTCGCTGGTGCGCCGGATATAGGCATACGACCCAGCCGCCGGGACGTTTGCAAACTGGTTGATACAGACCCAGCGGCGGCAGATACAGCGCGCCTTGACCAACGGCCATGAACGCAACGTGACCGGCGAGGACGGCAGGCAGCACAAGGCCAGCGCCGACCCGCTGAACCACTGCACAAGCCTTGATTTGCCCCTTGATGTGGAGGACAGCGGCAGTACAACCATGGGCGAACAGCAGGAAGACCCGGCAGCGGCTTTGCCGCCTGGAAGCACGGCGGCAGCGTAGAAGAATGCCTAATTGAGTATCTGGACGCGAAAGGCGCGTACCTGTACGGGGGTGCGGTAAACGCTGCGGTACAGCAAAAAGAAAGCACCTAAAAACTTACGTTTCTAGGTGCTTTCTTTGGTGCGGATGAAGGGATTTGAACCCACACTCTTTTAAGGGAACTAGAACCTGAATCTAGCGCGTCTGCCAGTTCCGCCACATCCGCTTATTTTGTTTGGCCACCTCACCGGCGACGAGTATTATTATAACCAGCAGTACCACTTTTGTCAACAGATATTTTCATATTTTTTTTAATTTTTTCAAATTTGTTTCGCAAAGCAAGAAACAAAACGGTAGAACGTCGCTTCCCTCTTGCCTACCTTTTGCTTTCGCCTTTTCTTTCACACAAAAGTGTTTCCTTTACTTCGTGTGCGGCTCCGGGCTGCTGTCAATCAGAGCTTGGCGCAGCGGAAGGAAGCTGAAATGAAAGTCATCATACCCGCTCTTGCACTCCTGCAGATAACGGCGGGAAGGAACACCCAAGGGGTGGCTGGCGGGCAGGGTGTAAAGGATTGCTTCAATATTATGCAGAACTTCCCGTCGCGTAGTGACGTCCCAGACACACTGTACCTGCATTGTCTGCTTCTGGTAGAAATAAGGAACCCCCGCATAGACATCCAGAGCCTGCTCGTCTTTATCAGAAATCTCATAAACCCCGCAACCCACCATAGACGGGCACCAGGGCTGCTGAAAATCCGTGGTCAAAAAGCAGCCGTTCTTGGAACCACGGAAGACCAGGCGCGCACCGAATAAATATGTATACCCGACCACACGGGCATTGGGGCAACGCTGGCGCATCTGCACCAGGTTGAGGTTGGGACCGTAAGCCAAGTAATACTTCATTTTCAGTTTGCCTCCATTTTACAATTCCGTAATAATTATATTGTAATTCTGATATGTCGATAATGCAAGGCACCAAGTTACACAAACTTATTACCTTGGGATTGTTGGGGTTTCTGTTGCTCCGCTGTTTTTATGGGCAATTACGGTATAAATAGTTTAGATTGTGAGATTTCACCTCAAAATCGGACGGCAACGGCATGACTGGATGGTTCTAAGATCATATCATTTTTTCATGTGTCTACAGCTTTTCAGGCTGGTGAAAATATGCTATGATAAAGTTGTTCATTTTGGATTGCGGCGTTGGAAAAATCGGGGCTCTGTCCCCTGCCGAATCCGCAACAGGCCGTGGTAGTGGCGGCTGAACATAATGATGGCCAGGGCCAAAGTTAGAATGCCGCTTTCTGGGCCATAGGAAAGCCACGCGGGCAGGATGGCCAGCGCTGGGATCACCACAGCCCCCAACGGCAGGTAGCCGAGCCACAGGACCAGTGCCCCGCCAGCAATGCAGCAAAGCGTGCCCCAAAACGGAAGATACAAAACGAGCCAAACGCAGGTTACCGCAACCCCCTTGCCGCCGCGGAACCTTGCCCATGCAGGATAGTTATGGCCCAGCACTGCGCCAAGCCCGGCATATAAAATCGACGCCTGCCCGATCAGTGGTGCCGTAGCATAATACGCCGCACCGCAGGCAGCAACCGTTTTTAACGTATCACCTGCCAGGGTTAGCAGCCCGGCCCCCTTGCCCAGTTGGGCCATGATATTAGCCATGCCGGGGTTGCCGGTGCCAAGCTGCCGCGCGCTTTTGCCGGAAACAACGCGGGAGACAACTTCTGCCGTAAGAAAACTGCCGAACAGATAACCCAGCAGGATACAGGCCAGCCGGGCGGCCAAGGCGTCTGGATGCATAAATGATAGCTCCTTTTCACCACTGTTTGGGCAGCGGTTGTCTTTTATTATATTATAGTCCCCTGTGCAAGGGGGCAATACGAGGGATATTCATGAATTTTGATGAGCTGAAACAGCAATGCCTGGCGTGCCAGCGCTGTGGATTGTGTGAGACCCGCACCCATGTGGTGTTTGGGCAGGGTGTGCCGGACGCCGAGGTTCTTTTTGTGGGCGAAGGCCCCGGCGCCAACGAGGACGCACAAGGCCTGCCGTTTGTGGGCCGCAGCGGCCAGCTGCTGGACCATTACCTGGAAGCGATTGACCTTGACCGCAGTAAAAATATTTATATTGCCAATATTGTTAAGTGCCGCCCGCCAGAAAACCGCGACCCTGCCCCGGAAGAATCCGCCGCCTGCCTCCCGTGGCTGCGCATGCAGTTCCGGCTGCTGCGCCCAAAAATTGTGGTGTGCTTGGGCCGCATTGCCGCCCAGCAGATGATTGGAAAAGACTTTTCCGTCACGCGGGACCACGGTAAGTTTTTTGATAAGCAGGGCACATTGTTTATGGCAACTCTGCACCCGGCAGCGCTGCTGCGCAACCCAAAAAGCAAAATATCCGCGTTTGAAGATTTTGTAGCCCTGCGCGAGAAAATTGAGCAGGTGTGTGACCATACCTATAACCGCAGCTGACTGCCCCTGACAGGAGGACGAGCCCTTGCAGGAACCTGTATCCCCAATACAAATCACGCTGCCGGTGCGCCAGCTGGTGGAATTCTTGCGCCGGGTTGGCAGCATTGACAACCGCTTTACCGGCTTTGACCGCGCCAATGAGGGCGCACGCATCCACCGCAAATTGCAGCGCGCCGCTGTAAAAGAACATGCCGATTACGCCGCGGAGGTATTTCTTCGCGGTATTTTTGCGTATGAAGAAATTGAATTTACGCTGGAAGGCCGCGCCGATGGCATTTTTACCGCAGTGGACGGTGTTACCGTGGTGGATGAGATCAAGACCACCGCATGCCCGGCGGCAGATATTACCCCGGATTTTGCACCGGAGCACTGGGCACAGGCTATTGTGTATGCAGCAATTTATGCGGCACAGCATGAGTTGGAAGAGATGCGGGTTCAGCTGACCTATTTCCAGGTAGATGAAGAGCTGATTCTGCGGTTTGAGCGGCATTACACCGCGCAGCAGCTGCAGGAGGAAGTGGAAGCCCTGCTGGCGGAATATGCCCCCTGGGCGCGGCGGGCGGTTGAGTGGAAAAAGGCCCGGAACTCGGATTTGCAGGCCATGCAGTTCCCTTTCCCTGCGTATCGCCCCGGGCAGCGCGCGATGGCGGGCGAGGTATACAAAGTGTGCCGGGACGGCGGCCGGCTTTTGTGCCAGGCACCAACCGGGATTGGTAAATCCATGAGCGTGCTGTTCCCTGCCCTGAAATCTATGGGCAATGAGAGTGTGGGACCGATTTTTTATTTAACGGCCCGCGGCACAACCCGTACGGCAGCGGAAAACGCACTGGCTATCCTGCGCGATACCGAGCCGGAACTGCACCTGCGCAGTGTAACGCTGACAGCGAAAGACAAGATCTGCCTGTGTGAGGCGCGGGAGTGTACCCCGGAAGCCTGCCCCTATGCCAACGGGTATTATGCCCGCATCAAAGGCGCTCTCTGGGATGTGCTGGATGTCCCCTGCCTGACGGCGGAAACCTTGCAGGAATATGCAGAACGCCACACGGTATGCCCCTTTGAGCTGGGGCTGGACAGCAGCCTGTGGAGCGATGTGATTATTGGGGATTACAATTATCTGTTTGATCCGGTTGTACATCTGGTGCGATTTTTTGAATCTGCCGGGGATTATATCTTCCTGGTGGACGAAGCGCACAACCTGCCGGGGCGTGCGCGGGAAATGCACAGTGCTGCCCTGACCAAAACCAGCTTTTATGAAGCGAAGAAGCTGTTGGGCAAAGGCAAAAGCAGCCTGAAAAACGCTCTGACCAAAGTAAATGATGTATTTATTGAATGGCGCCACCGTGCCGAGGAAGAAACTGCCGCCAGAGATGGACGGTTTGGCAAAACATTCTTTCTAAAAGAGCGCAGCGAGGAGTTTGATCACCTGCTGAACCGCCTGTGTGAACCGTTGGAAGCATGGCTGGACGACCACCGAGAACCGGATGAAACCCACACGGCACTGCTGCAGTTGTATTTTGATGTGCGGGCCTGGCTGCGCGTAGCGGATACCTTTGACGATCATTTTGTGCTGCAAATCACGGCATCCGGCAGCGAGGTGCGTGCAGCGCAGCTCTGCCTTGACCCCAGCGCCTTTTTGGCGGATAGTTTTGCCCTGGGGCGCGCCGCGGTGCTGTTCAGTGCAACGCTGGCCCCGGCCAGTTATTATAAGGACCTGTGCGGCGTGCCGGAAGCACGGGCCGTTGCCCTGCGCAGCCCCTTCCCCGCGGGCAATCAGGGACTGTTCTGCATCGGCAATGTCAGCACCCGGTATAAGGACAGGGATGCAAGCCTTGCCATTGTGACGGAAAGCCTGGCGACGATGGTGCGGGCGCGCTGCGGGAATTATCTGGCTTTTTTCCCCAGTTATGCGTATATGGAGCAGGCTTATGCACAGTTCAAGGAGCACTGCCCGGAAATCAACTGCATCAAGCAGGAAAACGCGATGGATGAACAGCAGAAAGCGGCCTTTTTGGCCCAGTTTGTGCCGGGCCCCAGCCAAACCCTGCTTGGCTTTGCCGTGATGGGCGGCGTATTTGGGGAGGGCGTTGACCTGACCGGCGACCGGCTGATTGGTGTAGGCATCGTGGGCCCAGGGCTGCCGCAGGTTGGACCCCGGCAGGAGCAGCTGCGGGACTATTTTGAGCAGACACGCGGTTCCGGCTTTGACTACGCCTACCGTTACCCCGGCATGAACAAGGTGCTGCAAGCCGCCGGGCGTGTGATCCGCACCCCGCGGGACAAAGGCGTGGTGCTGCTGATCGATAACCGCTTTGCCATGCCGGACTACCGCCGCCTGATGCCCCCGCATTGGAGCCACCTGAAAATGATTTATGATACAGAAAAGCTGGAACGGGAACTCTGGCGGTTTTGGGAAGAATAAAAACAAAACAGCACCGCAATCTTTGCCGTGCACATCGTCTTACTTGACTGTGTGTGCAACAAACTGCGGTGCTGTTTTTGCTTTGCTATTTAGAAGGTGGATTATTTCAGGGTGCTGGCCCACTCGTCAGGCTTGAATCCGACAAGGACAAAATCATCCCCGACCACCAAAGGCCGCTTGACAAGCATGCCATCTGTGGCAAGCAGGTGCAGCTGCTCATCCTCGGTCATGGTGGGCAGTTTGTCTTTCAGGGCAAGCGATTTATATTTCAGGCCGCTTGTATTAAAAAAGCGGCGCAGGGGCAGCCCGCTGCGAGCGTGCCATTCTTTCAGTTCTTCATAGGTGGGGGGCTGCTCCAGAATATGGCGGTCGGTGTAAGCAACGCCGTTTTCATCCAGCCAGCATTTGGCCTTTTGGCAGGTAGAGCATTTGGGATATTCAATAAACAGCATGATAAGCTCCTTTGGGTTATTCAACCGGGATTTTGGCTAGCTGGGCATCCAGCTGATTCAATGCGCTTTCCGGCAATGCCGCCTGCAGGAAGCCAGAAATTTCGCGCAGGCTGATTCCCTGGGAAAGCGGGTTAGACACAATGGCCTGCCACATATCCCCCAGCACAGCCTGCAGCAGAGCGCTGGCCTGCGGGTTCTTCATCAACCTGCGCACCGGCATATTCAGGCTGAGCGGTCCGGCGGCAAGCTGGGCCGCAAGCTCGGGATCCGGTGCGGTAACGCCCAGGCAGCCCCACAGCTTTTGCAAAAAGTCAACGCTCATCGGCAGCCATTGGGCGGTTGCCGGGTTGACACGGGAAGCTTCCGGCCCGGAGGTACAGGCAGTGGCAAGGGAAATGCCGTGTGCCCCGGTCGGGAAGAGGTGCAGCGCAAACGGGATGCTGTGGTCAGCCAAAGCATCTGCAAAAACAAGGCTGTTCTTAACAGGAACCAGCGCGTCCCCCTGGGTAGCAAACAGGAATGTGGGCGGGGTGTCATCATCAACCAGCGCGTGCAGGTCGGGCTCCTGGCGGCCAGCGACGGTCCACATTGCGCCCAGCGTTGCGGCATAGCCCAACACAAGGGCGTTGGGGCGCTGTGCCTTGGGCAGCAGTGTGCCCAGCGAAGCAACCAAATGCCCACCGGCAGAAAAGCCAACGGCGGCGATCTGCTGCGGGTCAATTTCCAGCTCCGCAGCGTTGGCGCGCAGGTAATCCATTGCGGCGGTACCATCCTGTAATGCTTTGTCAATCGGGGTGGTTGCATCTGCCGTATAGCGCAGAACAAACGCATTGAACCCCTGTGCCATATAAGCCAGGGCAACCGGTTCGCCCTCACGGTCAGAGCAATACTGGTAGCCGCCGCCGGGCACGACCAGCATAGCCGGGCGGATGGCGGCATTTGGCATTTTGGGGCTTTGGTCCTGCAGATAGCAGGTCAGAACAGCCTGGTTAGGAGCAAGTGTAACGGTGATGATTTTCACGGAAATCCCTCGCTTTCGCGCACATATTTAACATTTGACTGTATTGTAGCATTTGTGCCGGAAAACGACAAGCGAGATTGCGAAAGTTTTGTTCAAATTTTATATATTGTCCATATCACTTGTGATTTAAGGGGTGCAGTTCTTCCTGCTGCTCCTGCAAGGTTTTGCCGATGGTGTGCTCCATGGCTTTTACATCCTGGTGCAAAGCGGCGGCTTCCCGCTGCAGTTCAGGGTTCTCTTCAATGTCTTCACGGATAAACATGAAGCTAAGGCTGACCAGCAGCAAAGCACAGCAGAACCAGATCACACGGTTGCCAAAATGGATGGTCAGCAGACTGCCGGCAGCGGCCCCCACAGCAAACAGTGCAATTACAGCAAAATACTGCATGGCGCGGCGCAATACAGCACGGTCTTTTGTGTGCAGGCCGGTGTACAGGTACTGCATACCGCTGCGCATGTTGCCAATGCACATGGTGCTGGCATATGCATTGCCGTGCACCTTGCGGAAAGATTGTACCTGCATGGCGCAGACAAAGCTGACCAGCATATTGGCCAGCCAGTCCAGATTGTTGGGGATAAAGCCAACAACAAACAACAGTGCAATCTCAATCAGCAAAATCAGCTGGCGCCAGTGGAATCTCTCCATCAGGTGGTAGCGGTTGCGGATGCCCTCGGCAAAATAGACACCAGCGGCAAAGGCCAGCAGCGGCAAAAGATACCGCAGCGCTTTGGCAAAATCACCCTCGCAAAAATTGGTGGCCATCAGCACGATATTGCCGGTTTGAGCGTTGGCAAAAACCTTGCCGCGGCCCATGTAGGTGTAAGCGTCCTGAAATCCGCCGGACAGGGTTAGAAATACTGTCGTACGGAATGCTTCGGACATTTGGCGGCTATGTGTAGCCATGATGATACCCCTCCCCGCCTGCTGTTTGGGCAGGCTGTTTTTCTCTTTTTCTGGTTGTCCTAAATAACCTTTTATATAATTTTAATTTCTTATTGCCTGGTGCGCTTCCCTGTATGGAACTGCGCTGCGGCAAACTTAAAATTCAACGCCTTTTCTTGCCGGAATGCCTTTTTCGTATGGGTGGCGGCGGCAGCACATTTCAGTAATGTAATCTGCGGCATCCAGCATCCAGGGGGCCGGGTCGCGGCCGGTCATTGCCAGTTCCTGCTCGGCAGGCTTGTGCAGTACGGCGTTTTGCAGCAACTCTCGGTCCACCATGTTCAGATTCCAAGCGGCGCAGGCTTCGTCCAGAATCAAAAGGTCCGCCGGTTCGGCAAGCGCCCGGCGCAGGTTTTCAGTTTGCAGGGCACGGGTGGCGGCCTTTTCTTCCTCATTCATCTGGAATACAAACTTCTGCCCGGCTTTGCCGCGGTAGAAGGTAGCGCCAAGGGTTTGCAGCGGTTCCAGTTCCCCGGTTGCACCGCCTTTCAAAAATTGCACGATCACCACGCGCCGCCCGCAGCCCAGCGCCCGCACAGCCAAGCCCATGGCAGCTGTGGTTTTGCCCTTGCCGTCACCGTGGTATAAATGAATCAAACCATTGCTCATAAGGCTGCCTCGCTTTGTGTGGCTTTGGTATACTGCACGGTTTCCAACAGCTGCAAGGTGTGGTCTGTTTGCCAGTTGGCGGCATCCAGGCGGTAGCCGCCCGCGTTGGGACCGCACCAGTCGTGATAATCCCGCCGCGGCAGACCGTAACGGGACATAACCGCCATCTGGATGCCGCCGTGCGCTACAATCACCAGCTGCTGTTTGTGCTGCGCAAGGCTTTCTTCCACCAGTTTGGCAAAGGCGGCACAGCTGCGGTTACAAAAATCCTGAATGCGCTCCCCATCCGGGCGGGCAGCAGTCTTGTTGGCTTCCAGCCAGGCAAGGTAGTCGGGGTCGTGCTCAATGTGGATATAATGCCGCCCCTCAAAACTGCCAAAGCACATTTCCCGCAAGTCCTGTACAATGATCTGCGGGCAGCCGGGGAAAAAGATTTCCGCCGTCTGCCGTGCGCGGATGAGCGGGCTGACATAGGCAACATCCGGCATAAACCCGGCCGGGCGCAGCTGGGCGCGGCCCGCGGCGGAAAGCGGGATATCCTGTTGACCCTGGTACCGGTGTTGGGCGTTATATTCTGTCTGCCCATGCCGCAAAAGGTAAATCTGCATGATTTCACATCCTGATATCAATTCTTTATCAAACTGGCAGTTGCTGCCAATCCCTGCCCGGCTCCGGCGCAGCGGGTCCAAAGCCGCCGGAAGTCGAAGTATATACAGAAACAATTTTATTATAACATTTTCCCCTTCCTGTGCAAGCCCCGTTGGTACATTGTGCGTATAATGCACCGCTGGTGGGGCCACAATAAGGTTACCATGCGGGTTGCATGGCAAATGATAAGGGAGCGGATGGGAAAGATGCAGGCAGTGCAGGAAATTATCAATGTGTTTGTTGCCAGTGTGGTTTCGCTGGCGGTACTGTTTATTTTAACGCGGCTGGGCGGCAAACGGCAGATTGCCCAGATGAACTTGTTTGATTATGTCAACAGCATTACCATTGGTTCCATTGCGGCAGAGATGGCCACCAACCTGGAACAATGGTACCGCCCGCTTACCGCCATGATCGTGTATGGTATCGCAGCTTTTGCGGTACATTACGGCACCTGCAAAAACCGGAACGTCCGCCTTTGGTTGAGCGGACAGGCCATTCCACTGATGGAGAACGGAACGATTTATAAAGCGGAGCTGGACCGCGCCAAAATAGACCTGAATGAATTTTTAGCACAAGCCAGAGTAGCCGGATATTTTGATTTGAATGAAGTGCAGTGTGCCATGCTGGAAACCAGCGGCCAGATCAGCTTTTTACCCAAAAGTTTCAACCGCCCGGTCACCCCGCAGGACCTTGCCATCCAGACAGATCCGGCCAGCAAGTGGTATGACCTGGTGTTGGATGGCAAGCTGATTGAAGAAAACTTGCACACCAGCGGAAAGGACCGCACCTGGTTGAACACCCATCTTTCCCGCGCGGGCATCGGCCAGTTGAGCGAAACGTTTTATGCTGCCTGTGATAATCAGGACAACTTTTTTGCCTGCCGCGGAGAATAAATACAGGGCAACACCGCACAATTCCCGCCTTGCGGCTTAAGCACCGCTCCGGCAGCTGCGGCACGGCATCTGCGTTGCCAAAATGCTCGATAAGACATCCAGTATTATCTGCGCTTTTGGCTTGGCATCTGCCGCACCTCGCTCGCCGTATCGGCACTTAGAATTATGCGGTATTGCCACAGAAAAAATGACAGCAAAAAGGGGCCGGTGTTACCCGACCCCCCTTGCGGTTTAGGAATTCAATTATTTGAAGTAACGGTCCAGCAGACCCTGCATGCCGCGGCCATGGCGGGCTTCGTCCTTTGCCATTTCATGCACGGTGTCATGGATAGCATCCAGATTCAGAGCCTTTGCCTTCTTGGCCAGCTCCATCTTGCCTGCGCAGGCACCAGACTCGGCATCCACACGCATCTGCAGGTTCTTTTTGGTACTGTCGGTCAGGACTTCGCCCAGCAGTTCTGCGAACTTGGAAGCATGCTCAGCTTCCTCAAAAGCGTAACGCTTCCAAGCTTCAGCGATTTCCGGGTAGCCTTCACGGTCGGCAACGCGGCTCATGGCCAGGTACATGCCAACTTCGCTGCACTCGCCGTTAAAGTTCTCGCGCAGGCCCTGGATGATATCTTCCGGAGCGTCCTTGGCGATACCGACAACATGCTCGGTCACATAGGAATTATCGGTCTTTTCGATGAACTTGGAAGCGGGAGCCTTGCAGACGGGGCAGAAATCGGGGATGGAGCCCTCAGCAATGTAGCCGCAGACAGTGCAAACATACTTTTTCATAAGAAATACCTCCGAATCAAAATAATGGTTTGTTCTTGGTTTTTAGTTTCATGAGCCGCACAAGACGTTCACTTTTTTTGAACTTGTTCCCTGTGCTATGGTTATATTATAGCCGCAGAAATGTGAAATGTCAACACTTTTTTAAAAATTTTTAAGACGTCATCTTAAAATGTAATTTTGCTTTCCACTTTGCTCTTCGGCGGAATAATTCTCTTGACAGCGGGAAAGATCAGGCGCGATACCATATAGGTGCAGGAACCAACGATAAGACCCGCTATCAGCAGCATCGGCGCATAGGTGATTGCCATTTTGTCTGAAAGCAACGCTGCAGCCCCCAGCAGCTGGCCGCAGTTGTGCGCCAGTGCCCCGCTGACCGAAAAAATGTAGCCTGTGATGGTGAATGGCAATGCCAGAAGCAGGCAGAACACAGCCAGGGAAAGCGCGCCCCCACACAGCGAAAGAAACCCGGCTGTAACGCCGCGGGTAAGCAACGCAAACAACGCCTTGAGCAGCATAAGATAAAGCGCCGAACGGCGGTTCAAAAACAAAACGGCGTACATGACAACAATATTGGAAAGCCCCAGCTTCATGGCGGGCATCAGGCCAAAAAACGGGGTAAGCATGGATTCCAAAAAAGAGAGCGCCATGGAAAGGGCAAACAGCATGCCAAGCAGGGCGGTTTGTCTGGCTTTGTAGTTCTGCAAGGGGGATTCCTCCATTATTTTATAAGTTACATGGATTCTGTATTTCAAAGTGTAAGGTGGCGGGCGGAGTTTGTCAAGCGCCGGTATTTTTGCGCAAAATTGTAGATGTGAAAGTGTGTGAGATTTACCCTGCGGGACTTGAAAAACAGGTGTAAATCGTGTATCCTATATAAGTACATTATTCTGGTGTACTATAGTAGGCGATCTAAATTCCCAGAGGGCCAAAGAGATAAATTTGAACCCCGAACCAACAAAGGAGAACTATATTATGAAAAAATTGATTTCTGCCTTGGCGGCATCCGTTTTGTTTGCCACCCTGCTGGCTGGCTGCGGCAGCGGCGCTTCTTCCTCTGCCAGTACTTCTTCGGAAGCTGCCAGCAGCACGGCTTCTGAGGCAGCCAGCACCGATGCTTCCTCCACCGAGGAAGCCACTGCCAGCGTGGATTTGGGCGCCGTCGTGACCGCCATTGAGGCTGTGAACGAAGTGCCCAATGCCCGTGCCATCGATGATTTCTCCATGGAGAACGAGATGAACCTGACTCCGGATAACATTGTTGCTTTCCAGGGCGATGTGACCAACGACCAGGCAGACTGTGCTCTGGTATTCGCCGCTCAAGTCAAAGATGGCACCGCTGACGCCGTGAAAGCTGAACTGGAAGCCTATAAGGAATCAATGAGCAGCACGCTGTATGCTGACTTTGCTGATAAAGTTGCCAAGGCACAGGATGCACGCATTGTGGTAAAAGGCAATGTTGTGGTCATGGTCATTGCCGGTGTAAATGGCCCGGATTATTCCGCAATCGACACCGCCATTGACGGGGCACTTGCCTGATAGCACAAACCGATACCAAACAGGCCGCGCCCCAACAGGCTGCGGCCTTGTTTTTTGGTGGGCTGTTCCCCACACTCCCTGAACCAAGAGAGGAGGAACCGCTGTGAATTTTAACAGCGTTGTCTTTTTATTCTGTTTTATGCCGCTGGCGCTGGGGCTGTATTACCTTGTGCCGGGCAGGGTCAAAAATGCGGTGCTGCTGGTGGAAAGCCTGCTGTTTTTCTGCTGGGGCGGTATTACATGGCTGCCGCTGGCCGTGGGCATGGTTGCCATCAACTATGCGGCGGGGCTTCTGCTTGCCAGCCTGCCCGCCGGGGGCAAGCGAAAAATCGTGCTGATTGCTGCCATTGTGCTGACGGCAGCGGCGCTGGTCTACTGCAAATACACGAACTTTTTGCTGGACACGCTCAACGTTATCGCTTCCACCGGGTTTGCCAAGCTGAGCTTTTTGGATGTTTTGCCACTGGGCATCAGCTATTATACGTTTAAGCTCATCAGTTATACTGCGGATGTGTACACCGGCAAGGTAAAAGCGGAACGCAGCCCGGTGATCTTTGCGGTATATGTTCTGATGTACCCGCAGCTGATCGTTGGCCCGATCGTGAAATACCGGGATATGGCGGATGTCCTACACCAGACACAGGGACGCTGCACCCTGCAAAAAGCGCAGGATGGTGCTGAAATGTTTGTGTTCGGCCTTGCCAAAAAGGTGATTTTGGCGGATTCCATTGCGGCGCTCTGGCAGGATATCATCGGAACGGGCGGCATTGGGTTGGCGAACGCTTCCCTGCCGCTGGCATGGCTGGGCATTATTGCGTACTCTTTGCAGCTGTACTTTGACTTTGCGGGTTACTCGGAAATGAGCAATGGCCTGAGCCTGATGATGGGCTTTGAATGCCCGGCAAACTTTAACCTGCCGTACATTTCAGGCAGTATTACCGAATTCTGGCGGCGGTGGCACATCAGCCTTTCCGGCTGGTTCCGGGATTACATTTATATCCCGCTGGGCGGCAACCGCTGCAGTGCCGGGCGCCAGATGCTGAACATGCTGGCCGTCTGGGCGCTGACCGGCATCTGGCATGGTGCGAACTGGAACTTTATCTGCTGGGGCCTTTACTATTTCGTGCTGCTTGTCATCGAAAAGAACTTTTTGATGAAGTACCTGAAAAAAGGCAAGGTTTGGCCGCACATTTACACATTGTTCCTGGTGGTACTGGGCTGGGGGCTGTTCACCTGCAACGCCCCCGGTGCACCGCTGGGGCTGCTGCTCAGCCGGTTGTTCATCCCGCAGGGCGGCGTTTCGGCGCTGTATTTCCTGCGCAATTATGCGGTGCTGCTGGTTGTGTGCTGTGTTTGCTCCACCCAACTGCCGGGGCGGTTCTGGCAGTGGTGCAAAGGCAAAGCCCCGCTACGGGCAGTGCTTTGCGGCGTCTGCTTTGTTCTGTGCACGGCGTATGTGGTAGCAGCAACGGGTTCCACCGCACTGTATGCAAACTTTTAAGGGGAGGGATGGCTTTATGGAAAAATATGTTCACCGCAGATCCGACCGTCATCTGCCGCCAGCTTCCCTGATTGTTTTTGTCGCCTTGCTGTGCGGGTTTGCACTGGTCAACCTGTTCTGGCCCAAGCGCGAGAACTCGGAGTTGGAAAACCGCAAACTGGCGCAAATGCCAGTGTTCAGCGTAAAAACTTTGCTGAACGGCAAATGGCAGGATGATTTTTCCACCTATCTGCAGGACCAGGTTGCCCTGCGCGATGGGTGGATCAACCTGGAAAGCGCTGTCAATGCCCTCGCGTTTGGCAAAACGGAGGAAAGCGGCATCCTAAACGGCAAAGATGGCTGGATGTTCACCAAGCTGTTTACCGTCAGTACGGATACTGAGAAGCAGCTGGGGAAAAATATCAGTGCCGTCACAAACTTTGCCCAGCGCTACCCCGGCCGGGTCACTTTTTTGCTGGCACCTTCGGCCAGCGATATCTACCCGGAAATGCTGCCGGCCAACGCCCCCATGGTGGACGAAGATGCCATGCTGGATGACATTTTTGCCCAAGTGCAGGCCAGCGGGGCGGATGTGATCGATATGCGCGACGATTACCGCGCCAATAAGGACCAGTATCTGTACTTTAAGACCGACCACCACTGGACACCGGATGGTGCGTACCGCGCTTACCAGCAGTTCTGCACGCTGAAAAATCTGACGCCGTTTGACTGCAATGTCTATACCAAAATTACCGTCCCCGATTTTTACGGCACGCATTATTCTGCTACGCGGCGCTGGAATGCACAGGCGGACAGTTTCAGCTATTATGATCTGCCCAACCAGATGACGGTTTATAAAGTAAACGGCGAAGCAGATTATGAACCGGTGAAAACCGAGGGCCTGATGAACCTTGCCAAGCTGGATACTCGTGACAAGTATGGAGCTTTTTTGGATGGCAACAACGGTTATTCGGTGATTGAGGGCAACGGGACGGGCAGCATCCTGGTGGTAAAGGACAGCTATGCCAACAGCTTTATCCCCTACCTGACGGCGAATTATGCGAAAATTGGCGTGGTGGATTTCCGCGGGCTGGCCTATGGGTTAGATTCCACGATTGAAAAAGAGGGCTATGACCAAATCTTGATCCTGTATAACTTCCAGACTTTTATTTCTGACAACAAAGTGATTTATCTGGACCGCCCCACAACGCTGAAGTAAAAACGCCGCAGCCCGCCTGCATTTTGCAGGGCATCCAGCTTGTGCCGGGGAAATGTGATTTTGCGGGAACCTGCAGGAATCCATTTTGAACAGGCGGCCAATAGAAATGCCGATGCTTTAGCCTACGAATCTCACTGTGAGGTATACCGCATGGAACACCAACCTTTTACCATTGCGCAAATGCGCCCCATCCGTGATTGTATGACAGTCTCCCGCCCGGCAAACCTTGGCAAAGAGGTGCCGGTCACCTGGTTTTCCCTTGGGGCGGGTACTACCATTACGCCGGAAAGCTATGACTGTACGACCCTGTATGTGGGTGCTATGGGCAACGGCCGCTTTATCTTAGGCGAAGATGGCCGGGCAGTTCCCTTTGCGGGGGATGATTTTCTGGCTGTTCCGCCCAAAACACTGTGTGGAACCAGCACGGATATCGGTATGATCTATACTGAAATTATTTTGAAAAAGGAGAATACTATCATGAACAACATCATCAAAGCTGGCCAGCCCACAGCCCTGAAAGACCTGATTTCTTACGAAGAGGGCAGCATTGCCAATGTTGACCTTGTCCACGCAGACAACATGAAGTTTGTGCTGATGGCATTCGATGCGGGCACCAGCCTGCCCCCACACCGCGCCCCCGGCAACGCCATCCTGACCGCACTGGAAGGCAAAGCAATCATTGACTATGAGGGTCAGGATTACGAGCTGAACGCAGGCGAAAGTTTCCGCTTTGACAAAAACGGCTTGCACAGCGTTACCCCGCAAGGCAAGTTCAAAATGAGCCTGCTGCTTGTGATTGAGTAAAATCAAACCATAAATCGCATTCCCCCGATGCAGAAGATAACCCTTTTGCATCGGGGGAATTTTTATTGGGAAAGCAGCGTGGAATAGTACGGTTCAGCCCTTTAGGGCAATACCGCATAATTCTAAGTGCCGATACGGCGAGCGAGGTGCGGCAGATGCCAAGCCAAAAGCGCAGATAATACTGGATGTCTTATCGAGCATTTTGGCAACGCAGATGCCGTGCCGCAGCTGCCGGAGCGGTGCTTAAGCCGCAAGGCGGGAATTGTGCGGTGTTGCCTTAGCCTAAAGGTGTTGTTTCGTGCCTTAAAGTGCCTGAATAAGATAAAGCAATAACAGGTGTACCGTGTAGGTTTTGACAATTCCGGCTTTATTTCTTATGGCAATACCGCATAATTCTAAGTGCCGATACGGCGAGCGAGGTGCGGCAG
>SAUS01000133.1 GCA_004000625.1 Candidatus Cibiobacter qucibialis | reverse complement strand
GCATTTTGGCAACGCAGATGCCGTGCCGCAGCCGCCGGAGTGGTGCTTAAGCCGTAAGGCGGGAATTGTGCGGTGTTGCCTAAGGACGTAATATAAAGAGGGATCAATGTGGATAATTTAATGTTCAGCCTGAACGCGACCCTTCCGGTATTTCTGGTGATGGTCATTGGATGGGCGCTGGGGCAAAAAGGCTTTTTGCCAAAGCAGTTCTGCACCGTGGCCGACAAGCTGGTGTTCAAGGTAACGCTGCCGGTCATGCTGTTCTGTGATATGGCAACCCTGGACCTTGCCCACAGCTTTGATGCAAAGTTTGTCTTGTTCTGCTTTGCGGTAACGGCCATTGCCATTGTGGTCATCTGGGTGCTGGCGCGCCGCCTGTTGAAAGATAAAACCCTGGTGGGTGAGTTCGTACAGGCCAGCTACCGCAGCAGCGCGGCCATTCTGGGCGTGGCGTTCATCCAGAACATTTACGGCACTTCCGGCATGGCCCCACTGATGATTTTGGGCAGTGTGCCGCTGTTCAACATTTTTGCGGTCATTATCCTGACGGTGGAAAGCCCGCAGCAGCATGGCAAAGTGACCCCCTCCAAGCTGCTGTACGGTGTGCTGACCAACCCCATTCTGGACGGCATTATTCTGGGTACGCTGTACAGCTTGCTGCCCTTTGGCCTGCCTACCCTGGCGCAGAAAACCCTGACCAGCCTTTCCAGCCTGACCACCCCGCTGGCGCTGCTTTCCATCGGCGCTTCGTTTGAGGGAGCCAAGGCCATCAAAAAGCTGGCACCCACCCTGGTGGCGGCTTGCTGTAAGCTGATGGTGCTGACCACGATCTTTGTCCCCATTGCCGTTAAGCTCGGTTTCCGGGACCAGCAGCTGATTGCCCTGCTCATCATGCTGGGCAGCCCCACCACGCCAAGCTCTTACGTTATGGCCAAGAACATGGGCCATGAGGGTGTGCTGACGGCCAGCTGTGTGGCGGCAACCACGCTGTTCTCGGCGCTATCGCTGACGTTCTGGATCTTTGTTCTGCGCAGCGGCGGCTATATTGCTTAAAAATACAGAATATCTTAACACAAAACGAACCCCCTTTGCATAGTGTGAAATGAGGGCGGGCGGCAAGCCTGCAACACACAGCAAAGGGGGCTTTTTTATGGCAAATGCAATGCCGGAATATGGCGGAACCGTGCTGCGGCCGGGGGCATCCGGCCCGGATATTGCCCTGGTACAGCGCTGGCTGGGCGGACTGAATGTGGATGGACGCTACGGCACCAGCACCGAAACCGCAGTGCGGCGGTTCCAGCGGGAACAGGGGCTGAAAATTGACGGCCACGTGGGCCGCGATACCTGGGATGCCCTGTACCGCGCCTGGGCGGATAAAAACGGGGAAGGGGAGATCTGGCCCGGTGTTACCATGCGCCGCGGCAGCCGGGGCGCAACCGTGAAAAGTGCCCAGCAGAAATTGAAAACCCTGGTGCCGGAACTGACCACCGATGGCCGTTACGGTGCCAGCACGCGGGAAGCGGTTCTGGCCTGGCAGGTAGTGCATGACCTGAAACCGGACGGCATGCTGGGCCGTGCAACCTGGAACAGCCTGTACGGTGTCACTACCAGAAAAGCATAACAAACGCAAAACAGCATCCGCATGGCGGCCCACGGGCAGGGGGCACCATACGGATGCTGTTATTTTGTGAAAAAGCAAAGGCAATACCGCACAATTCCCGCCTGACAGCTTAAGCACCGCTCCGGCGGCTGCGGCACGGCAACTGCGTTGCCAAAATGCTCG
>SAUS01000055.1 GCA_004000625.1 Candidatus Cibiobacter qucibialis | reverse complement strand
TCTGCCGCACCTCGCTCGCCGTATCGGCACTTAGAATTATGCGGTATTGCCTTAGCTGTTAAGGTGTACCTGATACCCCCAAAAACAGCTGCCCCCATTGTACGCTATTTTGCCGCAAAAGGAAAGTGAAAACTTGACCTTGCGTGCAGCGGTGCAGCACGGCTGCTGCACTGCCTGCCAAAATTTTCGCAAAATCGCCTATTGTAGCCATTGGCAGGGTATGCTATAATACCAATAACGACAGTTTTTTGAACTTTACCCACGCAAACTCTGTACATACTGCCGGGGCGTGGTGCCGTATTCCGCGCGGAACGCGCGGTAAAAGTTGGCGTAATCCCCAAACCCGCAGTAGGTACAGACTTCACTGGGGGCAAGCCCGCCGGCCAAAAGCTGCTTGGCGTTCAGCAGCCGCTTTTGCAGGATATACCGGTGCACCGTGGTGCCCACCTGCGCTTCAAACTTGCGCAGCAAATGGTACTTGCTGATAAAAAAGCGCTCTGCCAGCGCATCCAGCGTCAGGGCTTCGTTGTAGTGCTCGTTGATGTAGCTCAATACCCCGTCCACCACCCGGTCAGACGCCATATCGGCCGAAAGCGCGCTCTGCATGCTGCGGTCCGCCGCGCTCTGATTGATGGCAACCATCAGCTCCACCAGGCTGCAAACGGCCAGCAGGTCGCTGCCATAACTTTCCTGCATGTGCAGGCTGCGCAGCTTGTCCAGCTCACGGCGCATCTCGGCGCTGCGGGGGCCGGGCAGGCGCAGCAGATTGGTATGGCCGGGCACCGTGGTGTCAAAGCAGCGGGTCAGGCTGGTGTGCGGGCTGGAAAGGGATTCCAGATACCCGCGGTCCACCCACAGCACAATGCGCTCGTAAGGTTCATCATTGCTGTCAACCCGCGCTTGGTGCAGCTCCAGCGGGCTGATCAGCATCAGATCCCCCGCGCGCATGTGGAAGATGCGGTTTTCGACCGTATAAGATACACTGCCGCGCAAAAGCATGTAGATTTCATAAAAATCGTGGTGGTGCAGCTCTACTTCATCCATGTAGCGGTAGCGGTAAATTTCAAAATCCCGGCGGATCATGGTCTGCCGCCGTGTAAAGGGTTGAAAGCTGTTTTCTGCCATAATCCTGTCATCTCTCTTTCCACTTTCATAGTACCGCAATTTTTGCAATCTTTCAAGCAATTACGCCAATTTAATTTGCAAAAAATAAGGGTTATACTTATCCACGGTTTGAATGAACAACACCGGCCGTGCTGCAAAGCAAGGCCACCGAAGATATCACAAAACAAAATCTGAAGGAGTGTTTCGCCATGAAAATGAACGCTGCATCCATCAAGAACCAGAAGGCTGAATGGGAAGCCCTGGGCGTTAAGCTGCCCGCCTTTGACCATGAAGCTATGACTGCCAAAACCAAGGAGCATCCGGTTTGGGTCCACTTTGGCGCAGGCAACATCTTCCGCGGCTTTATCGCAGCTCTCCAGCAGCGCCTGCTGAACGAAGGTCTGCAGGACCGCGGCATCATTGCAGCCGATACCTTTGACTATGACATCATTGATAAGATCTACACCCCGTTCGACAATCTGACCATGATGGTCACCCTGAACCCGGATGGCTCCACCAGCCGCGAGATCATCGGTTCTGTTGCCGAGGGCCTGCGCGCTGATTCTTCTGACGCTGCCATGATGGCACGCTTCAAGGAGATCTTCACCGATCCCGGCCTGCAGATGATCTCCTTCACCATCACCGAGAAGGGTTATGCCCTGTACCGTCCCGATGGCAGCCTGATGCCCGTTGTGCAGGCTGATATCGACGAAGGTCCGGCACACGCACGCCACGCCATGAGCATGGTCGCTGCCCTGCTGTTCGAGCGTTTCCAGGCTGGTGCCGCCCCGCTGGCTGTTGTCAGCATGGACAACTGCTCCCACAACGGCGAAAAGCTGCAGTCCAGCGTGATGACCGTTGCCAAGGCATGGGCTGAAAAGGGCTATGTCGGCCAGGACTTCATCGCTTACCTGGAAGACGAGAGCAAGATCGCATTCCCCTGGTCCATGATCGACAAGATCACCCCGCGCCCCCACAAGATCGTGGAAGAGCAGCTGGTCAAGGATAACATCGAGGATATGGAGCCCATCGTTACCAGCAAGAACACTTTCATTGCTGCCTTTGTCAACGCAGAGCGCCCGCAGTACCTGGTTGTTGAGGACAAGTTCCCCAATGGCCGTCCCCCGCTGGAAAAGGCCGGCGTCTATATGACCGACCGCGACACCGTCAACAAGACCGAGCGCATGAAGGTCACCACCTGCCTGAACCCGCTGCACACCGCCATGAGCGTTTACGGCTGCATGCTGGGCTACACCCTGATCTGCGACGAGATGAAGGATGCCGATATCGTTGCCCTCATCAAGCGCCTGGGCTATGTTGAAGGCCTGCCCGTTGTGGTCAACCCCGGCATCCTGGAGCCCAAGGCATTCATCGATGAAGTTGTTGAGCAGCGCCTGCCCAACCCGTTCATGCCGGACGCCCCGCAGCGTATCGCTACCGATACTTCCCAGAAGGTCGGCATCCGCTTTGGCGAGACCATCAAGAGCTATGTTGCTGAAGGCCGCGACCTGAACACTCTGGTGTCCATTCCTCTGGCCATTGCTGGCTGGCTGCGTTACCTGCTGGCTGTTGATGACAACGGCAATGCATTTGAAGTTTCTGCAGACCCCCTGAAGGATGACCTGCAGGCTAAGCTGGCTACCATCAAGTTCGGTGCTCCCGACAGCTGCACCGACCAGCTGGACAGCATCCTGAGCAATGCTTCCATCTTTGGCTCTGACCTGACCAAGACCGTTCTGGCCGACAAGGTCAAGGCTTACTTCAAGGCTGAGATCGCAGGCCCCGGCGCTGTCCGCAAGACCCTGCATGACGCTGTCAACGCCTGATTGCTTTATTGATTCTCAATCCGATGATTGCGATATAAACAACAACCAAGGAGGAAACACTTATGCCTATGCAAATGGGTTGGCGTTGGTATGGTGAGGGCAACGACCCCATCACACTGAACGACATCAAGCAGATCCCCGGTGTCAGCACCATCGTCTGGGCTCTGCACCACAAAATGCCCGGTGAGATTTGGGAAGAGAACGAGATCAAGGAAGTCATGGATCAGATCCACGCTTACGGCTTCAACGGCGACGTTGTTGAATCTGTGAACGTCCATGACGATATCAAGATCGGCCTGCCTACCCGCGACCAGTATATCGAAAACTACAAGCAGTGCATCCGCAACCTGTCCAAGTTTGGCGTTAAGGTTATCTGCTATAACTTCATGCCTATCTTTGACTGGACCCGCACTGACCTGTTCCACCCTGTCGGTGATGGCTCCACCGCCCTGTTCTATCAGAAGGATATGATCAAGGACGATTACAAGGCTATGGCCAAGTATATCCTGGACTTCACCGAGAAGTACCACATGACCTTCCCCGGCTGGGAGCCGGAGCGTATGGCTAAGCTGGACGAGCTGTTTAAGGCCTATGCCCCTGTCACCAAGGAGAAGCTGTGGGAGAATCTGAAGTACTTCCTGGAAGCCCTCATGCCCACCTGCCGCGAGTGCGACATCAAGATGGCCATCCATATGGACGATCCCCCATGGGATATCTTCGGCCTGCCCCGCCTGCTGGTGGACGCCGAGAGCATCGACCGCTTCCTGTCCATGGTGGATGATCCGTACAACTGCCTGACTCTGTGCTCCGGCAGCCTGAACGCCAACCCCAACAACAATGTTGCCGAAATCGTCCGCAAGCACTGCGACCGCATCGCTTTCGCTCACATCCGCAACATCCATCACTTTGATAACGGTGACTTCTCTGAGGCTGCCCACCGCGATTGCTGCGGTGAGACCGGCATCATTGAGATCCTGCGCGCTTACCACGACAACGGCTTTGAGGGCTATATCCGCCCCGACCACGGCCGTCAGCTGTGGGAGGAAGGCCCCGGCAACTGCCGCCCTGGCTACGGCAAGTATGACCGTGCCCTCGGCATCCAGTATATGCTCGGCGTCTGGGATCTGCTCGACCGCCTGGATGAAGAGAAGAATAAGTAATTTCTGACCTTTTCAGCTTTTCTGGCCCGCACCCGTATGGGTGCGGGCTTTTTGTTTTGCCGTAAAAATCAGCCGTAATCTGGCGCGCTCCCCGTAGGGGGCGCACATCGTGCGCCCGCCAACCGGAAAAGAGATGGCGGCCCTTTGGGATTGTACCGGACAAGGGCCTGCAATAAATCCTATTATGGCATAATGCGGCAATGGCCCGGAACGGTCAAAACCGTTCCCTACGGAGCTTTTTATCACGCGTTGCAAACCCACAAATGTCCTGTAGGGCGGGATGCCCTCACCCCGCCGCGGAGAAACCTTTGCCGGCTGTGATAAACACTGCAAATAATTTGTAGGGGACGATGCTCGCATCGTCCCGCTAACCTGAAAAGAGCTGCATCCCCTTTTCAATTTTGTATCGCCTTGCTTAAGGCAACACCGCACAATTCCCGCCTTACGGCTTAAGCACCGCTTCGGCGACTGCGGCACGGCATCTGCGTTGCCAAAATGCTCGATAATACAAAAAGTATTATCTGCGCTTTTGGCTTAGCAGCTGTCGCACCTCGCTCGCCGTATCGGCGCTTAGAATTATGCGGTATTGCCTTAAATTAAATGCCCGGAGCCATAATGTCGCATGTGACTTTATGGCTCCGGGCATTCTGCTTTAGGGAAAATTTTATTTCAATCCACTTTTAATGCGTTCCAATTCCTGCTGAATTTTGGACAGTTCATGGATGAGATACTGCGAATCTCTTGCCGGAGCATCCGTCCGCCCGACAAGATAATCAATGCTCACATGAAAAAAATCTGCCAGCGCAACCAACGCTCTGGCATCCGGCTGTGTCTTACCTGTTTCATAATTGGATAAGGTTTTCTGATCGATTCCAGTCGCCGCGGCCACATCCACCTGCCGCAAATCCATATCTTCCCGCAGGTCGCGTATACGGTTCATGAACTACCACTCCTTTTTCTTGAATTTACTATAAAATTACTATGGAGTGATTGACGTATACATAATATTACTATATAATCAAAATAGATACTATAATATTAGTACAGAAAGGAAGGTTTAACTGCCATGGCCAATTATAACCATGAAATTCTAGTAAATTACCTGCGTGACGTATACAGCATGGAACTGCTGGTTCGGAAAATAGAGGATGATATACATTCTACACGGGAAGATATTCAATGTGAACAAGCTCTCGTCGAAAAAGTAGAAAGTACACCGATTCCCGCGGAAGGTAATATATCTCCTAAAAAAGATATCACACCGTACATGATTGCGGGTTTTCTCATACTCTTTATCTCTTTTGGCTTTTTCACCTCGCCTTCCATTGGTGTGATTTCCGGGATTCTTGGTATTGGTGTTTCTATCATTCTTTTTTCCTGTGCTGGTTCAGTTTCTTCTGATAACACCAAAATGCAGGAAGAAGAAAAGGAAAAAATAAAAGAAAATTTTCAAAGGGATGTTGAAGAATACGAGCATATGCTTGCCCTCGCCAATGATTGCCGCTCCGTTTTGCCTTCACAAATCGACGATTATAACGCTGCCGTTTCGCACCTGCAGGAAGCAAAAGAAAAATTACAAAGCGTATATTCTGCAAATATTATTCCAAATAAATACAGAAGCGTTTATGTGGCTTATTATCTGTACGATTACATCAGCAGCAGCCACGAAACCGATGTTGACCGGGTTTTGCAGACCATGCTGCTAGAGCAAATCATTGCCAAGCTTGATAAAATCATCGCACAGCAGGAAGAAATTATCCTGAACCAGCGTATGCAGCTTGCAAAGCAGGATGCCTTGCTCGCACAGTCGAAAAAGCAGCATGAAGAGCAGATGAAAGCAATTTCCAACCTGGAAGAAAACCAGCAGATGCAAAACGATTACCTTGCCATGACCGAAGCCAACACACGGATAACCAACTATTTCGTTACCGCCGATTACATCAACAAGTATATCTAAAAGAAATGTCTACATAATCCAAAGGAGCTGCCGCATCTGCGGCGGCTCCTTTGGTTATGTTACCCCAATCAAAACCGATATCCAATATCACCAAATATCCGCCCAAATCTTCTCCATCCCGGCCACTTGTTCCCGCTGCATCCAAATGCTATAATTGGCATATAAACCAATACAGAAAGCGTGATTCTAATGCCCAGACGATATGACAGCGCCGACGCCAAGCGCCGCATTTTAACGGCCTGTGTTCGGTTCTTTCTGGAAAAAGGCTATACCCGCACCACTGTTGCCGAAATTGTCAAGGAAGCCGATGTCAGCATCAGTACCTTCCAGAATGTGTTCCGCACCAAGGATGGCGTTCTGGTGGAGCTGGTCAAATTCATGTTCGGCAGTCAGTTTGATATGGCGGGCCAGATCGCAGGCCAAAAGCTGCCGCCCGTCTATGTGTACGCGGTGGAAACCAGCATCCAGCTGGCTTTGACCGAGCTGAACGAGAACCTGCGGGATATCTACCTGGAAGCCTACAGCCACACCGAAGCGTCCGAGTATATCTACCAGCACACCTCCAGCGAACTGTACCGCATTTTCGGCCCCTACCTGCCCAGCTATACCGAAAGCGACTTCTATGAACTGGAGATCGGCTCTGCGGGCATAATGCGGGGCTATATGTCCCGCCCGTGCGATAAATACTTTACGCTGGAAAAAAAGTTGGCCCGCTTCCTTTCCATGAGTTTAAACGCTTACGCGGTGCCCGCCGCAGAGCAAAAGCAGGTGCTGGATTTTATCGCTAAGCTGGATATCCGCGCCATTGCCGTGCAGGTCATGCAGGAGCTGTTCAAAGCGCTTGCCATGCGTTTTTCCTTCCCGCTGCCGGATTCCGTAAAAGCATAATCAGCCAGCACCGCCCCCGTTTGTCCGCCAACCCGTCATGAACAGGAGAAAAAGATGAAAGCGATTCAATGGATCATTTCCGCTCTGGTTGCCGTGGTCATCATCGCCGCCGCCGTTGGCGGCGGGGTGTACTTTACCCGGCTCAAAAGCATCCACAGCATCCGCAAACTGACCGATTACGAAGACTATAACCTCTACCGCATGGATATTGACTATGCGTATGATCTCGACCGCCTGATCGACCGCGGCATTACCGATAACCAGAGCATGATCAATGCCATCCTGGCCGAAGCCCTGCCCTACCTGCCCATCCATATGAAAGCCCCAAACTTTGGCTGCAGCGCGTTCTGCACCCAGGGCACGGACGACCACACCCTGATGGGCCGCAACTATGATTTCAAGAACGATACCTCCGCCATGCTGGTCTACTGCACCCCCAAGGACGATTACGCCTCGGTCGCCTTTGCCGCACTGGATAACATCAACGCCAACACGCCGGACGCGAGCATGGCCAAAAAGCTGGCAACCCTCACCGCGCCGTTCATCTGCCTGGACGGCATGAATGAAAAGGGCGTTTCTATCGCCGTTCTCACGCTGGACAGTGACCCCACCTACCAGCAGACCGGCAAGCCGATGATCGCTACCACCCTTGCCATCCGCCTGGTGCTGGACCGCGCCGCCACCACAGCCGAAGCTGTAGAGCTGCTGAGCAAATATGATATGTTCGCTTCCAGCGGGCGGGATTACCACTTCTATATCACCGATGCTTCCGGTGATGGCCGCGTGCTGGAATACGACTGCAATGACCCCACCCGCCCCTTGACCGCTACCCCCAGCCGCAGCGTAACCAACTTCTTTGTCATGTACAAGGATAACGTTCTGCCCAACCAGCGCAACGGCGTTTACGGCCATGGCCGGGAGCGCTATGATGCCATCGAGGAAATCCTGGATGCCAATGCAGGCAGTATTGACCGGGAAATTGCCTGGCAGGCCCTGCAGGCGGCCTCTCAGGCCCCCAACCCGCAGGATGTGACCAGCAATACCCAGTGGAGCATCCTGTACGATAACACCGCCCTGACCGCCGAAGCCGTCATCCGCCGCGACTGGAACACCAAAACCAGCTACGACCTGGTAAGCAATGTTGCCGTAACGGATGTAGGTTGATCCCGCCGCTTTTTTTCGCCAAATCCGGCAAAACGCATTGCACTTCTCAACCAGCAGGGCTATAATAAAACCGCGTATGAGAAGAATTCCGGGGTGCTCTACTGCCCCGTTCCAGATGGAGGAAAACAGCAATGCTCAAAGTTTGGATCAGCGGTGCCAACGGCCATCTTGGTCAGGCGCTGTGTACACGGCTTGACCGCGAAAAATACCAGCTGATCGCCACCGATGTGGCGGAAGTGGATGTGACTGTCCCCGCCGAAGTCCGCGC
The DNA here is from genome assembly GCA_004000625.1 of Candidatus Cibiobacter qucibialis. Lineage (GTDB taxonomy): Bacteria > Bacillota > Clostridia > Oscillospirales > Ruminococcaceae > Gemmiger > Gemmiger qucibialis. The sequence continues at coordinate 9,656 of SAUS01000055.1, read as the reverse complement.
CTTTGCGGATGCCAACCGCCCGGATGTCATCATCAACTGCACCGGCTTTAATGATGAGGACGGCTGCGAGACGGACCCCGACCGCGCTTACCGCGTCAACGCCCTGGCCCCCCGCAACCTGGCCCTTGCCGCCGATGCGCTGGGGGCCAAGATGGTGCAGTTCTCCACCGATGATGTGTTTGCCAAGGCGAGTCACCACCCCTATAATGAGTTCGATGCCCCCGCCCCTGAAAGCCTGTATGGTAAAAGCAAGCTTGCGGGCGAAGAGTTTGTGCGCACGCTGTGCCACCGCTACCTGATCGTGCGCAGCGCCTGGGTGTACGGCATCGGGCGGGATTTTGTTTCCACCGTGCTGAACGCCGCCGCAGACCCCACCTGCCCCTGGCTGGCCGTTCCCACGGATCGCTTTGCCTCCCCTACCTCGGCCGATGACCTGACCGCCGCGGTGGAGCAGTTGATCGACCATGATACCCTGGGCATTTACCATATCGTGTGCCAGGGCCGCTGCAGCCGCTATGACTTCGCCCAAGCCATCCTGAAAGCTGCCCATATGGAAGATAAACTGGAGCTGCACCCCATCCGCGCAGCGGACGCTGGCAGTACCCCTAGCTACACCGTGCTGGATAACCTAATGCTCCGCCTGGACAACCTGCCCCAGCCCCGCCCCTGGAAAGAGGCCCTGAACGAGTACATTAACTCCCTGCAATAAGCGTAACGCCCGGCTGCCTAGCAGCCGGGCACTTTTTTGCGTGCCGCAAAAAGTAAGACCAAATTAGCAATTAGGAATTGGAGCCGAGCTTTTTAGGCTGTCGGTAGGGAACGGCGTCCTCAATGTCCCGGACGAGCCTGAAAATTGCCAACCATATGCCCCGCGCCGTAAAATATTTGTATAGGACGATGTGAAAAAATGATTGTTTATTTGCTCACAACCATGCTGCAGGGCGGGATGCCCTCATCCCGCCGTGGAGAAACCTAAATAATCGGCCACAACTGAAAAAACGCTTCCTTTTCCACAATTTTTCCCGCACCTGTTGAGAACATCCAACCCTTCCGGTTTGCCCCATGCGCATCCTGCACAAATGCATCCAATCAAATCTGTTTAATCTGCGCAAGGCGGAGAATCTGTAATTTCCCTATTACACAAAATTTCAAAACGTGCTATGATAGCCACAATAAATGGTAGTCGCAGCACGGAAAGACAGCGAGACGAAAGTTTCGCTGTCTTTCTTTTTTGTCTGCGGTCTTGATTTCAGAAAGGAGCACTTTCCTATGCCCAAAACACTGCCGCAAAGAATCGTATTTACCATCGTCATGGCCACCATCATGGTGTATGGCATGATCGTTTATAACGTTGCCTTGAACACCGGCGGCGTTACCAACGCTACCTTTGGCATGGCTCTGCACGAAATGCCCATTATGGTGCCCGTGGCCTTTGTGCTGGAATTCTTTGTGGTCGAAAAGCTGGCCACCGCCCTGGCGTTCACCTTTATGCGCCCCACGGACCGCCCGCAGTTCATTACCTATGCCATCTCCCTGATGATCGTCTGCATCATGTGCCCAGTTATGAGCCTTGTGGCTACCCTGCTGTTCAAGGAGCCCAGCTTTGGCACATGGGTGCATACCTGGGGCTGCAACTTCCCTATGGCGCTCTGCTGGCAGATGTTCTACTGCGGCCCGCTCAGCCGGTTTATCTTCCGCGCTATTTTCCGCAAACAGCTGCAAGCGGAAAACCAGGAACAGCACTAAGGCAATACCGCATAATTCTAAGTGCCGATACGGCGAGCGAGGTGCGGCAGATGCCAAGCCAAAAGCGCAGATAATACTGGATGTCTTATCGAGCATTTTGGCAACGCAGATGCCGTGCCGCAGCTGCCGGAGCGGTGCTTAAGCCGCAAGGCGGGAATTGTGCGGTGTTGCCCTAAAGCAAATCCAGCACGCTGCCCGCACAAACAGGCAGCGTGCCTTTTTTATCGTGTTGCATCCCCTCCAAAACTTTTTGAACAAATTCCCTGCTTTTGCTTGACAACCTCCGCCTGAGTATGCTACTATATCTTTGCTGATTAGATAACACTAACTGGCGCGCAGCCAGCTGATTGACCTCCGTTCCGGCTGCATCATATCCCCACAAATCTCCTTATTGCCTCCGTTTCATTTGCGGCAGTGCCCACCGGGCATGCAAGCATGCCGCGCAAAAATACCATTATCGCCTGCAAGGGCATACCGAATCAAAGCAAGGCCGGCACCCATGGAATGAGCCACATGGGTGCCGGTTTTGTTTGTATGGGTCTGTTCCCTCGGCCCCGCGCAGGCAAAATAATACAATAAGACCCCCGCCTGCAAAAGAGAGAAAAAAGGCGGGGGTCCTATTGATGTAAGGGGGGCAAAGCAGCAACCCATGTAAGGGAGGGCTGTTCCCTACATGCTGTGAGGGTCGCTGCCTGCGAGATTAGCGCAAACTAACCATGAACAAACAATACCACGCCGTCAGGATTTTGTCAAGCCCCGGAGCAAATCAAAATAAAAAAGTTTCAAAATATTCAAAAAGTTAGATTAAATAAACGTTTTCTCGGCAAAAATAAGAACACTCTGCCGCAGCCGCCAAACACAAAAAGTACCTTGCATTTTGTAACAACCTGTGATAGAATGACGGTGCTGAAGGTTAGCTAACGCTAATCGTTGGAGCAGTGCTCACTGCTGATGAAATAGTTTCCCAAAGAAAGGATCGATCGATAATGGCATACCTGGAAATTGAAAAAGTTGTAGGCCGCGAAATTCTGGACTCCCGCGGAAACCCCACCGTTGAAGCTGAGGTCTGGCTGGCTGACGGCACCGTTGGCCGCGGCATGGCACCTTCCGGCGCATCTACGGGCGAATTTGAAGCCCTGGAGCTGCGCGATGGCGACAAAGCCCGTTACGGCGGCAAGGGTGTGCAGAAGGCTGTGGAGAACATCAACACCACCATCAATGATGTTCTGACCGGCATGGATGCTTCCGATATTTACGCTGTCGATGCTGCCATGATCAAGGCAGACGGCACCAAGGATAAATCCAACCTGGGTGCAAACGCCATCCTGGCTGTTTCTATCGCTTCTGCCCGCGCAGCAGCCCTTTCTCTGGATATTCCTCTCTACCGCTTCCTGGGCGGTATTTCCGGCAACCGTCTGCCGGTTCCCATGATGAACATCCTGAACGGCGGTGCCCACGCAACCAACACCGTCGATACCCAGGAGTTCATGATCATGCCTGTCGGCGCACCTTCCTTCAAGGAAGCCCTGCGCTGGTGCGCTGAGGTGTTCCATGCCCTGGCAGCTCTGCTCAAGAGTCGCGGCCTGGCCACCTCTGTGGGCGATGAGGGCGGCTTTGCCCCCAACCTGTCCAGCGATGAAGAGACCATCGAGACCATTCTGGAAGCCATCCGCAATGCAGGCTATGAGCCGGGCAAAGACTTCATGCTGGCTATGGACGCTGCTTCCAGCGAATGGAAGGGCACCAAGAAGGGCGAATATATCCTGCCCAAAGCCGGCACCCATTACACCAGCAGTGAACTGATCGCCCACTGGAAGAGCCTGGTTGAAAAGTACCCCATCATCTCCATTGAGGATGCCCTGGATGAGGAGGACTGGGAAGGCTGGCAGGAGCTGACCCGCGAGCTGGGCGGCAAGGTCCAGCTGGTTGGTGATGACCTGTTTGTTACCAACACCGAGCGCCTGTCCAAGGGCATTCAGCTGGGCTGCGGCAACGCAATCCTGATCAAGCTGAACCAGATCGGCTCCGTTTCCGAAACCCTGGAAGCCATCAAGATGGCCCACAAGGCTGGCTACACCGCCATTTCTTCTCACCGCTCCGGCGAAACCGAGGATACCACCATTGCCGACCTGGCCGTTGCCCTGGACACCTGCCAGATCAAGACCGGGGCGCCCAGCCGTACCGAGCGTGTGGCCAAGTACAACCAGCTGCTCCGCATTGAGGAAGAGCTGGGCGATTCTGCCGTTTACCCCGGTATGGCTGCTTTCAACGTGAAGCGCTGAACAGATACACCTAAGGCAGCACCGCACAATTCCCGCCTGACGGCTTAAGCACCGCTTCGGCGGCTGCGGCACGGCATCTGCGTTGCCAAAATGCTCGATAATGTCGGGTTGCGGTACCCGCATCGTGCTTCGGGGGCAAAAGCCCCTCGCACTCTGCGACCGCTGCCCCTGCTTCGGTTCGCTGTTTCCGCCACTGGCGGCGCTCACCTTTGCAGCATCCAGTATTATCTGCGCTTTTGGCTTAGCATCTGCCGCACCTCGCTCGCCGTATCGGCACTTAGAATTATGCGGTATTGCCCTAAAGGAATTTATCCTCCCATAGCTTGTTAAACAGCAGCAGCTCCCGCAGCATATCCGAACAGGATGTGCCGCGGGGGCTGCTGTTTGTGCAGACATTTGCAAAAAAACTTGCAAAATCTGCCTTATTTGCATACCATTAAAAACAGAAGCACTGCGTTTAAGGAGGAACAAACCTATGACCCTGCGCCATATGCGCATTTTTGCGGAGGTATACCGCACCCGCAACGTAACCCATGCGGCCCGGAACCTGCACATGACCCAGCCCGCCGTGACCCGCGCCATCCAGGAACTGGAACAGCACTATGGCGTGCGGCTGTTTGAGCGGCTTTACCGCCATCTTTCCCCCACCGAGGCTGCCCAGCGCCTGTATGCCCAGGCCGTTTACCTGTTGGATACCTTTGACCATATGGAAGCCGCCATGCGGGATTGGGATTCCCTCGGCGTGGTGCGGGTGGGGGCAACGGTCACGCTGGGCAGCACCATCCTTCCGGTGCTGGCCCGCCGCTTTGCAGCGCTCTACCCCGGCATTGAGCTGCAGGCCAAGGTGGCCAACGGCAGTGTTCTGGCCGAAGCGCTGTGTGAAAATCAACTCGACCTTGCCCTGTTGGAAAACAGCGTTTCGGTGCCCGACCTGCATATCGAGCCGATCGGAACCGACTGCCTGTGCGCAGTGCTGGCCCCGGCCCACCCGCTGGCGCAGCAGGCTGCCCTGACCTTGCAGCAGCTGGTCGGCGGCCCGCTGCTGCTGCGGGAACCCGGCAGCACCGCGCGGGAAGTGCTGGAACACGCCTGCGCGGAACAGGGCCTTGCCCTGCACCCCGCATGGGAAAGCGTGAGCACTGCAGCATTGGTGCAGGCCGCCGCCCAGCAACTGGGCGTGGCGATTTTGCCGGAGCAGCTGGCCGCGGCGGATGCCCGCACCGGCCTTGTGTGTACCCGCCCCATCCGGGACGCCGCCATGACCCGCCGCCATGTGGTGGCCTGGCATAAGGAAAAATACCTCACGGCCTCTATGCGGCGGTTCATCACCCTCTGCCGCAGCGCCGCCGAGGAAGTGGAAAAGCAGTGAATTTTTGATGTTCTAGGCGTATAGTCAAAGGGCGCACATTGTGCGCCCTACTTTTGTTTTTATAGCCCGAAGCAACCATATGGGGCTTCACCCTGCCGTGGAAAACCTTGCCAGTTGCGGTAAACGCTGCAAATAATTTGTAGGGGACGATGCCCCGTTTGACGGGCGTAAAAACCATTGTTCATTTGTTGATAATACATCGGTCTGGCGATTGTTTTTGGCGTATCCCACCCTTAGGAGCGCACAATGTGCGCCCCTAAGGGCTCAATAGCAATATAAAAATGCTTTAAGGCAACACCGCACAATTCCCGCCTTGCGGCTTAAGCACCGCTCCGGCAGCTGCGGCACGGCATCTGCGTTGCCAAAATGCTCGATAAGACATCCAGTATTATCTGCGCTTTTGGCTTGGCATCTGCCGCACCTCGCTCGCCGTATCGGCACTTAGAATTATGCGGTATTGCCTTAATTATTACCCTACCGTTCCCGCCAACAAATGCAACCCAAGCCCCGCCGCGCCGCACAGGCACATCGTCAAAATGGGGTTCCACTTATATTTGCGCAGCAGGATAAACGCGGCAAAAAAGCTGCCCGTGCCGATCCAGTCAATGCTGCCCAGCCCCAAGATTCCGTTGGGGAACACCACGATCCCCAAAATCGAAAGCCCTGCCCCCAGAATCAAGGCAACCACCGCCGGTCGCAGACAGGCCAGCACGCTCTGCAAAACCGAAAGATCCCGCCAGCGCCGGTAACACCACGCCAGCAGCGAGACCAGCACCAGCGCGGGGGTAATGCACCCCAGCGTGGCGATCACCGCCCCCGGCAGCTGGGCAATGCGCAGCCCCACAAAGGTGGCGCAGTTGATCGCAATCGGGCCGGGCGTCATTTCGGCAATGGTAATCAGATTGGTGAATTCCTGCAAGGTCATCCAGGGGTGCAGCTCCACAACCTGGCTGCGAATCAGCGGCATGGCAGCGTAACCGCCGCCCACGCTGAACAGCCCCACCTGCAAAAAGCTGAGATATAACTGTAAGTAAATCATCCTCACACCGTCCTTTTGCGGGCCAGCGCAGCGCGCACAACCCCAAACAACGCTGCGGCCAGAATGATAAGCACCACATTGACGCCAAAAATGTAGTTGGCCGCAAACGCTGCTACCATCAAAAACAGGGATACCGCCGAATGCGAGGCAATGACCTTGCCGCCCATACTGCACACAACGTCTAAGATGACCGCCGCAACCCCGGCCTGCATCCCTTTCAGCACCAGCGCCACATACACGTTGGCGGCAAACACATTGTAAAAATAAGAGATGATGGACAGGATAACCATGGGCGGCAGAATGGTGCCCACAACGGCAGTAATCATGCCCAGCAGCCCTTCCACCTGCCACCCTACCAGGATAGCCGCATTGACAGCGATGGCACCGGGGGCGCTTTCCGCCAGCGCGGTCATATCCAGCATTTCCTCCTCGGTGATCCAGTGCAGCTCGTCCACAAATTTCTTTTTCATCAGTGTCACAATCACAAACCCGCCGCCAAAGGTAAAGCTGCTGATGTAAAGTGTGCTGAAAAATAACCGGCAAAGCCTTGCCGCGCGGTTATGCTGATTCATTTTATTTTCCACCTTTTGCTGTGTAAATTGTTCAAAACTTTTGCCTGCCGCGCAAAGCCCACCCCCGCGCGGCACTATGGCTATCATACAGCAGAAAGACTTATATGTAAAATAGTATTATTTCATTAAAACCATGCTGGTTTTGCATGGTAATGCCCTGCGGTATGGCTTGATCTGCCGCCAGTATGGAAAACAAAAACAAGTTATCCACAAAACAACCCGGTACCTGTTGAAACTTTCAACGAATATAAGGCTGTTTGTCTGCTGGGGCAGGCACCCCAAATAAAGGCGGAACAGAATTCTTACCACCAAAATGTATGGAAAAACAAATAGAACTGCACTTTTTTGCAATTTTTGTTGACAGGGCAAATAATATATGATACACTTTTCTCGATTTTGAAAGACGAATCGTGTTTGCAAGAGTTTTTCAAAGCAATTTACCTACGGACCGCCCAACAGGGGCGGGCCGGAATACTGACATTTGAAATGCCGCAGCGGCGAGCGAAAAGTGTAAGCTGCTAAGAGAAAAGCGCAGCGTTATACGGATTGTATGACCGAGCATTTTTTCAACACAGATTGCACTTTGCAGCCGCTGATGTGACGTTTCAGGCGAAGCCGGAAATGTTAGTGTTCCGACCCATGGCCATACGGACAGCCGGGTCCACTGCCGATCGGCAACTTTAGTTGTCTTATTGATTGAGTTAAAAGCTCAAATTTTATAAGTTGGTTCCTTTACAACCATGAAATTGCGCAGTCAGCTGCGCAGACTTGTGAAACGGTCAATAAAGAGTAGTAAAAGTAAGATTGCTATATAGACTCTGACACGCTCATCCTTTTTGAATCATGCCACATTCGCTCTCCCGGTAAACACGCCGGGGGGATTTGGCCTGTGGCAAAATTTAAAAAGCTGGTTTCAAACGCAAGTCTGCACACCCGTGTAAGGCTTGCGTTTTTTGTTTTGCCAAACGGCACTTCCCAAAGGAACCGCGAACGGAGGTAAACATGAACGGTGAGAAAAAACGCGCCCGGTTGGACCAGCGCCGCGCCCCCATCCACGAAGCGCTGGAAAATTTCCGCCAGATGCGCGTGGTTCCCTTTGATGTGCCCGGTCATAAGCGGGGACGCGGCAACCCGGAACTGACCGCCTTTTTGGGCCAGCAGTGCGTTGGGGTGGATGTGAACAGCATGAAGCCGCTGGATAATCTCTGCCATCCGGTATCCGTCATCCGCGAAGCGGAGGAACTGGCCGCCGATGCGTTCGGCGCTGCCCACGCGTTTTTGATGGTGGGCGGCACCACCAGCTCGGTGCAAAGCATGGTGCTGACCGCCTGCAAGCGCGGGGATGAGATCATCCTGCCCCGTAACGTGCACCGCAGCGTGCTGAACGCACTGGTGCTCTGCGGCGCTGTGCCGGTGTATGTCAACCCCGAAGTGGACCAGCGGCTCGGCATCAGCCTGGGCATGAAGCGGGAACAGGTGGCCAAAGCCATTGCCGAGCACCCCAACGCGGTGGCGGTTCTGGTCAACAACCCCACCTATTACGGCATCTGCAGCGACCTGCGCGCCATTGTGCGGATGGCCCACGATGCAGGGATGCTGTGCCTGGCTGATGAAGCCCACGGCACCCACTTTTACTTCGGCGGCGGCCTGCCGGTTTCCGCCATGGCAGCCGGGGCGGATATGGCGTCGGTTTCCATGCACAAAAGCGGCGGCAGCCTGACCCAGTCCAGCCTGCTGCTGACCGGCCCCAATGTCCACGCTGGCTATGTGCGGCAGATCATCAACCTGACACAGACGACCTCCGGCAGCTATCTGCTGATGTCCAGCCTGGATATCTCCCGCCGCAACCTGGCCCTGCGCGGCCGCCAGGTGTTCCACCAGGTGGCAGATATGGCCGAGTATGCGCGGGAGGAAATCAACGCCGTGGGCGGCTATTACGCCTTTGGCAAAGAGCTCTGCAACGGCAACTCCGTGTTTGATTTTGATACAACAAAACTCAGCGTCCACACGCTGGATATTGGCCTTGCAGGGATCGAAGTCTATGATATCCTGCGCGATGAATATGATATCCAGATCGAATTTGGTGATATCGGCAACATCCTGGCCTATCTTTCCATCGGTGACCGCCCGCAGGAGGTGGAACGTCTTGTCAGTGCCCTGGCCGAAATCAAACGTCGCTACCATACCGACGGCGCGGGCCTGTTGAGCCAGGAATACATTGACCCCGAAGTTGCCGCCAGCCCGCAGGAAGCATTCTATGCCCCCAAAAAGAGCCTGCCCCTGCGCGAAACGGAAGGCATGGTTTGCAGTGAGTTCGTCATGTGTTATCCGCCGGGTATCCCCATCCTGGCGCCGGGCGAGCGCATCACTGCTGAGATCCTGGATTATATCGAATACGCCAAAGCCAAAGGCTGCAGCATGACCGGACCGGAAGATCCTGACATTCTGCGCCTGAACGTTCTGGCCTAGGGTGTATCTGAAAAGCCGAAAATTCAGTCTATTACTACAAACACAGCCGGATTATGCGTTAAAAAGCCTTGGGCAACACCGCACAATTCCCGCCTTACGGCTTAAGCACCGCTCCGGCGGCTGGGGCACGGCATCTGCGTTGCCAAAATGCTCGATAATGTCGGGTTGCGGTACCCGCA
>SAUS01000054.1 GCA_004000625.1 Candidatus Cibiobacter qucibialis | reverse complement strand
GGTACCGCAACCCGACATTATCGAGCATTTTGGCAACGCAGATGCCGTGCCGCAGCCGCCGAAGCGGTGCTTAAGCCGCTAGGCGGGAATTGTGCGGTGTTGCCCAAAGAAATAGACTGAATTTTCGACTTTTCAGATCAGCCTGAATCATTCAATGGTTTTCAGCAGGGCATCAATATCGTGGCGCTCGGCAAGGCCCAGGCTGAATGCCGTTGCGCTGCCGCAGGCGGTGCCAAGGCGCAGGGCGTAAGAGTAGCTCCCGCTTTGCAGGTAACCGGCAATAAAACCGGCTACCATGCTGTCCCCAGCGCCAACGCTGTTTACCACTTTGCCTTTTGGGGTGCCAATGCGGTGCACCGCACCGGTTTCATCCAGCAGCAGGGCACCATCGCCCGCCATGCTTACCAGAACATTGCGTGCACCACGCTGCTGCAATTTCCGGGCAGCCTGGGTAATCTCTTCATCACGATTGAGCTCTTTGCCAAAGATCTCACCCAGTTCATGGTTGTTGGGCTTGATCAAAAACGGGTGGTAGGGCAGTACCTTTACCAGCAAATCACGGGTGGCATCCACCACAAAGCGGATGCCGCGGCCATCCAGCCGAGCCAGAATCTGCTGGTAAACATCCTGCGGCATGCTGGAAGGAATGCTGCCGGCAAGTACCAGAATGTCACCCTCGCCCAGTTCTTCCAGATTGTCCCACAGGGCCTGCATGGCTTCGGGAGTAATGTTCGGGCCGGAACCGTTGATCTCGGTCTCTTTTGCGCCCTTTACCTTAACGTTGATTCGGGTCATGCCGTCCGGCAGGCGGATGAAGCGGGTTTTCAGGCCGGAAAGCTGCAAGCCGCGCTCCAGCCAGGCACCAGTTTCGCCAGCTGTAAAGCCAAGGGCGATGCTTTCGCACCCAAGCTCCCGCAAAACGCCGGAAACATTGATACCCTTGCCGCCAAACTGGCAGGCTTCGTCTGAGGTGCGGTTGATCTCGCCAACCGCCAGGGGGGCAGTCAGATGCAGAACGTAGTCGATCGCAGGATTGAATGTGACGGTGTAGATCATACGGAACACTCCTTTACGAAGGTAAGCTGTGCGTACCGGGGGTCCGGGCAGTGGTTGGTCAAAATGGCCCCGCAGCCAATATCCCCGATCACGGCGGAATATACCATATCAAACTTTGTGTTATCCACCAGAAACCAGCGTTCCCGCGCACGCTGCAATGCGGCGGTTTTGATGCTGGCTTCCTCCGGGTCCGGCGTGGTAAAGCCCTCCGCAGGGCTTACGCCGTTGGCACCCATAAACGCTTTGGTAAAGTTGTAGTGCTGTAAAGCGGCCAGCGTTTCCGGCCCGGTAATGGCTTCCGTGATGGGGCGCACCTGCCCGCCGGGCAGGTAGGTGCGGCAGCCCTTTTGCACCAGCATGCGCGCATGGGCAATGCCGTTGGTCACATAGGCAGCCTGCAGGGCAGGGCCCTCCAGCGCGGCGGCCAGCGCCAGCGTGGTGCTGCCGGCATCCAGAAAGACAAAGTCTTTCTCGGTGATCATTGCGGCGGCGGCGCGGGCAATCAGACGCTTTTCTTCCACAGACTGTTCCTCGCGGGCCGCCATGGGGGGCTCATCCGCCAAAACGGTGCGCCCAACCAGCGTGGCACCGCCGTGTACCTTTTTTAACAGGCCCTGCCGGTCCAGCTGGGTCAGATCGCGGCGGATGGTGGATTCGCTTGCATCCAGGGCATCACACAGCTCCAGCACGGTGGCCGAGCGCTTTTGTGCCAGCAAATCTAATATCATAGCAAAACGTTCTTCGGCAAGCAAGACAATATCCTCCTTAAAACCGGACAATACTTCAGGCAATTCCCCTGGCAATTCTTGAAGCTTTTTTGCTTTACGCCTGTATTATACACGCACAAACAGTCAAAAGCAATCATGAAACGCCAAAACAAAACATAAAATTTGCGGACTGTTTTTTGTGCAATTTGACAACGATAAACGCTCTGTATTTGGAAAACAAGCACATAAAAAGCCGGGCACTGCGCAGCGGCAGTGCCCGGCCGAGAAATATGTATCGTAAGGATCGTCAAAAAATGGAAAGTAAAAATCAGATTCCGTCAAAAAGCGTCAATCCTGAAAAGCGCGTTCAAAGCGGTCGATTTTTTCGCTTTTCCCAATCACCAAAATGGTGTCCCCGTTCTGGAACCGAGACTCCGGCGAAAACTCCACATCGGTACGGTGGTCGCGTTCGATGGCAATAATGTTAATGCCGTATAGCCGGCGGATATCCAGCTCCCGGATGCTTTTGTTCAGCATCTTGCCGTTTACCTGGATGCGCTGTACCTCCACACCGTCCTCCAGGGCAATGTAGTCCAGCAGGTTGCCGGAGATTAGGCGCTTGCCAATGCGCACTGCCATATCGGCTTCGGGATAAACAACGGTCACGCCCAGCCGCTTGAGAACCTCGCCATGTCCAGGGCTGCTGGCTTTGGCAATCACATGCGGCACCCCCATGTTCAGCACCAGCATGGAGGTCAGAATGCTGATGTCGATCTGCTCGCCAATACAGATGCCTACCGTACCGCAGTTCTGAATGCCGACTTCGGTCAGAGCCTCTTCGCTCAAATCATCTACCACAAAGGCATAGTCAGTATATTTGCGAATAGCCTTGACCTTCTGCTCATCGCAGTCAACGGCAATCACCTCTTTGCCGGCTTCGGCAAGGGTGCGGGCCAGCGCAGAACCAAAGCGCCCCAGCCCGATAACGCCGAACAAAGCGGAAGAATCCTGTTTTTTCATAATGCACCTATCCAATCGTAATGGCTTCTTCTGTAAAGTGCGCGTTGGGTTCCGGGCGTTCCACCCAGAGGGAAAGCAGGGTAAAAGCCCCAACGCGGCCCGTGTACATGGTAAAAATCAGCACCAGCTTGGCGGCCAGGCAAAGCTGCGCTGTAATGCCGGTGGAAAGCCCGGCAGTGCTGTAGGCGGAGACCGCTTCAAACAGCAGGCTGATGAACGGCAGGCCGGGTTCCAGGATGCAGAGCAGAAATGTGGTGCAGCATACCACCAGCATGCCCAGCAGCCCAATGGTGGAAGCCTTGGCAATGGCGTTGGCAGGCAATGCACGGCGGAATGCACCCGGCCGCTGCTTGCTGAAAATGCAGCGAATCTCTTGCGCCAGAACAAAAATGGTGGTGGTTTTGATGCCGCCGCCGGTGGACCCCGGCGAAGCGCCAATGAACATCAGGATAAGAATCGTAAACAACCCGGCGTTGCTCAGTTTGCCCAGATCCAGCGTGGCAAAGCCGGCCGTGCGGGCTGATACGCTCAGGAAAAATGCTGTCAGCCAGCTGAGAGGATCGGTGAACTTTAATAACAGGGCACCTGCTGCCAGCAAAAATGCCGTGGTGGTTACCACAACCTTGGAATGCAGGGTGAATTTGCGGAAGCGGAACCGACACTTGACCACATCCACCATGACCAGAAAGCCGATACCACCCGAAATAATCAGAAAACAGGTGCTCAAATTCAGCAGCACATTATCCCGATAGGGGGCCAGGCTGCGCCCGCCACCTAAAATATCGATGCCAGCGTTGTTGAAGGATGAGATGGAGTGGAACACACTCAAACCCAGTGCCTTCAATGGTGGATAATCCTGCGCAAACACTGCAAAGATGGGGATGACCCCGGCCAACTCAAAGGCAAGGGTCAGTTTAATGATGGCGCGTACCAGCCGCACCATGCCCTCCAGACTGCCCACATTCATGGCTTCCCGGATCAGGGTACGCTCCCGCAGGCTGATGCGCCGTCCCGCAGCCAAGGCAAGCCCCATGCCGATGGAGGTAATGCCCAAACCGCCGATCTGGATCAGCACCGCCATCACAACCTGCCCCACGGGGGTAAAGGTATCGGCGGTATCCACGGTCAGCAGGCCGGTTACACAGACGGCGCTTGTGGCGGAAAACAGAGCGTCCACCGGCTGTACGGTAATGCCCGGCCGAATGGAAAATGGCATGAGCAACAAAAGCGTACCCAGTAAAATGGTGGAAGCAAACCCCAGAGCAATCAATCTTGCAGGAGGCTGATGATTGAAAATTTGTTTGAATCGTTTCATATGCAGTATCAGGCCGGGTCAGCAAGGCAACAACTGAACCCACTTATCATATTTGTTTGGACGAAAAAGCTCACTTGATATATAAACATAGCCGCTTTTAGGGGCGATGTCAAGCATTTTGTGCAAAAGATAAAGGCAGGATAAGGATTGGGCACGGGGCAGGGAAAGAGGAATAAAGGAATCTGGCTGCGGTAGAAAATGTATACGAAACAAAAACGGCCCGGCAAAAAATTGCCGGACCATAGGGGAGATGATGGAATTTTAACGCAGTGGGGCAGGCGGAAAATTATTCGCCCAGGTGCCAGATATCGCTGTTGTACTCTGCAATCGTGCGGTCACTGGAGAAGAAGCCCGCCTTGGAGATATTGATCAGGCACTTGCGGCGCCAACCCAGCGGGTCGCAGGCATAATCAGACAAAGCCTGACCCTTGCGCACCACATAAGCGTTGAAATCGGGCAGGGTCTGGAACCAGTCCTTGGTTTTCAGTTCATGCTGCAAACGGGCCAGGTTTTCTTCCTTGCCGGCGGCCAGCATTTCGGGGCCGGTCAAAAAGTCGATGGCACGGCGCAGGTTGGGGTCGCCCTCGTACCAGTCTGCCGGGTTGTAATCGCCCGCAGCATAGCGGTGGATGACCTGGCCGGAGGTCTGGCCGAAGATGTAGATGTTCTCGTTGCCAACCTGCTGGCTGATCTCCACGTTTGCACCGTCCATGGTGCCAAGGGTCAAAGCGCCGTTCAGCATAAACTTCATGTTGCCGGTGCCGGATGCTTCCTTGGAGGCCAGGCTGATCTGCTCCGAAAGATCGCAGGCGGGGATCATCTTTTCGGCGGCGGTCACGTTATAGTTTTCCACAAACACGACCTGCAGCCAGGGGGCCACCAGCGGATCAGCGGCAATCACTTTGGACAGGGTCAGCAAAGCGTGGATGATATCCTTGGCGATGATGTAAGCCGGGGCGGCCTTGGCACCAAAAATGCTCACCAGCGGCACAGCCGGGGTGTGACCCGCGCGAATCTCGAAATACTGATGGATGAGGTAGAGCAGGTTCAGCTGCTGGCGCTTGTACTCATGCAGGCGCTTGGACTGGATATCGAACATGGCGGTGGGGTCAACCTTCACACCCTGGGTGTGCTCCAGCCAGTCAGCCAGGGCCTTTTTGTTGTCGGCCTTGACCTGGGAGAACTTTTGCAGCACATTGGCATCCTCGGCATAGGGCAGCAGTTTTTCCAGCTCGGCGGCATCCTTGCGGAAACCGGGGCCAATCAGGGATTCAATCTCTTTGACCAGTGCGGGGTCACATTCCAGCAGCCAGCGGCGGAAGGTGATGCCGTTGGTTTTGTTGTTGAACTTTTCCGGGTACAGCTTATAGAAGCCGTTCAGCTCGGATTCCTTCAAAATTTCGGTGTGCAGGGCGGCAACGCCGTTGGTGGAATGGGTAAAGTGGATGTCCATGTGGGCCATGTGCACGCGGTCGTCGGCGTCAATGATGGCAAGGCCGGTATCATTGGTGCGCTTTTTGGCGGCAGCATCCAGCTTTTCAATCACCGGCATCAGCTGGGGCACAACTTTGTCCAGATAGCTGCGCGGCCAGGTTTCCAGCGCTTCAGCCAGGATGGTGTGGTTGGTGTAAGCGCAGGTGTCGGTTACGATCTTGACGGCTTCGTCAAACTCGATGCCCTTTTCGCCCAGCAGGCGGATCAGTTCGGGGATAACCATGCTGGGGTGGGTATCGTTAATCTGGATGGCGGCGTAATCGGCCAGGTCATGGTAGTTGCAGCCGCGGGCGGCGCATTCGGCCAAAATCAGCTGGGCACCGGCGCTGACCATCAGGTACTGCTGGTAGATGCGCAGCATGCGGCCTGCTTCGTCGGAATCGTCCGGGTACAGGAACAGGGTCAGGTTTTTGTCAATGGCGGTTTTATCGAACTGGATGCCGTCATGCACAATGCTTTCATCAATGGTGTCCAGGTCAAACAGGTTCAGGGTGTTGGTGCGGCCCTCGTAGCCGGTCACGGCCAGTTTGTACAGCCGGGCAGTGTAAGGTTTGCCTGCCAGGGTGACGGGGTAGGTGATATCGGTCTTTTCCGCCCAGGAATGTTCGTTCAGCCAGGGGTCCGGCAGTTCGTTCTGCAAGCCGTCGGCAAAGCTCTGGTGGAACAGGCCAAAGTGGTAACGCAGGCCGATGCCGTCGCCCGGCAGGTTCAGCGTTGCCAGAGAATCCAGGAAGCAGGCAGCCAAACGGCCCAAACCGCCGTTGCCAAGGCTCGGCTCCGGCTCGACTTCCTCGATGTCGGAAAGGCTCTTGCCTGCGGCAGCAAGGGCATCACGCACATCATCATACAAGCCGAGGTTGATGAGGTTGTTGGAAAGCAGTTTGCCGATCAAAAATTCAGCCGAGATATAATACAGCTTGCGGCCGTTGACCGGACGTACCTGTGCGGCGCTCTTGCTGCGCACAAGATCCAGCAGGGCAAGGTAAATTTCCTGGTCGGTGGATTCGACAAGGGGCTTGCCGATCAGCTTCTGTAAAGTTTCCGTCATGGTCTGCATAGCGGGTTCCTCCTAAAAAATGAATTTGCAGAGGCCAAGGCGTTGGTATCGCCTTTGGTTCAGGCCTCAAGTGGGGAAGCTTGCGGTGCGGCCCGCACTTCCTCTTGCTATATCCAGAATATCATACAAAATCGGTAAAATTCTTGTGCAATTCTGCCGGATTGTGGTACAATACAAGCATCAGGAATGCAAAAGGGGGCTACAACATGCCAAACCAGGAACGCTTGCGGGAAACCAAACACCATGGTGCGGTGCGGTTCCCGTTTAATATCTACCCCTGCACCATACCGGGGGACTTTTTGCAGGTGCCGTTGCACTGGCACGACAGTATGGAACTTGTCTATGTTAAAAAAGGCAGCGGAATCGTGCAGGTCGGTGTGAACGCTTACCCGGCGGAGCAGGGCGATATTTACATTTTTGCCCCCGGCACCCTCCACGCCCTGCACCAGCGCGGCCAGGCCGTGATGGAATACGAAAATATCATTTTTGAGCTGGAGCTGCTGGGTGGTGCGGATGATCTGTGCGCCGAGCGCTACCTTTTGCCGCTGCAAAGCGGCCGCATGGCTTTGCAGCCGCGCATCATCCCCGGCGAGGCGGGCTATCCCCAGGCGGCGGCCTGCCTGCAGGAAGCGGAGGAAGCCAACAAGGTAAAAACCGCCGGGTATGAGCTGGCCATCAAAGGGGCGCTGCTGCGGTTTTTGTCCATCCTGATTGGCCAGCACGGCACCCCGCTCCCGGCGGATACTACTGACACCCGCCGCCTGAAAACGGTCTTGCAGCTGATCGAAGCGGAATATGCTACCCCGCTGCGGATTGAGGACGCCGCCGAAGCCTGCGGGTGCAGCCAAAGCCATTTTATGCGCTGGTTCAAAAAAATGACCGGCCAGGGCTTTACCGCCTACCTGAACGACCACCGGCTGAACCTTGCCGCAGAACTGCTGCGCATTACTGACGCCACCGTGCTGGATATCGCAGGCCGGGTGGGGTTTGATAACCTTTCATACTTTAACCGCCTGTTCAAGCGCCGCTATGGCATGACCCCGCGGGAATACCGCAGCAAATAAAGCAACAAAAACCAAACTCCGCCGCCCGGAATGTGCACAGCATCCGAGCGGCGGGGTTATATATTCTTATAGGGCAATACCGCATAATTCTAAGTGCCGATACGGCGAGCGAGGTGCGGCAGCTGCTAAGCCAAAAGCGCAGATAATACTTTGTGTATTATCGAGTATTTTGGCAACGCAGATGCCGTGCCGCAGCCGCCGGAGCGGTGCTTAAGCCGTAAGGCGGGAATTGTGCGGTATTGCCATAGAAATGATAAAGTGGGCAATCCGGCAGGAAAGCGGTGTGGCCGGGCGGGGACCCTACAGGCAAAAGAAAATAGCGACAAAAATTACTTCATCCAACGGATCTGCTGCTCTTTTACCAGCGGATAGCTGACAAGCTCGGTACCGTCCATGTCCTCTTTGTGCATATCCACAGCGGTGATCTGGCTGTTTTCATAGGTGGTGTAGTAATAAATGCCTTTGTCGGCATTGCAGCAGCTGGTGTACAGGGTAATCTCGTACTTACCGTTGTCCAGCTCGCAGCAGCCGCGCTGCTGCTCTACCGAGCCGAGAATATGGAAAAACTGGCTCACGCTTTCTGCTTCGCTTTCCCCGGAGCGGGAGTTGGCGCGCACGAAAGCCGCCCGTACAAACCGCGACTGAGACGAAAGATCCCCCGGCAGACCCATGGCCCCCATGCCGCGGCTGTAAGCGTTCAGCGGCACGTTGGGTGCAAAGTGGTTGCCGGTTGCCTTTGGGGAAAGCTGCATATAATTATTCAAAGCAAACAGCTGCATGGGAAACGGAGGGTTGTTGGTCAGCACACCGGCGGGGTTATCATATACATGCAGGCCGTCTTTGGTAGATTCCAGCGTGATGCACTCATGATGATCGGCAATCATCCAGTGCAGGCTGGCAACGGGCAGCCCTTCGCAGAACGGGGTATCCACCAGGTTCATGCGGTCCAGCAGGGTGCGGGCATCCTGTACGGTAGCGCAGCGGCCCAGCAACCAGGGGATCAGCTCAAACTGGGCAACATTATCTTTGCCGGGTTCATCTTTGCAATACCAGGCGTTGCCCACAAAGTTCAGCCCGGCAATGCATAGCCCTTTTTCGTTGATGGCATCGTAATACAGGGGATAGTTATTCTGCACGCAGGCCATGCCCAAAATGGCATAGTGCTGGTCCAGCACGCCAAGGCCGTTCAGCTGGAACGGATAGTGCCGCGGGGTAAAGGTGACGGTCTCGCCGTAACCGAATTCATAGTCCAGGTTGCGGCCAAAATAAAAATCTTTGGTCTGGTACGTTGCAGCAGTGCACATACAAATAAGCCCTCCGGTCGTATCGTAAATGATGTCTTTAACGTTATTATACCACGGCGCAGCGCTGCTATCGAGAAGATTTTGTGAACTTTTGAAATTTTATGCCAAATAAAAAATCCCGCAGCCCTGCTTTGTAAACAGGTCCTGCGGGAGAAAAGTGGATTTACACCAGCTTGCGCACCAGTGCAAAATCAAAAAAGTCCGTATAAAAAGTGCGGCAGCGCAGCACCGGGCGGCACAGGCGAGAATAGCAGGTTTCGCTCAATTCCAACAAGGCCTGATCACGCTGCAGGGCCAGGGCATGGCGCACGGCGGGGTCCCCCATGGCGGCGCGTAGATGGGTAATGGTGCTGGAAATCTGAATTCCGCACGCTTCATCCAGAATATCGAAAATGGGGCGGGTGAAGTCAATGCCATCGGTGCGGGTGGTGCCGAACAGCGAGCATGGCACGATATCGGTAGAAAATAATACTGGGGTGTTATCCGCCAGCACCCGGCGGCAGATGTAATAAACCGGGGTATCCAGGCTGATGTTCAGCGCCTGGGCGGCATCGGCATCTGCCGTGTGGCGCGATACCCGCAGATCGTCGCTGTTGGGCTGCATGCCGCGCGCCCGGATCATTTGGGTGAATTCAAACTTCTGGTCCATGCGGCGGGCCAGGTTGACCACATCGCGGTTGATCACGGTGCCAATGCCGCGCACGCGCTCAATGTAGCCGGCACGTTCCAGTTCACTCAGTGCATCGCGCACAACGGTACGGCTTACGTTCAGCCGGTTGGCCAGCTCCAGTTCGGGCGGCAGATGGTCGGTATCCTGCCAAATGCCGTTGCGCAGCTGCTCCAGCAGCTCGGCCACAACCTGGTTAGAAATCAATACGCCGCCCAGGCGGGGGGCGCTGTCGGGGTGTTTGGTTGCCATAATCGGGTTCCTACTTTCCTGTGCGTGCCGGTACAGGCCGCAAAAGTCGTACTCTTATTATAGCATACCCCAAAGCCAAAAACCAAGTGTTTTATAAAAAAGCAGGCAAATAAAAGGCGTGGTGTGATGTGGTGCGTTCCTTGCTTCAGTCCGCTTTGCCTTCTTCATGCGCATAGCGGCACACATCCCGCAGGCAGCAGCGCTCACAATACGGTGTGGTGCGTGCGGTGCACACGGCGCGGCCATGGTCCACCAGCCGGTGGCAGAAATCACTGCCCTCCTGCGGGGGAATGATCTTCCACAGCGCCATTTCCACCTTTTTGGGTTCCTTGATGTTATCCACCAGCCCAATGCGGTTGCACAGCCGGATGCAGTGGGTGTCCGTTACAATGGCGGGCTTGCCGAACACATCGCCCATGATCAGGTTGGCACTTTTGCGGCCAACGCCGGGCAGTTCCAGCAGGGCGTCAAAATCATCGGGCACGTTGCAGTCATACTTGTCGCGCAGCATCCGCATACAGGCGCTGATATCACGCGCCTTGCTGCGCCCCAGTCCGCAGGGCCGCACGATCTCTTCAATTTCCTCCGGCTCCGCGGCGGCCAAAGCGGCCACATTCGGGTATTTGGCAAACAGATCCTGTACCACAACGTTCACGCGGGCATCGGTGCACTGTGCAGCAAGGCGCACTTCCACCAGCAGCTGCCAGGCGTGCTCGTAATCCAGCGTACAGTCCGAAAGTGGGTATTCTTTTTTCAGCCGCTCAATGCAGATGGCGGCCAGCTGTTTTTTATCATGAATCTCCATGGGGGTCACACTCTCTTTTATCTCTTCCCGGCGCGCGGGCCGGCGGGGCTTACGGCTTGATTCTACCACGGATAGCGTTTATAATGCAAGTAGCATGGTGCCGCCCTCTAATGCTGCAAAGCTTCAAAAGAGGGGCCGCTGCCCCTTGCTCCCTCACAAAAACCTACCTTCTCATGCCGGGGCGGCACGCGAACATAATTTTTTGCTCACAAAGGATTTTGAGCGTCGGTGCATGTCTGCCGCTTGGAATGAAGTTTAGAATATATTTCCTTATATATAAAGGTAACATAAAGGAGTACCCCCATGAAGGAACCGCTTGCCCAACGCCTGCGCCCGCGCACTTTGGATGAAGTGTGCGGCCAGCGCCATCTCCTGGCCCCCGGCCAGGTGTTCCGCCGCACCATTGACAGAGGCGTGATCCCCAATATGATTTTTTACGGCCCGTCCGGCGTAGGCAAAACCACCGTGGCCAGCATTATTGCGGCCAACAGCGGTATGCGGCTGTATAAATTGAACGGTACTACCGCTTCCACCAGCGATATCAAAAGCGTATTGGGCGATATTGGCACCCTGCATGCCGCCAACGGAATTCTGCTCTATCTGGATGAGATCCAGTATTTCAACAAGCGCCAGCAGCAAAGCCTGTTGGAATGCGTGGAGCAGGGAACCGTGACGCTGATTGCCTCCACGACCGAGAACCCATACTTTTATGTATATAACGCGCTGTTATCCCGCTGCACAGTGTTCGAGTTCAAATCCCTGACGGCAGAGGATATTGCCGAAGGCGTGAAACACGCCGCCCAGCGCCTGGGCGAAAGTGACGGTACGCCGGTCAACATCCCGGTGGATGCGCTGGAATACCTGGCCCAAAGCGCGGGCGGCGATATGCGCAAGGCGCTGGGCAACCTGGAATTTGCCGTCAACGCAGCCCCCGTGCAGGATGGCACGCGGCTGGTTACGCTGGAAATGGTCACGCAGGTGGCCCAGCGTACCGCCATGCGATACGATAAAGAGGGCGATGACCATTATGATATTGTTTCGGCCTATCAGAAGTCGATGCGCGGGTCGGACCCGGATGCAGCGCTGCACTATCTGGCCCGGCTGCTGGAAGCGGGGGACCTGCCCAGCGCCTGCCGCCGGTTGATGGTGTGCGCCTGCGAGGATGTTGGCCTTGCTTACCCGCAGATCATCCCGATCGTAAAAGCGGCTGTGGATGCTGCCAACATGCTGGGCCTGCCGGAAGCGCGCATTCCGTTGGCGGACGCGGTAATTTTGGTGGCGACCAGCCCCAAATCCAACACGGGCGAAGCCGCCATTGACCGTGCGCTGGCAGATGTGCGGGCAGGCCGCAGCGGCCCGATCCCGCGGCAGCTGCAAAATAAGCATTATGATGGCGCCGATGCCGCAGTAAAAGGCCAGCATTATCAGTATGCACACGACTTTGCCAACCATTGGGTGGACCAGCAGTACCTGCCGGATGCCATCCGGGACCGCCAGTATTACCAGTTTGGCGATAACAAAAATGAGCAGGCCGCCGCCGCTTACTGGCAGCGCATCAAGGGTGATAAGTTCAAAAAATGAACGATAATTGCGCACAGTAAAAACCATAATAACCTATATCAAAATAGGAATATAAAAAGATTTTTTTGATGAAAATATTTTATGGGAATTGAACAAAAAGAAAAAACAGTGTCAAAAATTAAATCATCTCCTGAATGACAAAAGAAAAATGCCGAGATAATCAGAAAAGGCAACATTATTACAGTTAATTCCTGTTAGCTCGAAAGAAAATATCAAGAACTTTTTCGAAAAAACGTCACATTTTAATGTATTGACAATCTTTAATATCATTTGATATGATAGGGTACAGGAATCATGTATACAATGTGAAGTGGAAAATATTTCGAGTTCTTTCCTCTGCATTGTATGAGAAGGAGATTTTTAGTATGCGCTATTCTCATCAACGTGAACTGATTTTGCGGGAGGTACTTTCGCGCAGCGATTATCCAACCGCGGAGCAGATCTGTACGTCTCTGCGGGCAGTGTGCCCGCGGCTGAGCCTTGGCACCGTTTACCGCGACCTGAATACGTTGGTTGATATTGGCAAAGTGCGGCGTGTTTCCATCCCCGGCGAAGCAGACCGTTTTGAGGGCCCGCAGGAGGATCATCAGCAGTTGTATTGCCGCAGCTGCCAAAAAGTAAAAAGCATCCATATTTCGGATGCGCAGCTCAAAGCCCTGATTGATGCCTGCCCCGATATTGTGCCGGAAGATTACAGCCTGACTGTGTTTGGCCTGTGCGATGAATGCGCCGTCAAAGCGGCCCAGGAAACCGAGGAATTGTAAGGAGACAGCCTGCCTGATGTTCACCGTTCAGGCGGGCTGTTTTGGCATTTGTGGGGTGAATTTTGTGCAAAACAGCGTTGCTGTGCGTTGTTCTGCGCGGTAAACTGTGATACACTATTTATAGAATAGTGTATGTGCTGCCCTGTGCGGTGCGGCCAGACCAAAACAGCGGAGGTAAGACCTATGCCCCAACTGCAGTGTGAAGAAATTCGTTTCCCGTCTGCCGATGGTGTTCATACCGTGGCGGCCAGCATGTATACCATGCCGGGGGTGCCGGTGCGCGCCGTGCTGCAGCTCAGCCACGGCATGTGCGAGTATGTACAGCGCTACCGCCCCATGGCGCAGTGGTATGCCCAGCGCGGCATAGCTCTGGCCGGCAACGACCACCTGGGTCACGGTGGTACCGCAAACAAAGGGGAGCACGGCCATTATGGCGAGCCCCGCGGCCGTTACCACCTGCTGAATGACCTGCACACGATGAACGGCATCATCCACCAAAAGTTCCCTGGCGTGCCGGTATTTTTGTATGGCCACAGCATGGGCAGCTTTTACGCCCGCTGGTATGCCGAAACCTGGCCGGAAAGCATCTCCGGCGCTATTTTCAGCGGCACGGCGGGTCCGCACATCCGCAACCAGGCGGGCTGGGCGGTTGCCGCGCTGACCGCAGCTGTGCGCGGGCCAAAATATGTTTCCAAAACGCTGGTCAAGCTGAATATGGGGGCCTATTGCAACCGCATTCCGGATGCTGTTTCGCCCAATGCCTGGATCAGCCGTGACCCGGAAGTGGTAAAGGCATACGATGCAGACACGCTGTGCACCTTCCCATTTACCGCGGCGACCTACCGCGAAATGCTGGCCACCCTGTGCCATGTCAGCAGCCGCAAATGGGCACAGAATATCCGCAAGGATCTGCCGGTGCTGCTGATTGCCGGAACGGCGGACCCTGTTGGTGATTACGGCGCGGGCGTGCGCAAAGTGTGGGCCATGCTGGGGGATGCCGGTGTACAGGACCTGAGCTGCGAAATCTGGCACGATGCCCGCCATGAGCTGCACAACGAAACCAACCGCGAAGAAGTGTTTGATTATGTGTACGGCTGGCTGATGGATCGCCTGCCGGAAGATGAGAGTCAATAAATAATGATAGGATAAATGTGGATTGCACGTTATTCTGTAGGGAACGGTCTTGACCGTTCCGATACATTGGGGCATATGCGATAATGGAAATTGCATCGCTCCACAAATAATATGTTCGTTAGTTGCACATTTTTAATGGGCCAGATGGGCATGGGGCAGCGGGATGAGGTCATCCCGCCCTGCTGGCGATTTTATTGTTTATCGCGCTTTTTGAAGCGCTGACACGAATATACTTTATTATTTATTGCAAATAAAAACTTAAGGCCCGATGCAAGCGCATCGGGCCTTAAAACATAGTAAACGCTAAGGTGTATCTGAAAACAAAGAAAATGACGGATATTTTGCAAACACAAGCAGGATTTAGCGTAAAATCCTGCTGCGCTTGTAGAAATAGACGATATTTTCGACTTTTCAGATACACCCTAAATAGAAAGCATAGGCTGAAAACGTACCGGGGCGATGCCGGGCTGCTGCAACGCTCGGCAGGCGGGGGGATGGAATGCCCGCGGTTTTAGTGCCCACTCAAAAAGTCCAGCAAATCCCAGCCTTCGCCGCCGGTCTGGCGGTACAGTTCGGTGTAGCCGCAGTTGCAGCAGCTGATGGTGACGAACTTTTTGTTCTGGATGTCAAACATTTTGGCGAAGTTCCCGCCGGTGGCCTGCAGCCGGTCCGATTCATACTGCTGGCAGCCGCATTTGGGGCAGATGTATTGGTGCTTTTCCATAATGGATTCCTCCGTATTGTAAGGCTGGGTCAAACGTGGCTCAGCCAGTCGGCCAGCGGCAGGCAGAGCAGGTTGGGGGTAACTTTTGCCGCGGCGCGGTGCAGCGTGCACACCAGCCCCGGTGTGCTGACGCGCAGGTTCAGCGCGCTGTCCCGCAGGGCGCGGCGCACAACATCCTGGCTGCGGCTGGCCAGCGGATAATGGCGGAAGCCATGCCCGCCTTTTTCCGCAATGCCAATGAACTCGGTATCCTTGACCCAGTAGGGGCATACCGCAGTAACATGGATGCCCGCAGGGGAAAGCTCGTAATGCAGCGTCTGGGTGTAGCTGAGCAGGAACGCCTTGGTGGCGGCGTATACGTTCAGCCCCGGAATGGGCTGGAACCCCGCGGTGGAGCAAATCTCCAGTACCTGACTGCCTGGGTGCAGATAGGGGAACGCCGCATCGGTCACATCCACGGCGGCGCGGCAGTTCAGGTCGATCATGGCGTCGTTGTCTTTGGCGGGAATATCCACCGTCGGACCCATGCGCCCCATGCCTGCCGCATTGACCAAAATGCGGATGTCCGGCAGTTCATCCTGCAGGGTGTTGCGCAGGTACTCCATATCGCCCGGGCGGGTCAGGTCAAGCGCCAGCACCCGGATGGGCACTGCGCTGATGGATTGCAGCGCTTCCAGCCGGTCACGGCGGCGGGCGATGGCCCAAATTTCTTCCACTTTGCCCTGTTCCGCAATCTGGCGCACAAACTCGCGCCCCAAACCGCTGGAAGCACCGGTCACCAATGCAATTTTCATGGCAGTTATCCTCAATCGCAGGGCAGGTTGGGTCTGTCCTGGTCGCCGTCAGCCTTGAAAAGAACAAAGCCGTCCGGCTGGTTGGTAAAGTAATAATACTCGGTGTTCTGCCGCAGCGGCGGGGTCAGATAGTTGGGGATAATGACCCCATCGTCCTCGCGCCGCTCCGTCAGCCCGGCGGCGGCCCATACGGCGGCAGGAATACCGGCGTTGTAACAATCCAGATATTCCGCGCCCGCATCGTGCAGCAGCTTGTCCAGTGCGCCGCCAATGCGGGGCAGAACAGCATCATCGCCGATAAAATCCACCAGCCGCACCACCGGTACGCAGCCGGTCTCGGCAGCTGTGATGGTGCGGGTGATCGCGTAAGCCAGCAGGGCACCGGCTTCCTGCACCGCCCACACATCATAGCTCTGGTGCGGGTAGGCAAAGTACCGGCGCTGCAAGTACCAGAGATCTTTATGTGGCGTGTGGCTGCTGTGGGGCAGGCCAAGCGCGGCCAGCGCAGCGGCATCCGGCACACGGATCAGGGGCAGGTCATCCTGTACCGGCAAGGGAGCAGAATTTGGACCCGGCACCGCCAGCTGCCAGCCCTTTGCACCGGGTGCGCCAAGGCGGTAATAATGCGGCAGGCGCTCGGCCTGCCAGCCCAAAAAGTGGTACAGCACACAGGTGTTGGCGCGGATGTTGTTGCAGGCAACCACGCGGGCATTCAAAAGCCCGGACAGGGCGTCCATCAGCTCCAGCCCCACACCGTTATGGCCCTTTGCGGCAACCCAGACCGAAACCCAGACATCCGGCGTTTCGCTCTGGTTGGCCAGAATGTACCCGGCGGCGCACAGAATTTCGCCGTCCTGCTCCGCCAGCGCAAACTGCGGGGCAGCACCGGGCGTGTGGGCATAATAGAACTGGTAAAAATCGGCCCGGTTGATCAGCGGCAGGCGCATGTCAAAATTCTGGTTGATGAAGTCCGCAATGCGGGCATCCTCGCCGGGGCGGGCTAAACGCAGCACAAGGTCAGACAATGGCGGAACCTCCCGTGACCGGCAGGGTAACGCCGGTGATAAAGCGGGCTTCCTCGCTCAACAGGAACGCCATGGCCGGGGCAACATCCTCCGGCGTGGCGTTGCGGCCCATTGGGTTGTCTGCCGCTGCGGCCTGCACGATCAGGTCCGGCGTATCCTTCAAAAAGTGGGTCTCCATCATGCTGGGGGCCACGCAGTTTACCGTTATGCCAAAGCGGGCGTACTCCACAGCCAGGCTTTTCACCAGCCCGCCGATAGCGCTCTTGTTCATTACATAGGCAGCTGTGTTTTTGGGCGGGCAGCCAATGGTGTAGCTGGTCTGGATAAACAACACCCGGCCAAACTTCGCCTTACTCATGGCGGGCAACACCGCCTTGCACAGCTTGACGGCGGAATGTACCTGAATCTCCCAGTCCTTCTGGAACCGGGCTTCATCAAACGCTTTGAACTTGGCGTTCACCACCGGCAGGGCCGGCAGGTGTACAAAATGGGTGGGGCAGGGCAAATCTTTGCCAAAGCGGGCGCACAGGGTATCCACCGCTTCGGGGCTGGAAAGGTCCGCGTCAAAGGTAACAATGCGGCCGGGGAATTGCTGCACTAAGGCATCCAGCCGGGCCAGATCGCCGCAGCCCTGTGCCAGAATGGTGCGGTCCTCGCCGGGGGCTTCGGTCAGCAGGCGGCGAATCAGTGCGGCGCCCACATCGCTGGTGGCGCCGGTGATGAGATATGTATATGCCATGGAAGTTACCCTCACTTTTATTTGGCCAGCCCGGCT
Organism: Candidatus Cibiobacter qucibialis; assembly: GCA_004000625.1. Lineage (GTDB taxonomy): Bacteria > Bacillota > Clostridia > Oscillospirales > Ruminococcaceae > Gemmiger > Gemmiger qucibialis. The sequence continues at coordinate 790 of SAUS01000054.1, read as the reverse complement.
TTGATGATGCCGCGCGTGACCCGTTTACCGTCCTGGTTGGTGATAACAGCCTTGATCTCCGCTTCAGCCACGGCTTCACTCACGTTTACCACGGTGCCGGTAATGGTCAAAGTATCCCCAATGAAAACCGGCTTGGCGAACTTGCACTCCACGCCGTGCAGCAGGCAGTGTTCGCCCGGCAGGTAAACGCCAGCCAGGGTGGAGAAAAAGCTGGCACCCAGCATGCCGTATACCACGCGGCCGGGGTAGCCGCGCTTTTGGGCGTATTCGGCATCCATGTGGATGGGGGAAACATCCCCGGTGATGGCTTCAAACCGGGCCATCATCTCTTCCGTTACGGTGACGGTAAAGCTTTCGCTCAGGCCGGGGGTCATCTCGGCCAGTGTGTAGTGGTTCATCTTAACCCACCATGCGGGCAACCAGGTCCAGCAGGTCGCCAACGTTTTTCAGGTTGCGCACATCGGCCAGCTTGAATTTGATGTTGAACTTTTTCTCGATGGCGGTCAGCAGGTTGATCTGCTCCAGGCTGTCCCAATCCTCAATGTCATCAGCGCAGGTGGCGCGGGTGATTTCCAGGGTATCATCGTCAAAATTATCGCGGAAAATTTCCTGTACAGCTTCCAGAATTGCCTGTTCGGTCATAGTTAGAACACTCCTTACAAAAATAAACACATTATATAATGACAGCAATCATTCAAGATGGCGGCTTGCCGCAGGGGACACTACCACATCTTAGGCAATACCGCATAATTCTAAGTGCCGATACGGCGAGCGAGGTGCGGCAGATGCC
>SAUS01000053.1 GCA_004000625.1 Candidatus Cibiobacter qucibialis | reverse complement strand
AGCATCTGCCGCACCTCGCTCGCCGTATCGGCACTTAGAATTATGCGGTATTGCCTTAGAAGTTAGGGGGGAGGCGTTAATTAGAAATTAGGAATGAGGAATTAGAAATTTTGAAGGGCAAGGTTCGCGTTAAAAATCGGGGAAGAGCAGTAATTTTATGGGTAGGGCGGGGTGACCTCACCCCGCCGGGAGGGTTCTCCTGATTATCCATTTAAAATCATGAGATGGGGCTCAAAATTGTTGTAGGGGGTGGCGTCCTCGACGCCCCGGACTGGTATGAAAATTACCGGACATTTGCCATTTATTGCGCGGTAGGGCGGCCAGCCCTCTGGCCGCCGGAAAACTGGAACATAGCATATATTTTAGGCTCTGCGCAGGGAATCACCCTTCAGTCCGCCGCGCGGACAGCGCGCAAACAGCGCTCGGTCCCCTCTGTCGTTTCGCGACATCTCCCCGCCCTGCGGGGAGTCACCCTCTTTCCCCATACAAAAACCGGCAGTGCCACATAAAACAGCACTGCCGGGATTGGCTTAGTATGCGATGCCCCAGACGACCATGCTCTTGGCGGGCTTGCCGCAGACCGGGCATACGTCGGACAGGTGTTCCTGCTCGAACGGCATGCAGCGGCTGGAAAGCCCTGCTTCGGTCTTCATGGCTTCCTCACAGGCCAGGTCACCGCACCACATGGTTTTGACAAAGCCGGTCTTTTCGGACACGATCTTTTTCACTTCGTCCATGGTGGTGGCGCTCCAGGTGCGGTTTTCGCGGTTCTGCAAAGCGCGGTCATACAGATCCTTGGCCAGAGCTTCCATTGCGGCGGGAATTGCGGTGGCCAGATCTTCAAACTTCACAAACTGCTTTTCGCGGGTATCGCGGCGGACCAGCACGCACTGGCCGTTCTCGATATCGCGGGGGCCGACTTCCAGGCGAACAGGCACGCCCTTCATTTCCCACTGGGCAAACTTCCAGCCGGGCTGCTTGTCGGAATCGTCCAGCTTCACGCGGGCATACTTACCGATTTCGGCAGCCAGTTCGCGGCATTTGTCCAGTACGCCGGGTTTGTGGGCGGCAACGGGAACGATGACCACCTGCACCGGGGCAATGGCCGGGGGCAGGATCAGACCGTCGTCATCGCCGTGGGTCATGATGATAGCGCCGATCAAACGAGTAGAAGCGCCCCAGCTGGTCTGGAAGGGGTACTGCAGGGTGTTGTCGCGGCCGGTAAAGGTAACGTCATAGGCGCGGCTGAACTTATCGCCAAAATAGTGGCTGGTGCCGCTCTGCAGGGCTTTGCCGTCCTTCATCATGGCTTCGATGGTGTAGGTAGCCTCGGCGCCGGCAAACTTTTCCTTATCGGTCTTGCGGCCTTTCAGCACGGGGATGCACAGGTCATGCTCGGCAAAGTCGGCATAGCAGTTCAGCTGCTGCTCGGTCTCAGCCTTGGCCTCCTCGGCAGTCTCGTGGATGGTGTGGCCTTCCTGCCACCAGAACTCACGGGTGCGCAGGAACGGGCGGGTGGATTTTTCCCAGCGAACCACGCTGCACCACTGATTGTACAGCATAGGCAGGTCACGGTAAGAATGCAGCACATGGCTGAAATGGTCGCAGAACATCGTTTCGCTGGTGGGGCGCACAGCAAGGCGCTCTTCCAGCGGGTCAGAACCGCCTGCAGTGACCCAGGCAACTTCGGGGGCAAAGCCGTTTACCAGCTCGCCCTCCTTTTTCAGCAGGCTTTCGGGGATCAGCACAGGCATGGCCACGTTTTCGTGGCCGGTTGCCTTAAAGCGGCCATCCAGAATTTTCTGGATGTTCTCCCAGATTGCATAGCCATAGGGGCGCAACACAACAAAGCCCTTGACGCTGGAATATTCAACCAGCTCTGCCTTGGTGCAGATATCCGTATACCACTGCGCGAAATCAACTTCCTGTGCGGTGATTGCTTCGACCATTTTTTTCTTATCGTTTGCCATTGGTTCCCCTCACACTTTCTTACAAAACTGCATGCTTCCATGCCGCATTACTGCATATGCTCTTCCACATAGACAACCACATCGCCCACGGTGTGGAAATTTTCGATCTCCTCGTCCGGGATCTCGACCCCGAACTCGTCAGACAGGGTAGTGATCATATCGATCACATCCAGGCTGTCTGCGCCAAAATCATTGATAATATCGCTTTCGGGGGTGATTTTTTCAGCCTCGATGTCAAGCTGGTCAGCCAGATAATCGCGGATGCGCTCAAAAACTTCGGATTCCATAGCTTTTACTCCTTACCCGTATCAATATCGTATTTCTGCCATGCCGGTATCAGCACGCAGGGCACACATATACAGAATGTCATAGTACTTTTATATCGTATCTGCACAGCCTTGTCAAGTTTCCCGGCAACTTTTTTATCCGGGAGCTTACACATCCCTGTACGCCGGTGCAGCGGGATGCTATAATATAGGATTAGAAGTAATGGGCAATACCGCACAATTCTAAGTGCCGATACGGCGAGCGAGGTGCGGCAGATGCTAAGCCAAAAGCGCAGATAATACTGGATGTCTTATCGAGCATTTTGGCAACGCAGATGCCGTGCCGCAGCCGCCGGAGCGGTGCTTAAGCCGTCAGGCGGGAATTGTGCGGTGTTGCCAATGAATAATAATGAATAAAGAATCATGTTGGTGCGCCGCCCGCGGCGGCGCGAATAAAACAGGCGGGCTGCTCTGGCTAGAATGCTTTTTGCCGGAGTGGTTGGCCTGATTAAAATGTGATGCCATGGGCATCACACAACCATTATTCTTTATTCTTTTATTTGATTCTTTCCACACCGCACAACAAGGAGGCACTTTATGCAACTGCACTTTACCAAAATGCACGGCTGCGGCAACGACTATATCTATCTTGACTGCCGCGAAACCGGCCTGCCTGCGGAGATTGCCGCCTGGAGCCAAAAACTTTCCCGCCGGCATTTTTCCATTGGGGCGGACGGCATTATCTGCATCTGCCCGCCGCTGACGGCGGACGGCGACGCCACCATGCGGATGTTCAACGCGGATGGCTCCGAGGGCAAAATGTGCGGCAACGGGGTGCGCTGTGTGGCGCAGTTTTTGTACACGCACGGCGTGCCGAAGGATGTGATCGAGATCGACACCCTGATGGCGGGCCGTAAAACGCTGCACCGCAAAGGCGAAGGGCTGTGGCAGGCCGAAATGGGACATTTTTCTGCGATGGCGGACACCCTGCCCGCCGTTGGGTTGGGGGCCGGGCCGCTGGTCCACGCCCCGCTGACGGCAGCGGGCAAAACCTGGGATGCCGCCTGCATCAGCACCGGCAACCCGCACTGCATCATTGAATGGCCGGATTGCGACACCTTGCCCACCGGCCATGCGCTGGCTGCAATCGGCCCGGAGTTTGAGCACCACCCGGCGTTCCCCGAAGGGGTCAACACCGAGTTTGTTTATATCGAAAGCCCCACCAGCGTAGTGATGCGGGTTTGGGAGCGCGGCAGCGGCGAGACGTTCGCCTGCGGCACCGGCTCCTGTGCCACGGTGGCCGCTTTGGTGCTGCGCGGCGTGTGCCCCCGCAATGTTCCGGTGGATGTACACCTGCTGGGCGGCACCCTTTCCATCACCATCACGGCGGATGACAACATCCTGATGACCGGCCCGGCGGAGACGGCGTTTGTGGGTTGCGTGGAAGTGTAAAGTTAGTTAGGAGTTAGGAAGTAGGCGTTAGGAGTTTTCTCAAATTAGAAATTAGGAATGAGGAATTAGAAATTGAATGTATGGCAGGGCCAGAGATGAATGTTCAAGAGCCATATGAAACAAAGAATGAGGGCGGAAATTCTGCTGATTGTAAAGGGGGATTTTCGCGTTTTTTCTTGAATGTGGCGGCGTTTTATGATACCATACAGACATATCATTTAGGATTCCTAACCGCTACAGTATCATGTTAAAATGCAGAGGGAGCGAAAGATGAAACTGAACAAGCATTATTCCGAGCTGAACGAAAGCTATCTTTTCAGCACCATTGCGCACAAGGTTGCTGCTTACCAGAAAGCCAACCCGGATAAGGATATCATCCGCCTGGGCATTGGCGACGTAACGCTGCCGCTGGCCAAAAGCGTGACCGACGCCATGCTGAAAGCCGTTGAGGAGCAGGGCAAGAAAGAGACTTTCCACGGCTATATCCCCAGCGAGCAGGGCTATGAATTCCTGCGTTCCGCTATCCAGAAATACTATGCCGGCCACGGTGTGGAGCTGGACATGGCCGAAATCTTTGTATCCGACGGTGCCAAGAGCGACCTGGGCAACCTGCTGGACCTGTTTGATGTGGACAACACCGTGCTGGTTCCGGACCCCGTTTACCCCGTTTATGTGGATGACAACGTGATGGCCGGGCGCAAGATCCTGTACATGTCCGCCAGCGCCGAGAATAACTTTTTGCCGATGCCGGATGACAATGTTCATGCCGACATTGTGTACCTGTGCAGCCCCAACAACCCCACCGGCGCCACCTACACCGTGGACCAGCTGAAAGAGTGGGTGCGCTGGGCCAAGGCCAACAACGCCCTGATCCTGTTTGACGCCGCCTATGAATGCTTTGTCAGCGAACCGGGTCTGGCCCGCAGCATCTATGAGGTTGAGGGCGCTAAGGATTGCGCCGTTGAGGTTTGCAGCTTCTCCAAGATTGCAGGCTTTACCGGCACCCGCTGCGGCTACACCGTTGTGCCGCAGGCCATTGTCTCTGACGGCCAGAGCCTGAACAAGATGTGGCTGCGCCGCCAGACCACCAAGTTCAACGGCGTTGCCTATGTGGTGCAGCGCGGCGCCGAAGCCGTGTTCACCGAGGAAGGCATGAAAGAGATCCAGCACAACCTGGACTACTACCGCCAGAACGCTGCCGTGATTGCAGCAGCACTGGACGAAGCCGGTGTGTGGTACTGCGGCGGCAAAAACAGCCCGTACATCTGGCTGCGCTGCCCCAACAACATGGGCAGCTGGGAGTTTTTTGACTGGCTGCTGGAGACCGCCAATGTTGTTGGCACCCCCGGCGAGGGCTTTGGCGAGTGCGGCAAGGGGTATTTCCGCCTGACCGCATTTGGCGATGCCGCCAAGACCAAGGAAGCAGCCGCCCGCATTGTGGCCGCACTGAAAACCCTGTAATAATTACCCGGCTGCCCCGCAGCCGAGCCTGATAACACGCGGATGATTGGAGGAGCAACCATGACCCCAAGCGAAGAAATTATGCAGTTTTTGAAGGACAACCCGACCTTTTATCTTGCCACGGTGGATGGCTATCTGCCGCGCGTGCGCCCGCTGGGCTTTGCCATGTGGTACAAGGACCACCTGTGCCTGGGCATCGGCAAGCACAAGGCCGCATACAAGCAGCTGTTGGACAACACCAACCTAGAAATCTGCGCCTGCAACGAAAAGGGCGAGTTTTTGCGCGTGCAGGGTACTGCCAACTTTGACAATACCCCCGAAGCACAGGCCGCCGCATTCAAGATTATGCCGCAGCTGGCCGATATGTACAACGAGGAAACCGGCCTGAAGCTGGGTATTATCTACCTGGACCACCTGTCCGCCAAGCTGTTCTCCATGTCCGGCAGTGTAAAGGACATCATGGCCTATTAAGCGATAAGCAAAATAAGAGCAAAACCAACGCCCGTGCGTTCCGTTTATGGGGAGCGCACGGGCGGTTTATTTTATATCAAAATCAAAGGGTCTTGAGCAAAATTTCTTCCATCGGGCGTTTGGGCACGCAGTAATCGCGGGCATCGTCCAGGTAATACTTTACATTGCCGTTCTGCATGGCAACCAGGTGGCTTTTATGGGTGGGGTAGCCGAACGCCACCACGCTGTGCAGGCGCAGATTTTCGCCCAGGCCCAGCAGCTCCTTGATGGCGGGGCGGTCGATCGCCCCCATGATGCAGCTACCCACACCGTGCGCCCAGGCGGCGTCCGTCATGTTGGCAAGGGCAAGTCCGGTATCGGTATCATTGCAGCCGGGCAGGCTTTCATCCTGGCAGACAGCCACAAACAGTACCGGGGTCTCATCCGGTTTGGGCTGGCCCTGCTCCGGCGGCAGGTAAGCAGCCCAGTGCACCAGCGGCTGCATTTGGGCAACCATCTTCGGGCTTTGCACCAGCACATATTTCAGCGTCTGGCGGTTGGCACCGCAGCTGGCAATGCGGGCGGCCTCCATAATTTCCCGGGCAATGGCAGGCTCCACCGGCTTTTGTTCAAAGCGGCGGTAGGTGCGGCGGGTTTTCAAAAATCCCATTATATCCATGGGGGTTCACACTCCTCTTTTTGCTGTTTCGGGTTCAGGCCGCGGCGGTGCCTATTTCGCGCACCTCCACCTGTCTTTTCTTTTATTATAGTCCATTCCGCTTTTTTCGCCTAGGCTTTTTTACAAAATTCTGCGGCGGAATTTCAGTCAATCACGGTTTTCGTGCGGCCGATGCCCACCACGGCGGAGGTCAGCTTTTTCCATGTGTTGCAGCCGCACACCCCGTCTGCCGTCAGGCTGAAGCTGCGCTGGGCGGCGCGCAGGGCAGCATAAGTGTTCTGGCCAAAAGCACCGTCCAGCGTTTTGGTGCTGTAGCCCAGGGCGTTCAGGGCGTCCTGCAGAATCAGCACATAGGTGTTTTTATCGCCGCGGCGGCAGGTGGGGTATCCGGATGTGGTGCCGGAGCAGGCCGGGGTGCCGTAACGGCGGTCAAAGTGCACCCAGGTGGGCGTCATGGAAAGCGGCTCCACATAACCCCAGGCCCTTGTGGCCGTGGCGGCGGCGTGGATGCGCTGGCGGATGGCTCTGCTGGTGCCCTGGCCCACATCAAAGGCAACGCCCGCATAGTGTTGGCTGGCCGTGCCGTGGCCGCCCTCCCAGATGCGCTTGAAGGCATACCCTACCGGGATGCCCGCCCCATACCGGCGGCGGGTCAGATTCCATGCTTCCATTGCGCGCGTTGTGGTCCACAGCACCCGCGCGTTGGATGACCCCCGGAACTCCCGCACGCTCAGCGTGCTGCCATAACTGTACGGCATCGGGTCGTTTTCGTTCAGGTTGTTGTATACAAGCATACGGTTTTCGTATGAGTCGTAAACATAGAGCTTTGCCATGGGTAGCCTCCTCTCTCGAATCAAGGAACAGTCAGAAAGTAGGAGTTAGGAGTTAGACGTTAGGAGTTTAAGGTGCGGCTTACGCCGCGTTTTTGAATATTAACGCCATGAAAACTCTAAGTTTTCAGCAAAAATTTTCACCCAACTCACTCCCACAACTCCTAACTCCTCCTTCCTAACTCCTAACTAATATTCGCGTCCGCTTTCAGCTGCTTCCAAACGCTGTCATCTACTACTCCCAGCGGGGTGATGTTATTGGCGATCTGCCAGGCTTCCAGGGCGGTTTGGGTGGCGGTGTCAAACTCGCCTGTTTCGGGCACAAAGCTGGCGGAGCAGTCCTGCGCGGCGATCTCGTTCAGCCACTGCTGCACCTGCAGCACCGCCGGGCCGCTGCTGCCAAGGGTCAGGGCGGCACCGGGCCAGACCTCCTGCGGTTCCGGCGCGGCGGATGCCGGGTTGACTGCCCCCAAGCTTAACGCTGCGCGGTAAAACGCCAGCCAGTCTGCCGGGGTCACTTTCCCGGTCACGGTGCGGCCTAACGTCTGCTGGGCGCTGCGCACGGTGGTTTCCAGGGCATCGTCAAAGGTATCCGTCAGGCCGCTTGGGGTGATTTCCGGCAGGAACTGGGCCAAGAATTCCAAAATCTGGGACAGGATGCGAATTTTCTGGCCGCTGTCCCCCACTTTCAGAGTTTCTTCGGGGGTATCCGGTGCGCGGGCTGTCACCGTGGGACCGCTGGCGCTGACCTGTTGGGCGGAATCATAAATGCTCTGCCAGGTCAGCCGCCCCACCACGCCATCCACCGTCAGGCCTGCGTGTTCCTGCCAGGCAATGACCGCCCTGCGGGTGGCTGCGCCGAACGTTCCGTCCACCGTCACTGTGGGCACATCCCGATAATAGGCGGCCAACAGGCGCAGGTTATATTGCAGCGCCCGCACCGGGGTGCCGGTGCTGCCCTCCCGCAGGGTTGTCACAAACTGGCCGGGCTGAATGTTCTGCCCCACCAGGTTGTTGGCCACGGCAAGGCCGACCTCGTTCAGTTTGGCCCAGGTCCCGGCCCCCACCACGCCGTCTGCCGTCAGGCCGAACAGCCTCTGGAACGCCCGCACTGCACTGGCGGTGCCACTGCCAAAGCTGCCGTCCACCGTCACGTTGGAAAGGCCGGTATAATTTTCTGCAGCCAGTCTGAGCCAGAACTGCACCAGCCGCACCGCGTTTCCGCGGCTGCCGGTGTGCAGAGCGGTGCCAGGGTAAGCGGTGCCGCCGGCATCGCTCTGGGCGTTCACCCACTCGGCGTACAGTTCCTGCCAGGTCGTCTGGCCCACCACGCCGTCCTGTGTCAAACCCTCCGATTTCTGGAATGCCTTGACCGCGCGTTCCGTGGCCGCGCCAAAGCTGCCATCCACACGGACGGACGGCAGATCGGAATCAAACTGCGCCAGGCTGGACAGCCAGAACTGTACCTGCTCCACGCTTCGCCCGGTACTGCCGCGGCGCAGCACGGTTCCCGGCCACGCCCCGGCGCTCTGGGCACCGGTAAAGGTTTCACCCTCGCTGGTCAGCTCGGCAAGGTCCTTGACGCTGACATAGATATAGCTGATCTTATACCAGGTCGCCTTGCCCACCACGCCGTCCACAGTCAGGGAAAACTGCTTCTGGAACTTTTTCACGCTGTTCTCGGTGGCTTCATCAAACGTTCCGGTAATGGCCGGTTTGCCGAAGGACGGGTAGTCCTTGGCAATGCGGGAGAGCTGTTTTTGCAGCACGTTGACCGCGGTGCCGGTGTTGCCGCGGCGCAAGGGGCTGCCGGGGTAGCTTTGCGGAATGGACGCAATGTTGTTGGTGGTGACCAGCTGCACCCGGCTGCCATAGTAATACCGCAGAATTTCCAGGGCGCTTTTGCCCTCCTTGGCGCGGTCCACAGTGCCCCATTGCTTCATGCCGGGGCAGGTCACGCTTTTGCCATCGCAATACTCGGTATAATAGGGTTCGGTGTCCCCCGTGCGGCGCACATAGGTGTTGAACAGCTCGGCAGTCAGGCGCTCCATCACGGCAAACACCGTGCGCCCCCGCACATACGCCTGGTCCACCCCCGGCGAGTTGGTAATGTTAAAGCTGTAGCCCCGGCTGGGGTACCATTCGGTCCAGATGCGGTTCAGCGCCAGGCTGATCTGCGCCAGAATGTTGGCCCGCAGCGCCTGCTCCGGCCAGGTGGGGTATACCTCGCTGGATGCGACATTGGCAATGTAATCCTGGAAGCTGACCGTCACGTTTGCTGCACTGACCGCCGGGCGGGCCAGGTGGACGGTAATTTTCTTCGGCACCACCACCTCACTCAGCACGCGGGCATCGGCGCACCGGCCGATGGGGGCCGGGCCGCTGCCGCCGTCCCCGGCAAACAGCGGGTGTTCTGGGATCGTTTCCGGCTTCACTTCGGGCAGGGTGCGGGCAGCGGGCAAAAATTGCAGCCGCGCCACCGTCTGATGCCCGGCAAACACCTGCACCCCCTCCAGTTCGATCGTCTGGAAGCCAGTCATCTCCGCCCGCAGCTGATACACCGCATAGGGGCGCACCGTGGTGTTGGCTTCATCCAGGCTGTAGGCTTCGTCCGGGGCAGTCAGCACCAGTTCCGGGGCGGAACCGACATCGTTGGTGGTCAGGCGTGCAATCTGTATTCCCGCTTCGTTCAGCACCAGCACCGTCACGCCGGGCAGCGGCGCAGCGTTTTCGGCCAGTGCTGTATACACTTGCAAGGTTCCACTTGGCATAAAAACACCTCCTGCACTACCCTATGCCGCAATGCGGCGGGGCGTGCAGGAGGTGTTTTGTTAGGGCAACACCGCACAATTCCCGCCTTGCGGCTTAAGCACCGCTCCGGCAGCTGCGGCACGGCATCTGCGTTGCCAAAATGCTCGATAAGACATCCAGTATTATCTGCGCTTTTGGCTTGGCATCTGCCGCACCTCGCTCGCCGTATCGGCACTTAGAATTATGCGGTATTGCCTTAGAGTTTTACTATTTGGGGTTACTGCGATTCTTTGGCAAAGAACTCTTTCACCAGCTTGGCCACCGTTCCGGAAAGCAGCAGCAGCGCGATCAGGTTGGGGATGGACATCAAGCCGTTGAAGGTATCCGCAATGCTCCACAGCAGGCCCAGGTCCACGGTAGCGCCCAGGATGGCAACAAAGGAGTAAACGACCAGGAAAGGCCGCACCACTTTGTCGGTGTGGAAGAGATACTCAATGCAGCGGGAGCCGTACAACCCCCAGCCGATGATGGTAGAAAATGCAAAGCAGCACAGCGCCACCGCCGTGAACAGCGATGCCCAGCCGCCATAGGTGAGGGTAAAGCCGGAGATGGTCAGCTCCGCTCCGGCGGCCTGGCCGTAATTGACCGACGTGCCGCTGCACAGGATGACCAGCGCCGTCAGGGTACAGATCACAATGGTATCGGCAAATACTTCAAAGATGCCGAACATGCCCTGCTTGACCGGCTTTTTGGTGTCAGCGCAGGCATGGGCAATGGAGCCGGTGCCAAGGCCCGCTTCGTTGGAAAATATTCCGCGGGAAACACCTTTCTGCATGCTCAGGAACAAGCTGCCCACTGCGCCGCCGGTAAAGGCCGCCGGGTTGAACGCCCCCGCCACAATGGAGGTGAACACCTCCGGAAGACGCGGCAGGTTGAGCAACACCACACCCAGAGCCAGCACCACATAGGTCAGCGCCATAAAGGGCACCAACTTTTCGCTGACACTGCCAATACGCTTCACGCCGCCCAGCAGCACCAGCGCCACCAGCATGGCCACTACAATGCCGATGACCAGGTTGACGGTTGCCATAGCTTTATCGCTCACAACGGCATACTGGTTCAGGGCGGCATCAATGGCGGTGATAATGGTGTTGACCTGCGTGGCGTTGCCGGTGCCGAACACCGTCAGCACGCCGAACAGAGCATAAATGGCGGCCAGCCAGCGCCAGTGTTTGGCAAGGCCATTTTTGATGTAATACATCGGGCCGCCCACCAGCTCGCCATTGGCATTGCGCTCCCGGAAGTGTACCGCCAGCGTGACCTCCGAAAATTTGGTGCACATGCCCAGCAGGGCGGAACACCACATCCAGAACACCGCGCCCGGCCCGCCGATGGCAATAGCCCCCGCCACGCCGGCAATGTTGCCGGTACCCACGGTGGCCGCCAGCGCGGTACACACCGCCTGGAAGGGGGTCATTGCACCATCGGAAGCATCCCGCTTGCGGAACATGCGGCCAATCGTGGTTTTGATGGCATAGGGGAATTTGCGGATCTGGATAAAGCCGGTGCGCACACTGAGCAGCAGCCCCACGCCGATGATGCACACCATGGCGGGAACGCCCCAGATAAAGTTGTTGACTGCCTGGTTGACAGCCGCGATCGTTTGCAGCATATGTTGTACCCTTACTTTCCCTTACAAATCTCGTAATCTTTACATTATACCGAAAAAGATGTTCCCTGTCCAGTTTTTGCCGCCCGGTTTACGGGGTCTGCACGCAAAAATGTTGCTCCTTGAGTTATACGATTTGCTTTGCGTTTGCATTGTATAACAAATAGTATAATTCAATGTATAAATACAGCCCGTATTCCGGCTGCTTGGGGCGGAATACGGGCTGTATCATTGAAGCAAGACTTTTTCTGTTTGATCTAAGGCAATACCGCATAATTCTAAGTGCCGATACGGCGAGCGAGGTGCGGCAGCTGCTAGGCCAAAAGCGCAGATAATACTGGATGTCTTATCGAGCATTTTGGCAACGCAGATGCCGTGCCGCAGCCGTCGGAGCGGTGCTTAAGCCGTAAGGCGGGAATTGTGCGGTGTTGCCCTAACTCAGCTTGGAGGAAACAAGCTTGATGAAAAGGCTTTGGGGGAAATTGAAGGATTACTCCTTGACTGCCTGGAATGCCTGCTCCAGATCGGCGATCAGGTCGTCGGCATTCTCGGTACCGATGGACAGGCGGATGGTGTTCTGGTAGATGCCCTGGTCCAGCAGTTCCTGCTCGCTGAGCTGGCTGTGGGTGGTGGTGGCCGGGTGGATGACCAGGCTCTTAACGTCAGCAACGTTAGCCAGCAGGCTGAAGATCTTCAGGTGGTCGATGAACGCATGAGCTTCCTTCACACCGCCCTTGATCTGGAAAGTGAAGATGGAAGCACCGCCGTTGGGGAAGTACTTCTGGTACAGCGCATGATCCGGGTGATCCGGCAGGCTGGGATGGTTGACCTTTTCCACCTGCGGGTGGTTGGCAAGGTATTCCACGATCTTTTTGGTGTTCTCGGCATGGCGCTCCACACGCAGGCTCAGAGTCTCAACACCCTGCAGCAACAGGAATGCGTTGAACGGGCTGATGGTAGCGCCGGTATCACGCAGCAGGATGGCACGCACATAGGTTACGAAAGCAGCCGGGCCGGCAGCGTCCACAAAGCTGATGCCGTGGTAGCTGGGGTTGGGTGCTGCAATGGCAGGATAGTTGCCGGAAGCAGCCCAGTCGAACTTGCCGCCGTCCACGATGATGCCGCCCAGAGAGGTACCATGGCCGCCGATGAACTTGGTGGCGGAGTGAACAACGATGTCTGCGCCGTGCTCCAGCGGGCGGATCAGGTACGGGGTGCCAAAGGTGTTATCCACAACAACCGGCAGGCCGTGCTTGTGGGCGATTTCTGCGATAGCGTCCAGATCGGGGATATCAGAGTTGGGGTTGCCCAGGGTTTCCAGGTAGACCAGGCGGGTGTTCTCCTGGATGGCATCCTCGATCTCTTTCAGGTTGTGGGCATCCACAAAGGTAGCGGTGATGCCAAAGTTGGGCAGGGTATGCTCCAGCAGGTTGTAGCTGCCGCCGTAAATGGTCTTCTGGGCAACCACATGGCCGCCGTTCTGGGCCAGGGCCTGGATGGTGTAGCTGATAGCGGCAGCACCGGAAGCAACAGCCAGGCCAGCCACGCCGCCTTCCAGGGCAGCGATGCGCTTTTCCAGCACATCCTCGGTGGGGTTGGTCAGACGGCCGTAAATGTTGCCGGCATCGGTCAGGCCAAAGCGGGCAGCTGCGTGGGCAGAGTTGTTAAATACGTAAGAAGTGGTCTGATAGATGGGAACGGCGCGGGCGCCGGTAGCCGGATCGGCCTCTTCCTGGCCAACATGGAGCTGAAGCGTTTCAAAATGCAGTTTGTTCTCAGACATTGTAATTACCTCCAAAATTTTGCGGTCAAATTCTCATATCTCAAATTGTTCGGAATGATTCGATAGAAAAATGCCCGGTATCCCCGCATTTTCTGCATGCGTCTGGTTACCGGGCGTACTTACCTGTTTTATAAGCCTGGGCGGTCACATTCGGCCCCAAAGCGGTGCCGATACGCCCCCAGCCTGTTGTACAGCCCGGAAGTGTGACATTCGGCCACAGCGAAAGTTTGCGCGCAGCAAAGTGTTAAAAATAGCGTTCATTGTTGTGTGCTCCCTTCCGTTCAAAATCTCAACCAGCGCATTTCCTTTAACATACTAGGCTGGTTGGTATGTGTGTATTATAGCAGTCCTGCCCTCTACTGTCAACCCTTTCCAACAAAAAAGTGCAAAAAAATCCCGCCGCCGGAGTTCCGGCAGGCGGGGCAGAGCATATTGGCGTGTTACCGCATTTTATTTCACATAACCCATCAGACTGGGCAGAGCCAGGCTGATCTGCGGCACATAGGTGACCAGCATCAACACAGCAAAAATCGCGGCAAAATAGGCGATCAGCTGTTTGAACACCGTTTCGATCTTGACACCGCCGACCTTAACGCCGACAAACAGCGTGGTGCCGACCGGCGGGGTGATGGTGCCGATGCACAGGTTGAAAATCAGCATGATGCCAAAATGGATGGTGTTCATGCCCAAAGCCTGGCAGACCGGCAAAAAGATGGGGGTAAAGATCAGGCAGGCAGGGGTCATATCCATAAAGGTGCCAACCACCAGCAGGATGATGTTAATGAGGAACAGGATCACATACCTGTTGCTGCTGATGGAAAGCAGGGCGCTGGACACCAGGGACGGGATGTTGGTGAACGCCATGACCCAAGACATAATGCTGGACACGCCGATCAGGAAGATGATGATGCCGGTCATCTCGGCACTTTCGCGCAGGATCTTGGGGATTTCTTTCAGTTTGATGGATTTATAGCCAAACAGGGAGAGCAGCAGGCTGTATACAACGGCCACAACGGAACCTTCGGTTGCGGTGAACACACCGCCGATGATGCCGCCGATGACAATGATAATGAGCAGCAGCGCCGAGATAGCCTGCAAGATGGTGTGAATGGCCTCCTTAAAGGTAAGGCAATACCGCATAATTCTAAGTGCCGATACGGCGAGCGAGGTGCGGCAGATGCCAAGCCAAAAGCGCAGATAATACTGGATGCTGCAAAGGTGAGCGCCGCCAGTGGCGGAAACAGCGAACCGAAGCAGGGGCAGCGGTCGCAGAGTGCGAGGGGCTTTTGCCCCCGAAGCACGATGCGGGTACCGCAACCCGACATTATCGAGCATTTTGGCAACGCAGATGCCGGAGCGGTGCTTAAGCCGCAAGGCGGGAATTGTGCGGTGTTGCCGTAAAGGAAGTCTTGCTGCGGTAGCCGTGTTTTTTGGCAAAGAAGTAGATTACGATCATGCAGGCCAGACCCCACAGGATACCGGGCAGGTAGCCGGCCATAAACAATGCGGCAACTGAAGTGCCGCCGGACACCAGCGAGAAGGTGATCATCTTTTTCTTTATATAGGAGTCCGGCGCAGCGGAGCGCTGCCGCTGCGCCCCGGCCCTATCGTTTGGCGGCATAAAATAACAGATGCCCCGCCTGCCAAACGGCGGAGCATCTGCTCAGATCACATATTCGTTGCCCGCATCGGGGTACTGCATCAGGTCGGCCAGTGTCACGCTGTCCAGGTATTCGCTGATCATACCGTCCAGCTTGTACCACAGCGGATAGGTGCGGCATTCCGCCATGCGCGGGCAGGCAGGGGCACCTTCTTCCAGGCAGGCAACAGTTGCCAGGCTGCCCTCCGTCAGGCGCAGAATGCTGCCCACGGTGTACGTTTCCGGCGCGCGGGTCAGCTTGTAGCCACCGCCCTTGCCGCGCAGACCTTCCAGAAAGCGCTGCTGGACCAGCACCTTTAAAATGCTTTCCAGATATTTTTCGCTGATCTCCTGGCGCGCTGCAATTTCTTTCAGCGGCACATAGCCTTCGCTCTGGTGCTCGGCCAGGTCAATCATAACGCGCAGGGCATAGCGCCCTTTTGTTGATACCATCATAAGTGGATCATCCTCCGTATTTTCTAATACCTAGTATATAACAAGGTTAATGGGAAAACAAGCCTTTGAAAAAATAAAAAAATCAAAATACCCTATTGACAAACGGGTTAATGGGGTTTATAATCCCTATAAACCCAGACGAAAGGTTGGTAATTAAACATGAAGCGATGTCGAGTCTTGGAGCTGTAACACGAAATCATCCATTCAATTCCAACATTTTATAAATAAAGGCAACACCGCACGATTCCCGCCTTACGGCTTAAGCACCGCTCCGACGGCTGCGGTACGGCATCTGCGTTGCCAAAATGCTCGATAATGTCGGGTTGCGGTACCCGCATCGTGCTTCGGGGGCAAAAGCCCCTCGCACTCTGCGACCGCTGCCCCTGCTTCGGTTCGCTGTTTCCGCCACTGGCGGCGCTCACCTTTGCAGCATCCAGTATTATCTGCGCTTTTGGCCTAGCAGCTGCCGCACCTCGCTCGCCGTATCGGCACTTAGAATTATGCGGTATTGCCTAAAACATTTTTTGATTTACATAGAGAGAGGGTTCACTATTATGAGTAAGATTTATACCTCCGCAGACCAGCTGATCGGCCATACCCCGCTGCTGGAGCTCACCCACATTGAAGCCGCCGAAGGCCTGGAAGCCAAGCTGCTGGCTAAGCTGGAATACTTCAATCCCGCCGGTTCCGTCAAGGACCGCATTGCAAAGGCAATGCTGGACGATGCCGAAGCTGCCGGCAAGCTGAACAAGGATACCACCATCATTGAGCCGACCTCTGGCAACACCGGCATCGGCCTGGCCAGCGTGGCAGCTGCCCGCGGCTATAAGATCATCATTGTCATGCCCGAAACCATGAGCGTGGAGCGCCGCCAGCTGATGAAGGCTTACGGTGCCGAGCTGGTTCTGACTGAAGGCGCCAAGGGCATGAAGGGCGCTATCGCCAAGGCTGACGAGCTGGCCAAGGAGATCCCCAACAGCTTTGTTGCCGGCCAGTTTGTGAACCCCGCCAACCCGAAAGCCCATTACCAGACCACCGGTCCCGAAATCTGGGAAGACACCGACGGCCAGGTTGACGTTTTTGTTGCCGGTGTTGGCACCGGCGGCACCGTGACCGGCGTTGGCACCTACCTGAAAGAGCAGAACCCCAACGTAAAGGTTGTTGCTGTTGAGCCTGCTTCCAGCCCGGTTCTGAGCCAGGGCAAGTCTGGTGCCCACAAGATCCAGGGCATTGGCGCTGGCTTTGTGCCCGATGTTCTGAACACCAAGATCTATGACGAAGTCATCCCCGTTGAGAACGACGACGCTTTTGCCACCGGCAAAAAGGTTGGTCATTCTGAGGGCGTACTGGTTGGCATTTCTTCCGGCGCTGCTGTGTGGGCTGGCATCCAGTTGGCAAAGCGTCCCGAAAACAAGGGCAAGACCATTGTTGTTCTGCTGCCCGATACCGGCGACCGTTACCTGAGCACCCCGCTGTTCGCCGACTAATTAGCTATTACACGATTCTCATATCTCCTTACCAAAACAGCTGCTCCCCGCCTTGCGTGGGGAGCAGTTTGTGGTATAATAACATCTAGATTGGAGTGTACTTCTATGATCCCGACCCCTGAACAGGCTTATGCACTGGTGTGCGATTATAACGAAGGTGAGTTCCACCGCAAGCACGCCCGCATTGTGGGCGATGTGATGCGCTGGTATGCCAACGAGCTGGGCTATGGTGCCGAAGCGGATTTCTGGCAGACCGTGGGCATCCTGCATGATCTGGACTTTGAGCAGTGGCCGGAACAGCACTGCACCAAAGAGCAGGAGCTGATGCGGGAAAAAGGCATTGATGAGCGCATCATCCACGCAACGGCCAGCCACGGCTGGAACCTGACGGTGGATATTAAGCCGGAGCACGAAATGGAAAAGGTGCTGTATGCCGCCGACGAGCTGACCGGCCTGATCGGTGCCTGCGCCATCATGCTGCCCAGCAAGAGCGTGCAGGATCTGGAAGTAAAAAGCCTGAAAAAGAAGTTCAAGAACAAAAAGTTTGCCGCCGGGTGCTCCCGTGATGTGATCACCTCCGGTGCAGAACTGTTGGACTGGGACCTCGACACCCTGTTTGAAAGGACGCTGGCTGCCATGAAGGCCAGCGAAAATGTGGACTGAATGGCAGAAAAAGTTCTTGTCGCCATGAGCGGCGGCGTTGATTCCAGTGTTGCGGCGTATTTATTGCAGCAGCAGGGCTATGCGTGCATCGGCGTTACCATGCGCCTGTATGAAAACGAAACAGCAGGCATCCCCCGCGGGCACACCTGCTGCTCACTGGACGATGTGGAGGATGCCCGTGCCGTTGCCTATGACCTGGGCATGCCCTACTATGTGCTGAATTTTACGGAAGAGTTTGACGAAAAAGTCATCCGCAAATTTGTGCAGGTCTACCAGAACGGCGGCACCCCCAACCCCTGTATTGATTGCAACCGCTACCTGAAATTTGACCACCTGCTGAACCGTGCGCGGGAGCTGGGGTGCGATTATATCGCCACCGGCCACTATGTGCAGCGCTGGCAGGATGAAAACGGCCGCTGGGGGCTGCGCAAGAACGATGACCCCGGCAAGGACCAGAGCTATGTACTTTACTCTTTAACGCAGGACCAGCTGGCCCACACGCTGTTCCCCCTGGGCGGCATGCACAAGGACGCCGTGCGCGCCATTGCCGAGGAACAGGGGCTTTGCAATGCCCGCAAGCATGACAGCCAGGACATCTGCTTTGTGCCGGACGGCGATTACGCCGCCTTTTTGGAGCGCTATACCGGCCAGCCCATGCAGCCCGGCAATTTTGTAGACGAGCAGGGCCATGTGATCGGCCGGCACAAAGGGGCCGCGCGGTACACCATCGGCCAGCGCAAGGGGCTGGGCATCAGCGCCGAAACGCGGCTGTTTGTTTCCGGCAAGAACATGGCGGAAAACACCGTGACGGTGGGGCTGGAAAGTGCGCTGTTCCACTCATCCTTACTGGCGGACGAGTGGAACTGGATCGCCGCGCCGCCCGCCGTGGGCCAGCCGCTGCCCTGCACGGCCCGCACCCGCTACCACCAGCCGGAACGCCCGGCCACCGCTACCCTGCTGCCGGATGGCCGCGTGCGGGTGGATTTTGCCGCCCCCCAGCGCGCCATTGCCCCCGGCCAGGCCGTTGTGCTGTACAACGGCGAAAGCGTAATCGGCGGCGGAACGATTTTGAATGTGGAATAATCTCTGATAGGCACACCCCTGGGAATCTGTCATGATTCCCAGGGGTGTATTTTTATTTTATGGCAACACCGCACAATTCCCGCCTTGCGGCTTAAGCACCGCTCCGGCAGCTGCGG
>SAUS01000052.1 GCA_004000625.1 Candidatus Cibiobacter qucibialis | reverse complement strand
TGGCTTAGCAGCTGCCGCACCTCGCTCGCCGTATCGGCACTTAGAATTATGCGGTATTGCCTTAAAAATCTGCATTTTGCCCGGCAGAATAATGGGGTTACTTACCTTACAGGGAAAGCACCGGGCACAAAATTTATTTGTAGGGGCCGATGCTCGTCATCGGCCTGCATGGCGGGCAGAAAGTGGCATTTTACCCTGAAATATTGTAAACGGTCGCGGGCGCACAATGCGCGCCCCTGTGGTGTGAAATGACAAAAATAACTGCGAACGACACCTGTTAATTTTGATGCAGACGGCAGCGGGAGAACAGGGGAATAATACCGGACGGACAGGGAAAAAACGGTGGAGCAAGACAGAAAATAAGCTGACTTTTTGCCATCCCCATGTAAAAAACCGGAAAAATGTGAAATAATTGTTGACAGCCCCCCAAAACAATGTATAATGAAGCTTGTGTGTTGCATCTGTTAAACATCAGAACACATTGGCGTTGTATGTGCTGCTGCAGCTGCCGCGTTTGCGGTGGTGTAACAAACCTTTTGCGGGGCGGCATAATTGGCGCTGACCCACCGGGAAAAGCCGGCGAGCCGGCATCAAGGAGGCCCGAGGTGGGACTAAATTCCGCAAAGGGGGATGCAGTAAAAATGAATGAAATTGTATCACTGAAAGACATTGTCGTCGATTTTGACGGGGAAAGAATCCTGGACGAACTTTCCCTTGACATCCACGATAAGGAGTTTGTTACGTTCCTTGGCCCTTCCGGCTGCGGCAAAACAACCACCTTGCGTGTGATCGCCGGGTTTATTACCCCAAAATCGGGCAATGTCTTTTTCGATGGCAAGGATATCGCCTCGGTACCGCCGTATAAGCGGCAGGTGAATACCGTGTTCCAGAAATACGCACTGTTCCCGCACCTGAACGTGTACGAGAACGTGGCCTTTGGTCTGCGGCTGAAAAAGCTGCCGGAGGAAACCATCCGCCCCAAAGTGCTGGAAATGCTGGAAACCGTGGGCCTGCGCGGCTTTGAGCGCCGCAGCATCAACCAGCTGTCCGGCGGCCAGCAGCAGCGCGTGGCCATTGCCCGCAGCCTGGTCAACCAGCCCCGTGTTCTGCTGCTGGACGAACCGCTTGGTGCTTTGGACCTGAAGCTGCGCAAGGAAATGCAGCTGGAACTCAAACGCCTGCAGCGTGAGATGAATATTACCTTTGTGTACGTTACCCACGACCAGGAAGAAGCTCTGACCATGTCCGATACCGTTGTTGTCATGAACAAGGGCAACATCCAGCAGATCGGCAGCCCGCAGGATATTTATAACGAGCCGCGCAATGCCTTTGTTGCCAAGTTCATCGGCGATTCCAACATTGTGGACGGCATTATGGAAAAAGACTTCCTTGTCAGCTTTGGCGGGCAGGAATTTGCCTGCGTGGACCGCGGCTTCAAGCCGCGCGAGCCGGTGCAGGTGGTTATCCGCCCGGAGGACGTGGATATCGTTCCGCCGTCCGCCGGCAAGCTGACAGGCCTTGTGCGCGAGGTGATCTTCAAGGGCGTGCATTTTGAAATGCACGTTGACGTGGAAGGCAAAGAATGGCTGATCCACTCCACCCAGGCCAGCCAGCCGGGCGAGCTGATCGGCATGAACATTGGCCCGGATGAAATTCACATCATGTCCCGCGAGGAGGTGTGATGGGATGCTGCGTTCCAAAGCTTCGCGCTGGGCTGCCGCACCGTACCTGGTGTGGATGGTCCTGTTTATTGTGGTGCCGCTGGGCATTGTTGTGTGGTATGCCCTGACCAACAGTGACGGCCAGGTTACCCTTGCCAACCTGACCAGTATTGGGCGGTACGCCTCGGTTTTTGGCCGCAGCCTGCTGCTTGCGGCGGAGGCTACCATCATCTGCCTGGTGCTGGCGTTCCCGGTGGGGTATTTCCTCAGTCGGCTGCGCGCCAATAAACAGCATATTATGCTGATGCTGGTCATGCTACCCATGTGGATGAACTTTTTGCTGCGCACCTATGCGTGGATGACCCTGCTGGAAAAAAACGGCCTGATCAACAAGCTGTTGGGCCTGTTCGGCATCGGCCCCTTTAATATGATCAATACCTCCGGCGCCGTGGTACTGGGCATGGTGTATAACTACCTGCCGTATATGATCCTGCCGCTGTACACCGCCATGACCAAGATTGACAATTCTGTGGTGGAAGCTGCGCAGGACCTGGGAGCCAATGTGTTCCAGATTTTAGGCCGCGTGCTGATCCCGCTGAGCAAGCCCGGCATTGCCACCGGCATTACCATGGTGTTTGTTCCGGCGGTTTCCACCTTTATTATCAGCCGTATGCTGGGCGGCGGCGCTAACCTGCTGATTGGCGACTTGATCGAGCTGCAGTTCCTTGGCAACTCTTACAACCTGAATCTCGGCTCTGCCATGAGCCTTGTGCTGATGGTGATCGTTCTGCTCTGCATGAGCTTTACCTCCAGCTTTGACGAAGAGGAAATGGAGGGCGTGATGTAATGAAAACACAGTATAAGCATTTGCTGCAGCGCACCTACCTGGTGCTGGTGTTCGGGTTTATGTACCTGCCCATCGCGGTCCTCATCGCCTACAGCTTTAACGAAAATAAGAGCCGTGCGGTATTTACCGGTTTTTCCTTAAAATGGTATGCCAGCCTGTTCCATAATGAGATGATCCTTTCCGCTTTGGGGCTTTCGCTGGTATTGGCATTTGTTTCGGCTATCATTGCCACGGTGCTGGGCACCCTGGCCACCATCGGCATCAACGCCATGAGCCGCAAGGCACAGCTGATTATCAATAACATCAGTTATGTCCCGGTTGTCAACCCGGAAATCATCACCGGCGTTTCCCTCATGCTGCTGTTCGTCATCGTGCAAAAAATGGGCATTGGCGGCGAGAATGGAGTGTTCGGCTGGAGCACTCTGCTGATTGCGCATATCACCTTCAACGTACCATATGTTATCTTTAACGTTGGCCCCAAGCTGCGCCAGCTGGACGGCAGCCTGTACAATGCCGCCCTGGACCTGGGCTGCACCCCGCGCCAGGCGTTCTTCAAGGTCATTCTGCCGCAGCTCAGCCCGGCCATCATGTCGGCATTCCTGATCTGCCTGACTTACTCCATTGATGATTTCATGATCTCTTACTTCAACTGCGGCACCATGCAAACCCTGCCCATTGCCATCTACTCCATGACCCGCAAAAAGGTCAGCCCGGAGATCAACGCGCTGTCTGCCATCATGTTCCTGGTCATTCTGGCAATCATCCTTACCTCCAACGCTATGGATTCCCGCGCCTACAAGCGCAACCAGAAGGCCATCCGCCGCGCTGCGGCCGAACAGTGAAGGGGGTAAGCAGAGATGAAACAGTTTACCCGCGCGGTTGTCAGCGCTGCCTTGGGCGCAGCCCTAAGCCTTGCCTGCACCCTGCCTGCTTATGCAGCGGAAGGGGAGATGCTGGAGGTCAACGAGGATATCTCGGTTTCTGCCGATTACGATTGGACCCGCTTTGCCAACGACCATCTGACCCTGAACGTGTATAACTGGGGCCTGTATATCTCGGATGGTTCCGATGACAGCGTGAACGTGATTTCGGCTTTCGAGGACCTGACCGGTATCAAGGTCAACTATACCACCTTTGACTCCAACGAGAGCCTGTATGCCAAAATGAAATCCGGCGGCGCCAGTTATGATGTGATCGTGCCGTCTGACTACATGGTGGGCAAAATGATTGCCGAAAACATGCTGGCCGAGCTGGATTACGATAACATCCCCAATATGGCCAACATCGGCGAGAATTACCTCGGCTGGAGCTATGACCCTGATAATACTTACAGTGTGCCGTATACCTGGGGCACCACCGGCATTATTTATAACACCACCATGGTGGAAGAACCGCCCACATCCTGGGCGGACCTGTGGGATGTGGAGTACGCCGGTAATGTGCTGATGTTCAATAACTCCCGCGATGCTTACGCTATTGCAGCTAAAAAGATGGGCTTTTCGCTGAACCCTTCCAGCGTGGAAGAAGTAGACGACGTAATGAAGGAACTGCAGGCTCAGAAATCTGTAGTGCAGGCCTATGTTATGGATGAGATCTTCGATAAAATGGAGGGCGGCGAAGCTGCCATGGCCCCGTATTATGCGGGCGATGCCCTGACCATGATCGATGAAAACCCGGATCTGGCGTTCGTTTCGCCGGAGGAGGGCGTCAACTTCTTTGTGGACAGCATGTGCATCCCGGCCTCCAGCAAACATAAGGAAGCCGCCGAAATGTTCATCAACTTTATGTGTGAACCGGATGTCGGCTACCAGAATTGTGACTTCATCGGCTACTCCACCCCCATCACCGAAGTGTGGGAGCGGCTGGACGATGATTTGAAGTACAGCCCGATCGCTTACCCCAGCGATGAAGTGATGAATAAGGCGGAAGTCTTTGTGACCTTGCCGGATGACATCAACGCCGAAATGGACGCTAAATGGAGTGAGATGAAGAGCTACGATGAATCCGGCAGCGGCTGGCTGATCGTGGTGTTCCTGCTGGGGGCCATTGCAATTTCCGGCTTTAACATCTGGCGCAAGATGAGCAAAAAGGTGCGGGACAATTATTAAGCAGCCCGGCACCGCTTAAAATCAATTTGAAACACAAGCCCTGATTTGTCCTTTGTGATGAACCGGGGCTTGTGTTATACTATAAAAAAGATTTGTGTGCAAAAACAATGCAGATGAATAGAGGGCAGAGAGATGAAATACACCCAGAAATATAGGATCTACGAAAATGATGTTGATTTCCGCAAAATGGCAACCCTTGGCAGCCTGCTGCGCTACTGCCAGCAAATTGGCACCGAGGATGCGGAACATTACGGCATTACCCCGGAATTGTATGCCAGCACCCATACGTCTTACGTGCTGGCCAAGCTGGCTCTGCACATTACCCGTACCCCGCGCGTGGAAGAAACCATTACCGTGCAGACCGAGCCGGAAGCCCTGCACCGCGCCGTCAACCGCCGCTTTACCACCTTTTGCGATGCACAGGGCAGGGAAGAGGTGTGTGTGGACAGCCGCTGGGTGTTGATTGATACCGACAAGCGGATGATCCTGCGCAAGCACCCGGAAGGTTTCCCCACAACGGGCTGGGTGGATAAGCTGGACCGGGAACTGCCCATCAAGCTGACAAAAGTCAAGCGGGAGGATTGTGAAGAGCTTGGCACCCATCGCGCTGTGTACAGCCGGTGTGATCGGAACGGCCATATGAACAATACCGTGTATGCGGACCTGATCTGTGATGCGCTGCCGCTGGAAGTATGGCGGACCCACACTGTAACGGATGTGATCCTGTATTATCACAAGGAAGTACCCATGGGCGAAAGCACCCGCCTGTACCGCGCCACAGTGGGAGAAAACCGCTGGTATATGGCCGGGTGGCAGGGGGATACCTGCAACTTTGAAGCCGAAATTACCCTGGAACCCCTGCAGGATAACGCGGATTGACGGGGCAACAAAGAGAAGGATGAAGCGTTCACACAAAAAACACAAAATTGGTTACAAATCTTTTACAATTTGGCCTTGACAAAAGGTTTCAAAAAGGTTACAATTTAATTGCAAGCGAAAGATAAATATTAACAAATCTTTTTCATGTGTTCTTCTCCTCCTTTCTCAAATCCCCGCCTTTCCCTCAGGCGGGGATTTCCTTTTGTGCAGGTTTTTTATAGCGGGAACATCACGGCCTGATTGTGATGAAGTTGAGCAATAACAGCGCTGTTTCGTAAGATGCTGGCGGGTTCCCCTGCGTATTAAACGCACACTTTGCAAAACCGCAGCAACAAAAAGTGTAAAAAGCAAAAATAAAGGGTGTGCAGCAAACCGTTCGCTGCGCACCCTTTTGTGTTTTGGTTGAGGTTGTTCCAAATTGTTACAATTTGCCGCTCATTTGGCAGCTTTTACCAGGCCAGTCATTTCATCGGCGGTCAGCCCGGTGCCGTCTTCGCGGTAAATGCCGATGGAGTAGGTATAGTCCCCGTCCAGCCAGGTGGCAAGCTGAACCTGGCCGTCGTTGCCCTGCAGGGTCACGCTGCGGCCGTCAACATCAACGGCATTGCTTTCCGCATACTGGTTGAAATCTCCGCTGATGTCATCGCTGCCGGGGGCCTTGCGCAGGCAAAGGCGGGCATTGCCGGAGCTGTACTGCACCTCGGTCAGCTGCTCGCTTTCCAATACGGCAATGGTAACGTCCGGGTAGCCATCCACGGAGTCGGGCACGGTAAAATCGTACCCGGTCAGGGCGGCGGCATCCGCCAGGGTGGTGCAGCCGGTCCACGGGTTGGGGATTTGAGCGGTATCACTGGTGACGCTGCTGGAAGCGCTGCCTGCAGTGCTGGCGGCATCGGAAGCGGCAGGCTGGCTGCAGGCGGCAAGGCTGACAGCCAACAGGGCAGAACAAGCAAGCAGGGTGGTGTGTTTGATAAAATTGATGGAATGGATATGTTTCATGGTATTCAAATTCCTTTCGTAATAAACGCTTTTTGCGGGAGAGCCTTGGAAAATTTTTTCAGGCAAACACCTTTGGCTTTTTCCCAGGGGTATCTGAAACGTCGAAAATATCGTCTATTTCTGCAAACGCAGCCGGATTTTACGTTAAGGCAATACCGCATAATTCTAAGTGCCGATATGGCGAGCAAGGTGCGGCAGATGCTAAGCCAAAAGCGCAGATAATACTGGATGCTGCAAAGGTGAGCGCCGCCAGTGGCGGATGCAGCGAACCGAAGCAGGGGCAGCGGTCGCAGAGTGCGAGGGGCTTTTGCCCCCGAAGCACGATGCGGGTACCGCAACCCGACATTATCGAGCATTTTGGCAACGCAGATGCCGTGCCGCAGCTGCCGGAGCGGTGCTTAAGCCGCAAGGCGGGAATTGTGCGGTGTTGCCTAAGCTCATAAATAGGGGAAAGCACGAGCCGGCATTCGGTTTTCCCGTCCCTTCGCTATCAAAAACGTCAAAAAGGCCCGCGCTGTTACACGGCAAAATAAAAAAATAAGGGAAGGCCGTTTCCTACAGCTTTCCCACAAAATAATTTCTTCAATCAAGTTGCGCTTGCCTTTTCCACCGTGGCCTGCACCATCCGCAGCTCTTCTGGGAAAATGCAGCTGTTCAGCGCGCCGTTCTCCACATTACGCAAACAGTCGGCAAGGGGCATCCAGCGCACGGCGCTGATCTCCTCTTTTTGCAGCGTAAATTCTTCGGCATCACGGTCTAGCCAGAGCAGGTACACATTGCTGACCTGGTTATCCTTGAACGGTTTGCCGTGGAACACCGCGGAAAACTGGAAGCTGCGCTGCCCGCACAAAAACAGGTCCTGCGGCTGGGCGGTTACGCCAAGCTCTTCTTTCAACTCCCGCAGGGCGGAATCCACAAAGCCCTGCCCGGCCGGGATATGTCCCGCACTGGAAATATCGTAACAGCCGGGGAAAGAGTCTTTCTCGTCACTGCGCTTTTGCAGCAGAACTTCCAGCACGCCGTTTTTGCGGCGTACCAGCCACACATGGCTGGTACGGTGGCGCAGCCCAAGGCGGTGCGCCTCGCTGCGCGGCACAGCCCGGCCGAGGGGGTCGCCCTGCTCGTTGACCAAATCCAGCATTTCTTCCATGGTGTTTCCTCCCTGTCCCTCAACATCCTATGTTCGAATCTCGAATTATAGGCATTATAGCACGCCGGACCCCGCTTGTCACCCACTGGCGGAGGAGGCGCTGCGCGGTTCGGCAATGTTAGCGCAAAACACAAACACCGCGCGGCATACGGCGGCGGTGGCGGTGGTGCTGGCAAAATCGCGCTCGCTTTCAATCACGGCATCGGGGTAATCCTGCAATAATTGCAGGCGGGCGCTGCGCCGTGCCAGAGCTGCGGCGGTTTCGGGGGTGAAAGTCTGCTCCTGTGTTTCCCGTGCCCAACAGGTGGTTTCCTGCACGCAGCCGGGCAAAGCCAGCCGCCCCAGGCGCAGCGGCAGCCACCGTACGCGGGGCGGAACATCCTCCGGCAGTGCGCCGGACCCCGGCAGCTGCCAGCTGCGGCCCAGCAGGGTTAGGGTGCGGCGTTCCGCGCAAGTGCCGGTCAGAACCGGGCGCTGCTGGGTGAACGCCTGCTGCCCGGTGTAGGCCAGCCGCACCCGCGCTGTTACGGTGCCGCTGGCGGGCTGGGGCACGGGCGCACCGCTGCGGTCCAGCTTTTCCACAGCGGCCAGCAGCATGCCGCTGCCAACGTATTGGCCCGGCTGCACCTGTGCAAAACCGCTGGCAATGTTTACGGCAAGCACCTCGCCGCCTGCACGGGCATAAAGCCCGGTGTTCTGGGCGGGTGGTTCCGCATGTGCCTGCTGGAGGGGCGTACCCTCGGCGGTCAGGCAGCCACCGGTAAAATTCAGGCTGACCCAGCCAAAATCACCGCTGGCTTCCAACAGCTGCTGCGCCTGGGCCAGTTCCGCCTGGCTGGGGCGGCAGCCCTCCCAGATGCCGCTCTGCGCCAGCAGTGTGCGGATGCTTTCCTGTTGGGGAACGGTCAAAAGTTCCAGATTCATGCACCACAAAAAGCCGCCCAGCCAGTGCAGCAGCACAAAAAACAGGCCGATGCCCGCCAGAACGCCGGGGCGGCGCAGCAATCGCTCTGCTAATGGACCGGGGCCGCGCCGCTGCATTTGGATCACCTGCCACCCGCCCGCACCGGCCAGCTGGCAGAGCTTGGCCCAGCCGGCGCCGGACACCACGGCGGTAAAGCCGTCTGCCTGCGGGGCAATGCGTTCCAGCTTCAACCCGGCCTGGGCGGCTTGGCCCAAAAGGCGCTGCGCCCCGCGGCCGCGCACACAAAACCGAATGCTATCTGCTGCCTGAATGCGGCGCTTCATTGGCGTCAACCTCCCACTTGGGTGCAAAATCAATGCGGGCCACCCGCCCGGCAACCGTTAGCCGTTTGCCGTTCAGCGATTCTATTCGCAGCGCAGTGCCATAAAATGTAATAACCGTGCTGCCCACATCCAGCGTGATCTTCTGTGGGGCAAAATCCAGCACCCGGCGGCAGCCATCGGTAACAATGCGCCCGGAGCGGATCTCCAAATCCGGCAGACGGTAAAAATCGGCGTCCGGCTGGCGCAGCAGGTCGTGCAGGGTGGGGGCCGGGGTGCGGCGTTTGGACCGGCGGCGTGGGTGCTGCTTCATGCCAGACCGCCTCCTTTCGTCTGCCAGGGAACACACATGCGTGGATCATTCACCCCAATATACGGCAAAGGCGGTGCAGATATGAAGCAAAAATCAAGCCAAATGCGGTTTGCCCCCTGGCCGGTGGTGCAGGCCGCACTGGCGCTGGCATTGAGCGGTCTGCTGCTGGCCCGGCCCCAGGCAGCGGCGCAGGGCTTTGCGGCGGGGCTGAAGCTCTGCGGCGGCAGCCTACTGCCCGCGCTGTTCCCACTGTTTGTGGTGTGCGGCCTGCTGGGGCCGCTGGCTCCGGCGCTGGGGTGGCCGCTGCGGCCTTTGATGCGGCTGTGCGGGATCCGCAGCCCACGGGCCCCGGCGGTGCTGGTGCTGGGCTGGTGTGGTGGATACGCGGTGTGCGCCCAACAGATTGCAGCATTGCGCAAAACGGGGGAACTGCCCCCGCGGGATGCCGCGTTCCTGCTGCTGTTGGGCTGCTGTTCCGGCCCAGGCTTTGTGGTTGGCTGCATTGGGGGGCAGCTGTTTGGCAGCGTGGCGCTGGGGCTGCTGCTGTATGGCTTGCAGCTGGCAGCCAACCTTGCTGCCGCAGCCTGCCTGGTGCCGTTTTTGCCAAAGCAGGAATTGCCAGCTGAGCAGGGGAGCAGTCAACAAAAGAGCGTGACCTTCCCACAGGCCATCAGCAATGCGGTGCAAAGCAGCCTGACGGTGTGCGGCTGCGCGGTGTTCTGCCGTGTGGTGGGCAGTGTGTTGGGGCAGGGGATGCCTGATGGTGCGCGGCCTTACCTGAACGCTGCGCTGGAAATCTCCGCAGGCTGCGCAGATTTTGCCGCTGCAGGTAGCGTGGCGGGGGTGTGCCTGTGCCTGAGCCTGCTGGGGGCATCGGTGCTTGCCCAGCTGGCGGCGCTGCTGCAGGGGGCGGTGCCGCTGGGGCTGCTGCTGGCCGCACGGGTGCTGCATTTTATGTTTTTGCAGGGGCTGCTGCACTTGTGCATTCCGCTGGTACCGGGGCAGGCGGCTGTGTTCACCAGTCTGGCCCCGCAGGTGGTCGTTATGAAGCGTACCGCGTGGGATACGGCGCTGGCAATCGCATTCTTTTTGTGCGCTGCACTGTATCAACTTTACAAAACCTGCTAAAGCTCTTATAATAATACTATTCCGGCAGCGCACCGCAGCCGTGCAGACGGCCCGCGGTGAACCGCTGCCAAACCTTGCAGTATTGGAGGAAAGCGGATGTTCAAAAAGCCGCCCTATGGCACAAAAATCTCTCCGGCGTGTGCTTACTGCACCCACGGCTCTCCGTCGGCTGACCAGAAAATGGTTCTGTGCAAAAACCGGGGCGTGGTTTCGCCCTATTTTGCCTGCCGCAAGTTCCGGTATGACCCGCTGCTGCGCGTGCCGCACCGGCAGGAATTGCCGCATTATGACCCCAAAGATTTTAGCCTGGAGGACTGATATTTCATGCCCGATTTGAAAAACGTACCACCCTCGCCGCGCCCCCGCCGTTTGAGCCAGCTGAAAGATGCCTGGAAGAACAAGCGCTCGGTTACCATCGTTTACCTGTTGCTGCGTGCCTCGGTCATTCTGGTGCTGATTGCCCAGATCTTTAACCGCAACTTTGAAAATGTCTTTTTGTGTGTGCTGACGCTGTTCCTGTTCGGCGTGCCCAACATGGTGGAGCACCGGCTGGACATTGAACTGCCAAATACACTGGAAATTATCATCCTGCTGTTTATCTATGCGGCGGAAATCTTGGGCGAGATTAACGCCTATTACGTTACCTTCCCCTATTGGGATACCGTGCTGCACACCCTGAACGGCTTTTTGTGCGCGGCCATCGGGTTCTCTTTGCTTGATATCCTCAACCGGGAGGAAAAGATCGGCTTTTCGCTCTCCCCGCTGTACCTGGCCATTGTGGCATTCTGCTTTTCCATGACGGTTGGCGTGATCTGGGAATTTTTTGAGTGTACCATGGACCAGCTGTTTTTGCTGGATATGCAAAAGGATACCGTGGTCAACACCATTGGCAGCGTGATGCTGGACCCCACCGGCGGTAACCATCCCGGCGTCATCCGCAATATCACGGATGTGATCGTGGTGCAAAGTGACGGCACCCAGACGGCCCTTGGTCTGGGCGGCTACCTGGATATTGGCCTGCTGGATACGATGGAGGACCTTTTCGTCAACTTTATCGGTGCGTTCACGTTCTCGATTATCGGCTATTTCTATGTGCGCAGCCGCGGTAAAAACAAGTTTGCCAAGCGCTTTATCCCCGTGGTGAACGAAGAACCCCAGCCCCAAGCGAAAAACACCTCTGCAGAAGACGCACCCGAAACGGAAAAAACGAAAGAATAATCAACAAAACAAGCGCCCTGTTGTGGAAAATACAACAGGGCGCTTGAATTCTTGTACAGAAAACACAAAAATAAACCGCGAAGGATTACCAAACGGAACCCTGCGCGGTTTATGGAGCTGGTGGCCGGACTTGAACCGGCGACCTGCTGATTACGAATCAGCTGCTCTACCAACTGAGCCACACCAGCACAACAATAATAGTATACTGGATTTTTGGCACAAGTCAAGGGGAAATGGGGCAAAAGTTGAAAAAATATTCTGGGTGGGATACTTTTGTTCATGACAACCAAAAAGGTTACAATCATCCCCTGCGTGGATTTTAACATGCAGGAGGTTAAAATTTTGTGCAACATTCATAGTTTATTTTCGACAAAACTGTGCTATAATTCAAATTGAAAGATTATGGCTATCTGTAATCTTTTACCACAAAAACTGCAAAAACAGGCGTAAAAGCGTGCGGGCTGGCCCGGCGGCTGACGCCTGGCTGCACAGGAGGTACCATATTGGCCGAAAAATCAGTCGAATTAGACAGCATCGAACTGGCCGCCGCCATTTTTGGCAACTGTGACCAGAACGTAAAACTGCTGGAAAATGAGTTCCACGTCACGGCGGTCTGCCGCGGCTCCCTGTTAAAGTTTACCGGTGAGCCAAAAGACGTGGAAGCTGCTGTGCATGCAGTGGACGGAATGGTGACCCTGATGCAGAACCACACCCCGCTGGAGGAACAGACAGTGCGCTACTGCATCAGCCTGGCCCGCGGCGGCGAGGAAAAGCGCCTGCGGGAACTGAACGATGATTTTGTCGCCGTTACCGCCAAAGGCCGCCCCATCCACCCCAAAACGCTGGGCCAGAAAGAGTACCTCTCCGCCATCCGCGCCAACTCCATCACCTTTGGCGTGGGGCCTGCCGGTACGGGCAAAACCTACCTGGCTGTGGCCATGGCGGTCAAGGCGTTCAAGTCAAAAGACGTCAGCCGCATTATTTTGACCCGCCCCGCCGTGGAAGCGGGGGAGAAGCTGGGCTTTCTGCCCGGCGATTTGCAAAATAAGGTGGACCCCTATCTGCGCCCGCTGTATGACGGCCTGTTTGACCTGCTGGGGGCGGAAACCTTCCAGAAGCTGGTAGAAAAGCAGGCCATTGAGGTGGCCCCGCTGGCCTACATGCGCGGCCGCACGCTGGACGATGCCTTTATCATCCTGGATGAAGCCCAGAACACCACCCCCGAACAGATGAAGATGTTCCTGACCCGCATGGGCGTGGGCAGCAAGGTGGTAGTGACGGGCGATGTGACCCAGGTGGACCTGCCGGAAAAGACCCGAAGCGGCCTGGTGGATGCCCTGCATATATTAAAGGGGATTGACGGCATTGCGCAGGTTTACCTGACCGAAAAGGACGTTGTGCGCCACCGCTTGGTACAGCAGATCGTAAAAGCCTATGAGCGTGCTGCCCAGCCGCCCAAGCGGGCCCCGCAGGCCAAGCCGGAAACGGCAAATGCGTAACGGATAGAGTATAAAAATAAAAATGATTTATAAACGGTGCCCAACGGCACCGAACAAAAGCACAGTCAGGAGGCAGATTTCCTATGTCTAACAAAGTATTGATCACCAATGAGCAGAACGCGGTCAAAGTTCCTTCGGGGCTTCGCATCCTGATCCGCCGCAGCTGCAATGCGGTGCTGGAATACGAAAAGTTTGACGGCCCGGCAGAGATCAGCGTGACCTTTGTGGATAACGCCCGCATCCACGAGCTGAACAAGCAGTACCGGGATAAGGATGCCCCCACCGATGTGCTCAGCTTCCCCATGGCAGAAAACGGGGAGTATGATATCGACGAGGACAACGGCTGCAAGATTCTGGGCGATATCGTGATTTCTATGGAGCGCGCCATGGAACAGGCCGAACTGTACGGCCACAGCCTGCAGCGCGAAGTTGCCTATCTGACGGTACATTCCATGCTGCACCTGCTGGGCTATGACCATGAATCCAGCGGGCTGGAAGCGGTACGTATGCGCGAAAAAGAGGAAGCTGTTCTGATGCAGCTGGGCCTGCCGCGCACCGTCAGCTATACCAACGACGAAGTGTGAGCTGTACATGAAGCCCAAGAAAAAGAATCGCATGCTGACGGACCTTGCCCGGTTTGGGCACGGCTTTGTTTACGCATGGCACGGCATCTGCGCAGCTGTTTTGGAGGAACGCAACTTCCGCTTCCACCTGTGTGCGGCACTGTATGTATTTGCCGCGGCGCACATGGCGCACATTGACGCCACCGGCGTGGCGCTGCTGGCCATCTGCGTGTTTATGATGCTTGGCATGGAGCTGATGAATTCCGCCGTGGAGCGCGCTGTGGATAAGCCGGATACCACCCACTGGTGGAGCGCCGGTGCCGCAAAAGATATGGCGGCTGGAGGCGTGCTGGTCACAGCGTTTGGTGCGGTGGTCGTGGGCATCTGCCTGTTTGGCAACGCGGCTGCTCTGAACGCCATCTGGACCAGCGTGACGACAACGCCGCTCAGCACGGCGCTTTGGGTGCTTTCGCTGGTGCCGGCCTACCTGTTCACCTTCCGCCTTGGCAAGCAGGAACAGGTCAAAACCCCAAAAGAAAATAAAACCGAAGAAAAATAAGGCCCGGCTGCCCAACTGTGCAGTACGGGTGAACCCAACCGGGCCAAATAGCCCGCAGATTGCAGCAGATTGAAAGAGAAGGTACGAATGCAGAAGAACCACAATGAACCTGAAATGCCCTCCAGCGTGTTTGTGGCCCTTGTGGGCCGCCCCAACGTGGGCAAATCCAGCCTGACCAACCACCTGGTTGGCGAAAAAGTTGCCATCGTGACCCAAAAGGCACAAACGACCCGCAACCGTATTACCGGCATTATCACCAAGGGACCGGTACAGTATGTGCTGCTGGATACCCCCGGCATCCATAAGCCGCGCAACCGGCTGGATTCCCGCATGACCCAGACCGCAGCCGCCAGCCTGAAGGATGTGGATGTGACCCTGATGCTGTTTGAGCCTACCGGTGAGTTTACCGAATCCGAGCTTGGCATGGTGGAAGCCCTGCGTAAAGCAGGCCCGGCGATCGCGGTCATCAACAAGGTGGACCTGCTGAATGATTTTGCTGCGCTGGAAGCCCGCAAAAAGCAGGTGGAAGAGTTCGATATTTTTGATGCGATCGTCACCGTTTCCGCCAAGGATGGCACCGGCTGTGAGGAATTGTTCCCGCTGCTGAAGCGGTACGCCAACCCCGGCCCGCATTACTTTGACGACGACGCTTTTACCGATATGCCGGAAAAAGAGCTGGTGGCCGAGCTGGTGCGTGAAAAAGCCCTGCTGTTCATGCGGGAAGAAATCCCCCACGGCATTGCTGTTACGGTGGAAAGCTTCAAAGAACGCCCGGACAGCGATTTGATCGACATCAGCGTGGAGATTTGCTGCGAGCGCAAGAGCCATAAGGGAATGATCATTGGCAAGGGCGGCCAGATGCTGAAAAAGATTGCCTCCGCCGCCCGCATGGACTGCGAGGAACTGCTGGGCGCCCGCGTGAACCTGCAATGCTGGGTAAAGGTGCGCGAGGACTGGCGCGATAACGATCGCCTGCTGGATAACCTCGGTTTTGCCAAGCCGTAACAGCGGGGAGACTGCGCGAACCCTGTCCAACCACACGGTTGGACAACTTTTCCACGCATGGATCGGTATGATGGTGGCAAGCTAATCCGTAAAGGGGGCGGGCCATCATGCCAGGAAATGCTGAAACCGACGGAATCCGCGCCGCACAGTGGCAGAAATTTGCTGCCAGCGGCAGTATTTATGACTACCTTGATTACCGCAGCACTGCGCCGCAGGGCATAACCACGGGGGAAAACAATGCAGATCAACACAATGGGGCTTGTCCTGCGTGCGGTCCGGGTGGGCGAAGCCGACCAGATCCTGACAGTGCTGACACCGGGTAACGGGGTGCTGTCAGCATCCGCCCGCGGCAGCCTGCGGCTGAAAAACAAGCTGTTCAGTGCCTGCGGGCTTTTCTGTTATTCAGAATTTGCCATTACACTGGGCCGCAAAACCAATTTTATTGACAGCGCCGCTGTCAGCAAGGTGTTCCACGGGTTAAGCAAAACCGTGGAAGGCACCGCCCTGGCAGCCTATCTTTCGGAGCTGACCATCACGCTGGCGCCGGAGCCGCCGGAATCGGCGGACTGCCTGCGCCTGCTGCTGAACACCCTGTACATGACCGCTGAGCAAAAACGCCCGCTGCGCCAGCTGAAAGCCATCTATGAAATGCGCACCATGACCCAGGCGGGATACATGCCGGGGGTGCTGGCCTGCGATGTATGCGCCCGGTATGACGGCTGTGATTTTTACCTGGATCCGGTAGCGGGCCGTCTGCTGTGCGCCGACTGCGCCGCCAAAGAGCACCGCGCCCCCAACCTGGACCCCGGTGCACTGTATGCGCTGCGGCATATCTGTTTGGCAGAGGATGCCAAACTGTTCAACTTTACCCTGACAGACCAAAGCCAGCGCCGCCTGGGCCGTGTGTGTGAACAGTACGTGGCGGCTCACCTGGACTATCAGCCCAAAAGCCTTGAATTTTTGCACGGTGTGCTGGAATAACCGTGCACGATAGATGATACGATAAAATAAGATTTTTGACCCATCTGACCCAACAGGAGTAACCAATTTATCTATGGACGTTTCCTACCGTACAACCCTGGAACTGGATAAAATTATTGCCCGTGCGGTGCAGTTGTGCACCTGTGCGGAAACCAAAGAGATGATGCGCGCCATTGAGCCGTTTGCCACAACGGAGGAGGAGCGCTACGCCCTGGCCCAGACCAACGCCATCAACGCCCTGCTGCTGAAAAACGGCAGCCCGCGCTTTGGCGCTGTGCATGAAGTGCGCCGCGTGGTGGCCCATGCGGCCAAGGGCGGCATTCTTTCGATGGGCGAGCTGCTGGAAATTGTTGCAGCGCTGCGCAATTTTTCCGGCCTGGCCCAGTGGTACGGCCTGACCGACCACGATATGCTGCCCACCGATGACCTGTTCTTTGCCCTGGCTCCTCAGCCGGTGCTGGAAAAGCAGATCGGCGAGTGCATCATTTCGCCGGAAGAAATGGCCGATACCGCCTCCGTTACCCTGCGCGACCTGCGCCGCAAGATCCGCGCGACGGAGGACAGCATCCGCACCAAGCTGGATGCCATCATCAAAAACTCTACCACCAACAAATTTTTGCAGGATGCTGTGGTTTCCATCCGCAACGGCCGCTATGTTGTGCCGGTTCGTGCCGAGTACCGCGGCGAAGTCGGCGGCGTCATCCACGATGTTTCCTCCACTGGCTCCACCGTGTTTGTGGAGCCCACCGCTGTGGTGGAAGCCAACGCCCGCATTATGCAGCTGCACGCCCAAGAGCAGGAGGAAATCACCCGCATTCTGACAGCGTTCTCCGGCCAGGTGGCATCGCTGGAGCCGCAGTTCAGCTACAGCTATGACGCTATGCTGCAAATTGACCTGCTGCTGGCCAAAGCCCGCCTTGCGGTGGAGCAGAACGCCTTTATGCCGCAGGTGAACGATAGCTGCCGCTTTGCACTGAAAAAAGCCCGCCACCCGCTGATCGACAAGAAAAAGGTCGTGCCCGTGGATATTGCCCTGGGCGAAAAATATGATACCCTTGTCATCACCGGCCCCAACACCGGCGGCAAAACCGTCAGCATCAAAACGGCCGGCCTGCTGAACGCGATGGCCCAGCACGGCTTTTTGATCCCGGCGCACGAAAGCAGTACCGTCTGCCATTTTGATGAATACCTGGTGGATATCGGCGATGAACAGAGCATTGAACAGAGCCTGTCCACCTTCTCCGGCCATATGAAGCGGATCACCGGCATTCTGGAGCTGGCCGGCCCCGATACCCTGACCCTGATCGACGAACTTGGTGCCGGTACCGACCCGGCAGAGGGCGCGGCGCTGGCCGTCAGCATTCTGGAAAGGCTGCGTAAGCAGGGCACCCTGCTGATGGCCACCACCCACTACGCCGAGCTGAAAATTTACGCGCTGGAAACCCCTGGCGTGGTGAACGCCAGCTGTGAGTTTGATGTGGAAAGCCTGGCCCCCACCTACAAGCTCAGCGTGGGTGTGCCCGGTAAGTCCAACGCGTTCCTCATCAGTGCCAAGCTGGGCATTCCGGAAAGCGTCATCGATGCCGCCCGTAATCATATGTCCAACGATGATAAGCGGCTGGACAGCGTTCTGGCCCAGCTGGATGATTTGAAGCTGCAGCTGAAAGCCGCTGAGGACGAAGCCGAAAAGGCCCGCTATGAAGCAGAGCATGCCCTGGAAAGCGCCGAGAAAAAGCGTGATGCCCTGATCAAACAGGGCGAGGAAGAGCTGGAAGCCACCCGCCGCAAAGCCCATGAGCTGATGCAGGATGTGCAGAACCAGGCATATGCCCTGACGGACGAGCTGCGCCGCATCCAGAAAGATGAAAAGACCAACGCCGCCGCCCGTGCTGTGCGCGCCCGCGAAATTGCCCGCAAGGATACAGAGCAGCTGCTGAACTGTACCGAGAAAAAGCAGCCCAAGCGCCAGTTTGTACCGCTGAAAGAGGTCAAGCCCGGCCAGGAGGTCGTGATCGCGGAGCTGGACCAGCACGCCGTGGTGCTTTCCCGCCCGGACAAAAACGGCATGGTGGAAGTGCGCGCCGGTATTTTGAAAACTAAGGTCCCCCTGACCGGCCTGTGCGCCCCCGATAAGATGGATAAGCGCACCCAAAAGCAGGAACCGCCGCGCACCCGCACCCGCGTGGAGCTGAACCATGACCGCAAGTCCAGCATGGAGCTGAACCTGCTGGGCTACACCGTGGAGGAAGCCCTGGCCGAAGTGGACCGCTTTTTGGACCACGCCATGCTCAGCAACCAGAACACCGTGTATATCATCCACGGCAACGGCACCGGCGCGCTGCGCAACGCCATCCAAAAGCACCTGCGCACCCACCGCGGGGTTAAATCCTTCCGCCTTGGCCGCTATGGTGAGGGCGAGAGCGGCGTGACCGTTGTGGAACTGAAATAACGGCGGATTTGCTTCAAAATTGAACAAAAACGGGTACGCTGTGAAATAATCTAGTACATTTTCCCGCATTTATCTATAGCACACGCGGCCCGCGCGTGCTATTCTATGTATTAAGGTATATCTGAAAACAAAGGCAATACCGCATAATTCTAAGTGCCGATACGGCGAGCGAGGTACGGCAGCTGCTAAGCCAAAAGCGCAGATAATACTGGATGCTGCAAAGGTGAGCGCCGC
>SAUS01000051.1 GCA_004000625.1 Candidatus Cibiobacter qucibialis | reverse complement strand
GTGCAGTTGCCGCCAAGCTGAAAGCGGGGGAGATTACCAAAGAAGAATATGACCGATGGCGCTACCGCTACCCTGAACTCGACACCTCCGGTCAGTGGCACAAGATCACGCCGTCGCAGGAGCTGAATGATCTGCTCCTTGCTGATCTCAAGGAACACACCGAAGAATAACAAAAGGCTCTGCCGACCTTCTTTTACAGAAAGTCAGCAGAGCCTTTTTCGCTCTCAATATAGGATTGGATGCGACAGCAAACCTGCAAACCATTCGCTCGCCAAAATAAGAACAAACAAAATGGCTTTAGTATCTGCTATCATTTTGCTATCAAACAGGAAATGAGATTTTCAAAAAGTGAGTGTTTTCAAGGCTTTGCAGCCTCTCATATTCACTTTTTTCTCATTCCCACTCGATCGTTGCTGGCGGCTTGGTGGTATAGTCAAACAGAACACGGTTGATATGCTTTACTTCGTTTACGATGCGGTTTGCTGCGGTGGTAATGGTTTCGGTGGGCAGCAGG
The DNA here is from genome assembly GCA_004000625.1 of Candidatus Cibiobacter qucibialis. Lineage (GTDB taxonomy): Bacteria > Bacillota > Clostridia > Oscillospirales > Ruminococcaceae > Gemmiger > Gemmiger qucibialis. Next base: position 18,741 of record SAUS01000051.1, on the reverse strand, counting down.
GTAACTTCCGCGGTCATAAAGTCGGTCGTGGTCACAGCGCGCAGGGCGATGGCGTAATCATAGGTGCGCTCATCACCCATAACACCAACGCTGCGCATGTTGGTCAGCGCAGCAAAATACTGGCTGGGGCGCTGAGCGGCGGGCAGCTTATCCACTTCCTCGCGCCAGATTGCATCAGCATCCTGTATAATGGCAACCTTTTCCTGGGTGATATCGCCGATAATGCGGATGGCAAGGCCGGGGCCGGGGAACGGCTGGCGGGCGACCAAATATTCAGGCAAGCCCAGTTCACGGCCAGCCTGGCGGACTTCATCCTTGAACAGGTCGCGCAGCGGCTCCACAATTTCCTTAAAGTCTACATAATCCGGCAAGCCGCCAACATTGTGGTGGCTCTTGATGGTAGCAGATTCACCGCCCAGGCCGCTTTCCACAACGTCCGGGTAGATGGTGCCCTGTGCCAAAAAGTCTACAGCACCGATCTTCTTGGCCTCGTCCTCAAACACACGGATGAACTCTTCGCCAATGATTTTACGCTTGCGCTCCGGCTCGGTAACACCGGCCAGCTTGCTGTAAAAACGTTCGCGGGCGTCCACGCAGACAAAGTTGATGTCGAACTGGCCGCCCTCGCCGAACACTTCGCAAACCTGCTCACGTTCGTTCTTGCGCAGCAGGCCGTGGTCAACAAACACGCAGGTTAACTGCTTACCAATGGCCTTTGCCAGCATGGCAGCACATACGCTGGAATCCACACCACCGGAAAGAGCGCACAGCACCTTGCCATTGCCGATCTTCTCGCGCAAGGCGTTCACGCTATGCTCCACAAAGGAGTCCATCTTCCAGGTACCGGCACAGCCGCAAACTTTGTAAACAAAGTTATGCAGAATCTTAGTACCGTTTTCGGTATGCAACACTTCCGGGTGGAACTGCACACAGTACAGGCCGCGGGCGGCATCCTGTGCAGCGGCAACCGGGCAGTTGGGGGTGTGGGCAATAATATCAAAGCCGGGGGCAGCCTGCTCGATATAGTCATTATGGCTCATCCAGCAAACATTCTGGTTCGGCAGGCCGTCAAACAGCGGGCTGGTGGTATCCAGATCCACAACCGTCTTGCCATATTCGCGTTCCGGAGCCTTGCAAACCTTACCGCCCAGCATATGCATCATCAGCTGGCTGCCATAGCAGATGCCCAGTACCGGAACACCCCAAGTATATATTTCGGGATCGATGGTAGGGGAATCCGGCAGGTAAGCGCTGTTGGGACCACCGGTAAAGATAATGCCCTTCGGATTTTTGGCCTTGATTTTGGCCAGGTCAGTACGGTAAGAATAAATTTCGCAATAAACGTTGCATTCACGGACACGGCGGGCGATCAGCTGGTTATACTGGCCACCAAAGTCCAACACAATGACAGTTTCCTGCTGCATGTGGTAGCTCCTTTCCAAACATCTAAATTTGCATATATAACAGCATATACAGATATTATACCATAGCTCCCGGCAAATAGGTAGGGGGCTTGAGAAAAAAGTCGAGATTCTTCGATTCTGATTTGTCGCACAGCCGGAATCTGTTCACTTATTCTGCATAGAATCAGATTGTCGGTCGGCGCCCCAAAGCCATAAAAAATGCCGCACATCGGGCAAGGAACCGGGGCCGGTTCCTCCTTCCAATGTACAGCATGGTATTTTTGCTATTGTTTTATCTTTTCCGCTATTCGCCGCTGCGCCAGGTCCACAAAAGATATTTTACATTTGTTTTCAGGTAGCGGTGGAACAGGCGCTTCGGGTCCTGCATCAATCGGTAAAGCCATTCCAGGTTGTGCTTCTGCATCCACATGGGCGCACGCTTAATGTTGCCCGCCTCATAGTCAAACGCCGCACCAACGCCGATCATCAAGGCTTGTACGCGATCCTCATGGGCGGCCATCCAGCGTTCCTGTTTGGGGGCACCAAGGCCAACCCACACAAAGTCCGGCTTTGTTGCGTTGATTTCCGCTACCGCCTGAGCGTCCTCCTGCGGGGTCATCTCGCGGAACGGTGGCGACATCATACCGGAAATCACAACACCAGGGTAGCGCTCTTCCACCTTTTTGCGTAGCAACTGCAACGTTTCCGGGGTAGAGCCATAAAAATAGTGCCGCCAGCCTTTTTCTGCGCTGACCGCCAAAACCTGCTTCATCAAATCCGGCCCCGTAACGCGCTGCGCAGCAGCATACCCCTGCCTGCGGCTGAACTGCGAAAGGGGACCGCCGTCCGGCAGCGCCATGACCGCATGGTTCTGAATATAGCGGTACTCGGCATCCTCGTGCGCCGTTACGGTGGTATGTACATTGGCCACGCAGATATATTTCCCACGCCATTGTTCCAGCTGGCTTTCCAGCAGCGTCATGGTTTTGTCCATGTCCGTTACCACAATGTTCACACCCATAATATCGCATGTTTCCTGCATTTTCAGGTCGATCACATACAACCCGTTTACGGTATTATCCATTGTGCGGGAAGAGAGAAAGTCCGAATAGACTGGAATTACACTAACCTTAATGCCGTAATTTTCTGCAATCGCGGTGATCTGCAGCAACTCGCTGCGGTTCTGGGTTTCCTCCGCAATCACAATATGGGTAATCCGGGTACTTTCCAGAATCTTATGCAGATCGGCTACTGTGCCAAGGTAATTCGGCAGTTCCACTACCGGGTTCTGCGCTGCATAGCCGGCATACTCTGCCGATACATCCTTGCCCTTTACAACATCATTATAATAGCGTAATGCCAGGTTTCCATTGCCGACCAGCAAAACGCGGGCTATAATATGGCGCCGCTTTGCATACCAAAGGCTGATCCGGTGCAGCAATAACCGCTTGACCGTAATGACCACGCTGGACAGCAGGTAATAGTAAACAAGCAGCAGGCGGGAAAACTGCGAAAGTTGGAATACATACAAAATGGTTGCTGCCAGCGCAAAGCCGCCCAGGTTTCCCAAAAGGGCTTTTGCCAGTTCTCTCACTAAGCCGCGCCGCTTAAAAGTGCGGTATTCACCCTGTGCAATATAAATCAGAATGATTGCCGCTGCGTATACAAGTGCCAGCGGGCGGAAGCGGGCAACATCGACCCACCAGAACGCTTCACCCCAGGGGCTGTGCATACGTAGCAGGCTGGAAACCTCATACGCTCCCAACAGCAGGAAAAAGTCCAGAAAAGCATCCAGAATATGCAGTGTTTTTGATGTAGAATGGTTCATGATACAATTAAAAGCCGCAAAAGCACGAAGAAAGACCGTTCCCTTTGCGGCATATGAAACGGGCTTTCTGCCACGCATGATGGCCCCGGAATATAGTAGGGCAGCAAACCGTAACTTGCAAGCCTATTATACCCAGCGTCCAAAGCGGAATTTTGGCTCAATTGGTTCTTTGATAGAAATTTCTTTGTTCAGGTAGACATCAATGGCATTTTTCTGTAAAAGTTTTGCCGTTGAACTGCTTATCTGTGCCATCCCGTCTTTCAGGTTTGGCGGGCGGGTTGTAACAGAATGGCAGTCAGAACACATCAGATGAACTAAGTTCCAATCCAGCAGTTTGTGCAGCCATTTGGCCGTATGTCCACCGCGCACCAAACCCGAAGCATTGATCTGCGCCAATGCGCCGGAGCTGACCCAGCGGTACAGCAGGGTAGGATCCTCGGTAACATAGGGGTAGCGCTCCACATGGGCCAAAATGGGAGTATACCCACGGTTTTGCACCGCAAACAGGGTATCCTCAATTCCACCGGGATGGATGCTGGTCGGGAATTCAATCAAGATATACCGCGACCCTGCAAATGCCAATTTGGAAAGATCCAGGCTGGCCAACGCTGTGGTAAAATAGACCTCTGCACCCAATTTGACGGCAAGGGGAAGTTTGCGTTCTGCCAGCTGCGCCACAACGCTGCGATAAGCCATTTTGCGCTGTTGCACAAAAGCATCCAGCGTAATGCGCTCATAATGGAAGTGCGGTGTGAACACAATGCCAACAACCCCGTCTTCCATTTCTTTCTGGATCAAGGACATGGAAACATCCAGGTTTTTGGCACCGTCATCAATGCCAGGCAAAATATGACAATGGAGATCAACCAGTTGCGAACTCATTATGCCTTACTCCGGCTCTTCTTTCCAGCTGCGTCGTCATTGCTGTACCCGTAAGAATAAGAATAGTAGTAGCCATCTTTCTTACCGGCTTTTTTAACATCGTATCCGTTCATTACTACGCCAAGGACGCGGGCATTCACAGCTTCCAGGTTTTTCTTGCTCAGCTGGGCACCTTCAATGGTGGTAACACCCGGGCGTACAACCAGCAATGCCCCATCCACATACTTGCACAATACTGCAGCATCGGTAACAACAGAAACCGGCGGCGTATCTACAATAATATAATCGTACACCTGCTTCAGGGCCTCAAAGGTATTTTCCATCGCCTTCGTTGCCAACAATTCCGATGGGTTCGGGGGGATGGTGCCAACAGGTAGCACCACAATGCCCAGGTCTTTGAAGTTGACCAGTGCATTGGCCAGTTGGGTACGGTCCTTGCCCGTAATGGTGTTGGTAATGCCGATATGATCACGCGGAATATGCAGGTAGCGGGAGATGGTAGACTTACGCATATCGCAGTCAACCAGCACCACACGCTTGCCACTGTCTGCCAGGGTAATCGCAAGGTTTACTGCGACGTTGCTCTTCCCTTCGCCGGGGACAGAGGAGGTAATCAGGATAGTCTTGCAATCGCTGGTTGCGGCAAGGAACTCCAGGTTGGTTCGCAGAGACTTGTAAGCTTCTGTAAACTGGAACGGTGCATCTGAGCCAACCATAAACAGCTTATGATGTTCACGCTTTTTACTCATTCCTTTTTACCTCCCTGACCATACTGCGGGATCACGCCCAGAACAGTCATATCCAGATACTTGGTAACATCTTCCTCCGTGTTGATCTTATTGTCCAGCAAAACCTGCAGCACAATAATACCAATCACCAGAACAAAACCAACCGCTGCGGCCAACATCGTGTTCTTCATAATGTTGGGGGAAACCGGCTCCGTTGCCAAAGAAGGATTTGAGATCACTTTGACGGAACCCGCTTCAACAGCCTCTTTGATCACATCCGGAGCCACTGTAATGATCTGTTCACACACCTGCCGTGCCCATTCCGGGCTGTCGCTCTGCACAGTGATCTTCATAACCTGGGTATCGTCCACAGCTGCTACGGTAACGCGCTTGTTCAGCTGAGCATAAGTCAGGTTCAGGCCCAGGTTATCAATAACCTGCTGCAGAACCGTATCACTCTTGATAATAATGCTGTAAGTAGAAACCAGCTTGGTTGCAGAATTGATCTGGTCACTGGTAACATTGGCATTGACATCCTGCCGGGTATTGACAATCATCAGGGCAGAAGAATCATACTTTGGGGTCATCAAAAACTTAGACGCCATAAAGCCAACCAACGCAGCAGCCAAAGTTACAAAAATCAGTTCAAGAAGATGCTGGCGAACCGCACTTAAAATTTCTGTTAGGTCAATTACTTCATTTTCTTCATTATCCACAAAAGGCACCTCTCTAATCTCTTAATTCCTGTTTTCCAGTCAAAGATGGTTGGCCAGGTCTGCCGCTTCGGTCGGCTTTTTGACGCAAAGCACCACTCTTACAATTGGGGCCCGCAGCTGCCCCACATGCAAAATCTTAGCACGCATGTTTATGTAAAGTAGTTGTGCTTTACGGCAATTTGGCCACAGATAGCTAACATGATTTTAGCACAAATTCAGGTGTGTTTCAACCGTACATCGAAATGTCTTGATTTTTGGCAAAATACACAATTTTGTTTACATCCCTTCCGCAAGTGATAACAATTTCTCAAAACATTTTTTACCATTGATGTATAAATTGCTCTTATTTTTCCCGTTGTTTGCTCCTGTGCAAACATATGTTAAGGCAATACCGCATAATTCTAAGTGCCGATACGGCGAGCGAGGTGCGGCAGATGCCAAGCCAAAAGCGCAGATAATACTGGATGTCTTATCGAGCATTTTGGCAACGCAGATGCCGTGCCGCAGCTGCCGGAGCGGTGCTTAAGCCGCAAGGCGGGAATTGTGCGGTGTTGCCTTAACGCTTTTGCTGCAAAATCTGCTCTGTCCGCATTCCCGTTTCCCGATAAAATTCATCCAATTTTCCCTGCTTTTTTGATCACACGCACTTCCTCGGGCACTGCGCAAAAACCTGGCGATTTTTTCAGTTTGCCTGCGGGTACGGCTGTCCGCTTTTCTTCCAGCGGGTGTACCTGCCTGCCCAGTATATGCTGTACGCAGTCAAGCTGCAAGGCATTTACACCGCGTATTCCTACCTCAGCGTCCGCGCCACTGTGGACTTGCCGCTGCCAGAAAATTCGATCCATACAATTTTATTCCAGCTTCGCCTCCTTGCCCAGCGCCTTCTTTTTGCACTCACTTCAAAACCGCAAAAGGACATTTATTATATCAGCTACAAGGGGAAGTTGTCAAAAAAATTGCCAAAGAGATACAAATAGGCTATAATATAAAATAAAAAATTGTGTATTGAACGGTTTTTACCCCATTTGCACCCGGAAGGAGGTGGCAAGCACGGATACTTTACAGACAAACAGTACAACACAAACTGCTGAGATGCTCAAATTAGAGGGCGTTGTTGAGCATGTGATATACGAAAACTCGGATACCGGTTATGCCGTGTTTGAAGTGGATGCCGGTGGCACCGATATTGTTGTGGCAGGCAACGTGGGCAGCGTGGATAACGGTATGTCCATTACGGCGTATGGCTATATGGTCAACCACCCCAGCTATGGCGAACAGTTCCGTGCCGAAACCTGTGAGGCCAGCCTGCCGCAGGATACCGCGGCTTTGCTGAGCTACCTTTCCAGTGGGGTATTGCCCTATATCGGGCCTTCCACAGCAAAAAAGATTGTGGCAAAATTTGGGGCGCATACATTGAACGTCATCTCCGAAACGCCGGACAAACTCTGTGAGCTAAAAGGTATCACCCCGCAAAAGGCCGCCGCCATCTCCAACGAGTTCCAACGTATGTACGGTGTGCGGGAAGTGGTTGCCTGGATGGCCAAGTTTGGGCTTTCCGCCCAGATGGCTGTTACAGCCTACCGCGCGTTTGGCCCCGCCACGGTAGAAGCACTGAAAAAGAACCCCTACATGCTGTGCGGGGAGCCGCTGAACCTGAAATTCAGCCAGGTCGATGGTATCGCCGCCCAGCTGCAGGTAGGACAGGGCAGCGACCTGCGCATTGCCGCCGGGCTTTTGTACGCTTTGCGCCACAACGCCAACAACGGCCACACCTGCCTGCCCGCAGATAAGCTGATCGAAAGCACTGCGCGCTTTATTCGGGTGGAGCCGGATGCCGTAAAGGCCGGGCTGCAAAGCCTGTTGGAGCATGGCGAAATGCGCGCCTGCACCTTTGACGGAACGAAATATATTTACCTGCCAGATCTGCTCAGCGCAGAGCAGGATATTGCTGCGCGGCTGGGGGAGCTTGCCACATTCCCGACAGAAAGCCCCAAAACGCTGGAAAGCGATATCCGCGTTTTGGAATTGACCCAAGGTTTTGAATATGCCCCTTTGCAGCGGGAAGCAATCCGCTTAGCACTCTCTTCCCGCGTAATGGTTTTGACCGGCGGTCCCGGTACCGGCAAAACCACAACGGTCAAAGCGATTCTGAATTTGTATGAAGGTATTTATGACCGGGTTGCCCTGTGTGCCCCCACCGGCCGCGCCGCCAAGCGGCTGACCGAGCTGACCGGCCACAGCGCTTCCACCATCCACCGATTGCTGGAAGTGGACTATTCTACCGGCAGCGTGCGTTTTATTCATAATGAAAAGAATCTTCTCCCGTTTGACGTTATCATTCTGGATGAGATGAGTATGGTAGATGCCAAGCTGTTTCAGGCGTTGTTGGCCGCCGCGCGTTACCACTGCCGCATTATTATGGTAGGTGATGCCGACCAGCTGCCCAGCGTTGGCCCCGGCAGTGTGCTGGGGGAGATCTTGCAGGCAGACGTTCTGCCCACCGTACGGCTGAATGAGATCTTCCGCCAGGCGCAGAAAAGCATGATTGTACAGAACGCCCACCGCATTGTGGAAGGGCAGATGCCCATAAAAGGCGGGCGGGATGATGACTTTTTCATGATCGAATCCACCGGTCTTGCCTGCCAGAGGCTGATCTGCGATCTGGTCAGTACCCGGCTGCCCAAAAGTTATGGCTATGACCCCGTGCGGGACATCCAGGTGCTTTGCCCCACCAAGGTTGGCCCCACCGGGAGCGTAGAACTGAACCGCCGCCTGCAGGCCATTTTGAACCCGCCTGCACCGGATAAGCCGCAGATTATTTGGGAGCAAAGCGGCCGTGTGCTGCGCTGTGGCGACAAGGTAATGCAGATCAAAAACGATTATGATATTCCCTATGAGCGGGACGGTGCCGAAGCCGGTGTGGGTGCCTATAACGGGGATATGGGTATTATTACTGCCGTTGACCCCGAAAGCCGTGCTGTGACGGTACAGATGGATGACCGAAAGTATATTTACGGTGCTGACCAGCTTGCCGAGCTGGAACCCGCTTACGCTGTAACAGTGCACAAAAGCCAGGGTTCTGAATTTCCGGCCGTCATTATGCCTGTGGCAGATGTACCCGCGCGCCTTTGTTACCGCAACTTGTTGTACACCGGGGTTACCCGCGCACGCCGCCTGTGCATTCTGGCGGGAACCCGGCGCACCGAGCAGGCCATGGTGGATAATGTGCGCCAGAACATGCGTTACAGCGGGCTGCGCTACCTGCTGCGCGAGGCAGTCACTCCGGCTGAAAAACGCAGATGAAACAGAGAAAACGCATATCTCTGGATTGGCTGGACCGTGGGCGAACGGCTCTGGAACCGCTGCTGGCCCTTGCCTATCCGCGGCACTGCCCGCTGTGCGGCACGGTACTTGAGCAAAGCGCCTGGAAAGCCGCCGTGTGCCGTTCCTGTATACCGGAAGCCGAGCGTCTGCGGCATCTTCCACCGCGTCTGCCTGTAACGGAGCACGCCTTTTACGCTGTCAACACCTGCGCAGCTGCCTTTTACTATGCAGACAGTGTGCGCCATGCTATCCTGCTTTGCAAGGAGAACGGCAACCCCTGGTATGCGCGAGAACTGGCGGATTTGATGGCTGTGCTGATTTTTGGCGCACAGCCCGCCCGTGCCCCAGGGTACCGCCCGGTATACGAGAATCTATCCGGCATTTCGCTGTACAGCGCCATTGTTCCGGTGCCGCCGCGCGTAAAGAAGAACCGCGCGGAAAATATGCCCCTTTTGCTAGCGCAGCGCCTTGGGCGCATCCTGCACATTCCGGTCATCCAGCCGCTGTGCCTGACCCGGCAGGTTTTACCGCAAAAATCGCTGGACCAGCAAAAGCGCTTTGCCAATGTCAAGGATGCTTACGCCTGCCGTACTGGAGTTGACCTTTCCGGAATGCGGCTGCTGTTGCTGGATGATGTGATCACCACTGGTGCCACCATCTCTGCCTGCGCCAAAGCGCTATTGGAGGGTGGCGCTGTGAGTGTGGACGGCGTGTGTGTTGCAGCGACGGAACTGATGCCCAAAAGCCACGGTGCCGCCGGAACACCAAAAGAAAGCAAATAACTTTTATCTGCCGGATGGTTGATGGCAATTCACAATAGATAACAAAGTGCTGCTTCTGGCAGCAAGGAGTACCAGATAAACATGAAGCAATATGATATCGGCCTTGATCTTGGCACAACTTCCATTATCATTGCCACACAGGAACAGGGAGTTGTGTTCCATCAGCCCAGCATTGGTGCTGTTGATACCCGCAGCAGCACCATTCTGGCAGTGGGGGACAAAGCCCTGCGCATGGTGGGGCGTGTGCCTTCTTATATTGATATCATCCGCCCTTTGCGGGACGGTATTATTCAGGACCACCGCATGACAAACGAACTAATCGTGCGGTTTATCAATGAGGTATGCCGTTCGCGCATCATCAAGCCGCGCGTATCGGTCTGCGTTCCGGCAGCCATTACCGGCATTGAAGCTGACGCCGTGGTAGAAGCCGTCATGGCAGCCGGGGCACGGCAGGTTTTCCTTGTGGATGAGCCTGTCGCCGCCGCCCTTGGCGCAGGGCTGGATATCCGCAAACCCATGGGCTGCATGGTGATTGATATCGGCGGCGGCTCCACGGATATCGCCGTGATCAGCATGGGTGGGCGGGTGCGCGCCGCCAGCCTGCCGGTCGCCGGCAACGCTTTTGACCAGTGCATTGCCCAGTATGTTCAGGAAAAATTCAACATTGCCATCGGCCCCCTAACCGCCGAAGCGCTGAAAAAGCAGGTTGCCTGCTGCACCAAAAGCGAGTTTGAGGGCGTAATGGAGATCCGTGGTCATTCCTGGGAGACCAACCTGCCCGCCCGCCGCCTTGTCTATACGCGGGACCTGTACCTGCCCGTGCAGGAACTGGCCGCCCGCATTGCCGCCACTGCCCGCAATGTATTGGAAAGCACCCCGCCGGAACTGGCCGCTGATGTTGCCAAGAACGGCATTCTGCTGACTGGCGGCGGCTCCATGCTGCGTGGCCTGGCTGGTTATATTGCCGGGGAGCTGCATGTGGATGTTGCCATCGCACCAGACCCCATCAACTGTGTGGCACGCGGAACCGCAGCCAGCTTAACGCTGGGCCAATACCTGACAGCCGGTTTCCGCGATGCCACCCCCAGAGCGTGGCATAACCGACTGCAATCCCCAGAAGGTTTTTCCAATTAAAGCGCAGCTTTTGTGCAGGTTGTAAAAAGTATGATTTTCTGCGGATACCTCCGCCAGCCTACTTTTCTATCTGGCAAAAGTGTGCTATACTATACAGCGTTTGCCAAAATTCCCAGCCCTGCATGGTTCCGGGCTGGTTCTGCCATATAATATAAGGACAGGTTCATTATGCCCGATACCATTACCACTGAATTTCTGGCCCTGCGGGACCGCTATATCGCTTCCTGCTTTACTAAGCTGAACCCGGTGCAGCAGCAGGCTGTGTTTACCACCGAAGGCCCGCTGCTGATCCTGGCAGGTGCAGGCTCCGGCAAAACCACCGTTCTGGTCAACCGCATTGCCAATATCATCCGTTTTGGCCGCGCCTATGGCTCCAAAGAGGTCAGCCGCCCGGTTGCGCAGAGTGATCTGGAGCAGCTGCGCACCGCCATCATGTGCGGCCAGCCGGTTCCGCAGTCCCTGATGCCGCTGATGAGCGTTGCCCCGGCCCGCCCGTGGAATGTGCTGGCCATTACCTTTACCAATAAAGCCGCCGGAGAGCTGAAAGAACGCCTGAAAGCCATGCTGGGCGATACCATGGGCGGGGATGTATTTGCCTCCACTTTCCACTCTGCCTGTGTACGGATCCTGCGCCGCGATGCCGAACGCATTGGCTTCCCCAAAAGCTTTACGATTTACGATTCCGACGACCAGCAGCGTGTCATCAAGCAGATCTACAAAGAACTGATGATTGATGACAAGTTCCTGCCGGTCAAATCAGCCATCTCCCAGATCAGCGGTTACAAAGATAAACTTCTTTCCGCCAAAGATGTTGCCGCCGAAGCGCCGCGCGATACCAAGGCTGCTTTGATTTCCAAAATCTATACCGCCTATTCCAACCGGCTGCGCACGGCTGGTGCCATGGACTTTGACGATCTGATTTTCCATACCGTGCAGATGCTGAAAACCGATGCCGAAGCGCGGGAATACTACCAGCAGAAGTTCCGCTATGTCGTGGTGGACGAATACCAGGATACCAGCGTGGCCCAGTTCCACCTGGTGCGCCTGCTGGCCGGTGGTTCCAACAACGTATGCGTTGTTGGCGATGACGATCAGAGCATTTATAAGTTCCGCGGTGCTACCATTGAAAATATCCTGAACTTTGAAAAAGTTTTTGCCGGGGCCAAAACCATCCGCCTGGAGCAGAACTACCGTTCCACCTCCAACATTCTGAATGCGGCCAATAGCGTCATCAAGAACAACAACGGCCGCAAGGGCAAGACCCTGTGGACCCAGAACGGCGATGGTGACAAAGTTCACCATTATACGGCTGCTTCGGAACAGGATGAGGCCAGCCATGTGGCCGAGGTTATTGGCCAGAACCTGAAAAATGGTGCTTCCTTAAAAGACCATGCCGTTTTGTACCGCATGAATGCGCAGTCCAACCCCATCGAAACTTATTTTGCCCGTGCCGGTATCCCGTACCGCATTGTGGGTGGCCAACGCTTCTTTGACCGCAAGGAAGTCAAGGATATCAACTCTTACATGGCCGTTGTGGCCAACCCGCGGGATGACGTGCGCCTGCGCCGCATCATCAATGAACCTGCACGAAAGATTGGTGCCACCACCATTGATAAGATCGGGGAACTGGCCGCCGCCAACGGCGTGCCGATGATGGAGATCATCCGGGAGGCTTCTTCTTATCCCGCACTGGGCCGTGCCGCCAGCGCGCTGAACGCGTTTTACTCCATGTACCGTGAACTGTGTGATCTTTCCGTCACCCTTCCGCTGGATGAATTTGCCGGTGAAGTGATCCGCAAGACCGGATACGAAGCCATGCTGAAAGCGCAGAAAGAAGAGGGCGAGACCCGGCTGGAAAACTTGGGCCAGTTGATTTCTTCCGTAAAGACTTATGCGGAGCAGAACGGGGAAGACGCAACCCTTTCTGGTTTCTTGGAAGAAGTTGCCCTGATTGCAGACCTTGATTCCTATGATGAAGATGCTGATTCCGTTACCCTGATGACGATGCACAGCGCCAAGGGCCTTGAATTCCCGTATGTGTTTATCATTGGTATGGAGGATGGCGTTTTCCCCGGTGACCTTGCTCGCTACAGCGAGGAAGAAATGGAAGAGGAGCGCCGCCTGTGCTATGTTGGTATTACCCGCGCCAAGAAAGAGCTATATCTTTCTTCCTCCCGCAGCCGTATGATTTTCGGCCAGACGCGCCGCAACCCGCCTTCCTGCTTTTTGGATGAGATTGACCCCAATGTGATGGACGAAACCGAAAGCCCAGAGCTTGCTTACAGCGGCGGTTTTGGCGCCGGGTACGGCAGCTACAGCACCAATGTTCCCGGCGGGCGCAGCGGATACTCCGGGGCTTCCCGCGGGTATCTGAACAGTGAATACAACCGTGGCGGCTTTGGCAGCAAGTATGCCGGCGGCTTCCAAAGTGGGTTTGCTTCCGGCGGGCACGAAAGCCCGAACTACCCCGGCGGCCGCCACACGGTCCAAAGCAGTAGCTTTGGCGCCGGGTATGGCAGTAGCCGCGTCAACCATCATTCCGGTGCTCCGGTTGCTCCGGCGGGCGGTGGCGTTACCACTGCACCCGCCGCACCCGCACGCAAAAAGGCCGCCAACTTTGCAGCCGGGGACCTTGTGGACCACAAGGTGTTTGGCCGCGGCAAGGTGCTGAAAGTAACGCCGGTTGCGGGGGACTGTATTGTAGAAATCCAGTTTGACCGCGTTGGCATCAAAAAAACAATGGCCAATTACGCCCCGCTGACCAAGCTGACCAGCGAAGAATAAACCACTGATAAAAAAGGAAAAGAGGGAACGGGCCCATGCTTGTAACATTGATCGCCCACACCAATGACCCCGAAAAGACCATTGCCGCAGCCGCCAAGCTGTGCTATTCTGATGCACATATCGAAACCCTGCTGGATGGCCTAACACCGGAAAAGACCGCAGCCTTTTTGCAAAAGCTGAATGACTTCGGCCACGCCAGCCCCATTGAACATGCCAGCTTTACCTTTGGCATTGAGGGCGTTTCCCGCACCTTTCTGGCACAGGTCACCCGCCACCGCATTGCAAGTTTCAGTGTGCAGAGCCAGCGCTATGTGCGGCTGGAAGATTTCCGTTATGTGATTCCCCCGGAAATTGAGGCTGACCCTGCGGCCAAAGCGGCTTTTATTGATGCGATGAACGCCGATGCCAAACACTACCTGGAGCTGGTCAAAGCACTGGAAGAAAAGCATACCCACACCTTGATGGAGCAGGGCATGCCGGAAAAGACCGCCCGCGCCAAAGCCAGCAAAATGGCAAACGAGGATGCCCGCTTTGTATTGCCCAACGCCTGCGAGACAAAAATGGTAATGACCATGAACTGCCGCAGCCTGAACAACTTTTTCAACCTGCGCTGCTGCAACCGTGCCCAGTGGGAGATCCGCGCCGTTGCCGATGAAATGCTGCGCCTTGTATACCCGCTTGCGCCGCATGTTTTTGCCGCAGCTGGTCCCCGCTGCCTGGCGGGTCCCTGCCCGGAGGGCGGTATGTGCTGCGGCAAGCAGAACGCCGTGCGTGATAAATATGCAACACTGAAACAGGAGGCTGAAAACCATGGGTAAACTGATTATTTTTGAAGGCCTGGATGGTTCCGGCAAGGGCACACAGGCAGAACTTGCCTGCCAGAATTTGCATAGCAAAGGGTATGACCCACTGAAAATCAGCTTCCCAGATTATGACAGTCCGTCCTCCGCACTGGTCAAGATGTATCTTTCCGGCGAGTTCGGCCAGCGCCCGGATGACGTGAACGCTTATGCAGCTTCAACGTTTTATGCTGTTGACCGCTTTGCCAGCTACAAAACCAAGTGGGGCAATGTCTACCGCCAGAATGGGCTAATCATCTCTGACCGTTACACCACCTCCAACGCTGTTCACCAATGTTCCAAACTGCCGCCGATGCACTGGGATGGTTTTCTGGAGTGGCTGTTTGAGTTCGAGTACAAAAAGCTCGGCCTGCCTGCGCCGGATGCGGTTGTATACCTTGCGGTTGATCCCGATGTCAGCCAGCGTCTGATTGCGCAGCGCTACCACGGCGATGAAAGCAAAAAAGATATTCAGGAACGCGATACCGAATACCTGGCCCGTTCCCGCGCCGCCGCTGAATACTGCGCACGCAAGCTGGGCTGGCACCGCATTGAGTGTACCACAACGGTAGACGGCCAGAAAACCATCCGCACGCCGGAGGATATTCAGTCCGAAGTGATGGCATACCTGGAGCGGATTTTGAGCTAAACCCGTTGGCAGCAAAAGCCCACACGTTGAATACGGCAAGGAGGGGATAGAACATGCTTTGCAAAGCAACGGAAGCTGATTTGGAGCAGATGGTTGCGTTCCGCCGCAAAACGTATGGCGGAACCCGCCAGGATGCTTTGGACTGGCTTTGTGGAATTGTGGGGTTGGATAATATCCTGATCCTTGCCCGGGACCCGGTCCCCGGTGCAAAGCCCATCCCGGCCGCCATGATTGGTGCGGTTCCAGTGGAATGCGGGCACCACCATGGCGTATGGCTCTGCTGCATGGCAACGGACCCGTCCCTGCAGGGGCGCGGGCTGATGCCCAAACTGCTGGCAACCTGCCTGCGCGCCTTTTCCGCCAAAGGGTGTGATTTCGCTGTGGCGGCACCACAAAGCACGCGGGCCGCAAAAGCGTTTTCCCAGCTGAATTTTCAGGGGCGCTTCCCGCTGCGCATCATCCGCAAGCCCATTGAACACAATTTGTGGGCACGAGCAGAGTTTGATAACCTGACAGTCCGCAAATTGATCGACACCCGCATGCGCTACCAGCCCGCCTGCATCGCCCTGCCGGAAAGCAGCATGAACACCATGATCACCCGGCTCTACCGCCGCGGTATGACCATTGTTTCCAACCAGCGCGGTTACGGCCTCTATTGCCAGGAAAAGGACGAGCTGCTTTTTATGGAGCTGCAGGCCGATAACGACCATTCGGCTGATATTCTGCTGCAGGCCGCGCGGGAACATACCGGTCTGACCAAAGCACGGCTGCTGCTGGCGGAAAATCAGTTTTTGTACCTGGGCGAGGGTAGGCGCTGTGGTTACGGCATGATTTGTTACCTTGGGCAGCCGTTCCCCGTTACGGACGTTTATTTCCGCCTGTTGCTGTAAGACCGTGCATACGTGAAACAGGGCAGTTCTGCTGCCTGGTAAAGGAGATTTGGAATGAAAATCAATCGTGGTGATTCCCAGGACAAGGGCTCGCAGCCGCGCCAGGCTTATCATGCTGCGCCAGCCCCCGCACCAAAGCGCCCGGTACAGCCTGATCCTGACCCGCAGGACCTGTACGAAGACGCCGAAGGTCCAGACGAGTACGCAGAGGATGACGATGATGAACCCGTCCGCCGCCGTTTTCCCATTGGGCTTGTGGTTCTTGTTGTCATTTTGGCTATCGTCGGCATCGGCGGCTGGAAAGTGTTCCAGTTCTACGGCGAAGTTGCCGGCGACGGCGAACTCGGCCCGGAACAGACCGTTACCATTGAACAGGGTTCCACTGTTGCAGACATCACAAACGTTTTGAAAGAGGATGGCGTCATCCAGTATGACTGGCTGTTCAAGCTGTATGCCAAATACAGCGGCCGCGCTTCCGGTTTGCAGTATGGCGATTTTACCCTGCGCTCCGGCATGGATTATAACACGATCCTGAAAACCCTCAGCGTGCAGCAGGTCAAGCGCAAGACCATTACCATCACATTCCCCGAAGGCTACACAGCCGTTGCTATTGCCCAGAAGATGGAAGAAAATGGCTTGTGCTCGGTGGATGATTTCCTTGCCTGCGCCAACGGCGAGGATGGTTCCGATTTCAGCCAGTATGATTTCTGGAATGCCATTCCGGATACCGAAGGCCGCCTGATGAAGTGCGAGGGCTACCTGTTCCCGGACACTTACGAGTTCTTCACCGATGACTCGGTCTATAATTACGTCAACACCTTCTATAAGGAATTCGACACCAAAACTTCCGACCTGTGGGATACCATCAACGAAAAGGGCACCACAATGAATGATGTTGTCATTCTGGCCAGCTTTATTCAGGAAGAAGCCGGTATGCCCGCAGAAGACGCCAAGGTTTCCGCCTGCTTCCACAATCGTTTGGAATCCGATGACCCGCAGTGGGCAGAGCATAAGCTGGAATCCAATGCCAGCAGCTATATCATGAACGATAGCGACAATAACTACCTGTGGAATTCGCCCACCGCCGCTTATTACGGCTGGCCGGAACAGGGTGCTATTCCGGATGATGTGCTTGCTCATTACGACACCTACCGCATCAGCGGCCTGCCCGCCGGTGCCATCACCAATCCCGGTATTGATGCCATTGCCGCCGCGCTGAATCCCGACCAGGAATATCTGGACGAAGGCTATTATTTCTTTGTTACCGGCAACCCGAACGGCGACCACCCTGGCGAATATTTCTATGCCAAAACGGCAGACGAACACCATCAGAACTGCATCATCGCCGGTTGGGGCTGATAAAAGCTGAACTTCACTGAACAAAGGAGCCGTTATCTTATGTTGTCCTGTCCGGAACTGCTGTCGCCTGCCGGCAGCCTTGAAGCCCTGAAATATGCCGTCATGTATGGTGCCGATGCCGTATACTGCGCACTGCCGCGCTTTGGTATGCGCGCCGCACCGGTCAATCTGACCATTGGCGAGCTTCATGATGGCTGCATTTTTGCCCATGCTCGCGGCAAAAAAGTATACCTGACCCTGAACAACCTGCCCACCAACGATGAGCTTTCCGAGCTGCCGCAGTATATCAAGGACGCGGCCGAAGCCGGGGTGGATGCCTTTATCATTGCGGACCTTGGCGTACTGAGCCTTGCCAAACAGTATGCTCCGGATGTGGATGTGCATTTTTCCACCCAGGCAGGCATCACCAATTATGCTGCTGCAACCATGGCCTACAACCTGGGCGCCAAGCGTGTGGTGTTGGCGCGCGAGCTGACCCTGACCGATATTGCCCAGATCCGCGATAACACCCCGCCGGAGCTGGAACTGGAAGCCTTTGTGCACGGCGCCATGTGCATGAGCGTTTCTGGTCGGTGCCTGCTTTCCAGCTATATGACCGGGCGCAGCGGCAACCGCGGCGAATGTGCCCAGCCCTGCCGCTGGAAATACTATCTTGTAGAAGAAAACCGCCCCGGCCAGTATATGCCCATTGGCGAAAATGAGGACGGCAGCTACATTCTGAACGCCAACGACCTATGCACCGCACCGTTTTTGGACCTGATCTGCAAGGCTGGTGTGGATTCTCTGAAAATTGAGGGGCGCGCCAAAACGTTCTATTACGTTGCGTCCGTTACCGCCGCTTACCGCAAAGCGCTGGACCAGTACCTGGCAAACCCCGCCAGTGATACGTTTGATTTACCGGATTCCGTGCTGGATGAGCTGAACCGTACCAGCCACCGCCATTATTCACCCGGTTTCTATTTTGGCAAAGAGAAAGCCCTGCAGACGCCCAGCCATACTTATGTGCGAGATTGGGATTTCATCGGCACTGTGGATTCGTGGGAAGACGGCGTTGCCCATTGCACCCAGCGCAGCAAGTTCTGCCTGGGAGATTCGCTGGAAATTTTGCAGCCAGATGGTTCGGTCGTGCCCGTAACCCCTGAATGGATCAAAAACGCGGAAGGGGAAGCGGTGGATGCCACCCCGCACCCGATGATGCAGTATACCATTCCCTGTGCCACGCCCTTGATGCCGTACAGCCTGCTGCGGATGCAGAAAAGGCAGTAAATTTTCATTTATCTATTTGCAACAACCAAAAGCCCCACCTGCCGGATGCAGAATGTTCTGCCCGGCAGGCGGGGCTTTTTTATTTTTATTCTTTACTTTTAGGGCAATACCGCATAATTCTAAGTGCCGATACGGCGAGCGAGGTGCGGCAGATGCC
>SAUS01000050.1 GCA_004000625.1 Candidatus Cibiobacter qucibialis | reverse complement strand
CCGCAGCTGCCGGAGCGGTGCTTAAGCCGCAAGGCGGGAATTGTGCGGTGTTGCCCTAAGTCGGGAGGTGGGCAGATGAACCAGCCAGACCCACAGCGCCGCATTGCGGGCGGGGTCGAATATGAATTGACGCGCCGCCGGGTGCGCAACCTGAACATACGGGTCCGCACGGATGGCAGTGTAGCCGTCAGCGCGCCGCGCCGGGTACCCTTGAGCAGTGTGGACGCTTTTGTGGCGGCGCATGCCGGATGGGTTGCCGCGGCGCAGGGCCGGATGGCGGTCCACATGGCAAACCGTGCCGCCGAACCGCCGCTGCCGAGCAAAGCCATCGCCCTGCACCAGATGCAGGCACTATGTGCGCAGTATTACCCGCTGTTTGCCGCCACCTGCCCGCGCGGAGAAATGCCCCGCATAGCGGTGCGGGACATGAGCACCCGGTGGGGGAGCTGCTCCCTAAAAACAGGAACGCTGTGTTTTGCTCTACGGCTGTGTGTGATGCCGCTGCCCGCGCAGGAATATGTGGTGGTACACGAGTTTTGCCACTTTGCCCACCCCAACCACAGCCCGGCTTTCTGGGCCGCCGTGGCCAGGGTGATGCCGGACTATAAGGCACGGCAGGCGCTGCTGAAAGGGAGATAGGTACCTTTTATTATTTTCCATTCTCCTTATTTGGGATGCCGTGAATTAAAGAGTTTTGTGGGGCAGGGCGCCAGTGTCTTGTTTTCCGGGAAGATTCCCCGCACCTTACTGATAAGTACCCATTCATTTATTTTGAGCCGCCATTATTCTTTCATTTATTTCAAAATTTAATATCGAGGAGGCGATCTGCACTTTGTCAGATTCCAAACGCTACTCCACGCTGGTGAACAACACCATCCTGTTTGCCATTTCCAACTTTGGCTCCAAAATCATCAGCCTGATTATTCAGCCATACCTGAGTTACGCGCTGGCCAGCCCGGATGTGATGGGTGTGACCAGCCTGATGCAGTCGGTGGCCAACCTGCTGATTCCGGTGGTCAGCCTGGGCGTCAGCTTTGCGGTGATCCGGTTTGGCCTGGACCGCAAGGTGGATAAATCCAGCGTATTCATGAACGGCCTTGCCACCATCCTGCTGGGCTTTGCCTTAATGGCGGTCTGCTGGCCGCTGGTGCGGCTGATCCCCAATGCGGCGGATTATCTGGTTCTGATTTACGCCTGTGTATTGATGAGCTGCCTGCGCACGCTCTGCACCCAGTTCATCCGTTCCCGCATGCTGAACCGTCTGGTTGCAGTGGATGGCGTTTTGACTTCCGCCACGCTGCTTGGGTTCTATTATCTGTTCCTGGATGTGCTGGATCTGGGCGCGAACGGCTACCTGCTTGCCATGGCCTGTTCGGATGCGCTTTCGGCAATCTTTGTTTTTATTGCCGGGCACTGCCACCAGTATTTCAGTTTCAAAAAGTTCAACAAAGCCCTTTGGAAGGACATGCTGCGTTATTGCATCCCCATGATCCCGGCTTCCATCAGCTTTTGGATCATCAACGCTTCGGACCTGTTCTATGTACAGGGCATGTGTGACGGCATTGACGGCAAAAGCAGCACCTGGTGGGTGGGCCTGCTGAAAGCCGGGTATTATCTGCCGCAGATCATTACCATTGTGGGGCAGATTTTTTATGAGGCATGGCAGCTTTCGGCTGTGACAGAGGAATCCGAGCGTTCGGCGTTCTTCAGCAAGGTGTTCCGGGTATATGCGGCGGTCATGTTCTGCTGTGTGGCGGGCGTCATCTGGCTGTGCCAGCCCATGATGCACGTTTTCCGCGAGGATTACTTCCTTGGCTGGCAGTTTGTGCCGTTCCTGACACTGGCTTCCATGTGCACCTGCCTGAACAACTTCCTGAACAGCGTGTATGTGGTATACAAGCGGTCCACCAGTTCGTTCTACACCATGTTGGTAGGTGCCGTGGTTAATCTGGTTCTGAACTTTTTGTTCATCCGCTGGTTTGGGCCGTGGGGCGTTACGATGGCAAGTTTCATCTCCCTGCTGATTGTTTTCCTGCTGCGTGCTTACTCCACCCACGGGCTGCTGGAGATCGACTTTCACCCCGCCTGGATGCTGCTGAACCTGGGGCTGATCTTTGTGGAGATTGCCATGCTGTTCAAGCTGGAGCACTGGGTGCTGCCGGTCACGGTGCTGACCTTTGCCATCTGCCTGCTGAACTTCCGCGAGGTGTTTGCCATGGTGGAAAAGCTGCTGGGCATGGTTCTGCACCGCCGCAAAAAATCAAATTAAGTTTTAAACAAGTTTTGTTTTTCTTGTTGAAAGATTGCCCGTGCGTTGTGCATGGGCTTTTTTCTTTTCCGTTTTGTGGGCGGGTTCTATTATATCGTGCCGCACTATGATATAATACGGGTGATGATTATTTTGGGGCTTTGGCCCGTGGCAGCCTAAAACGGCACCGTTATATTTTTAGGTAGGCGGGCGTACGATGTGCGCCCCCACGGTCTCTACAGGGTAAAAATAGCATTTTTGATTTACAAAATCATTATATTTTGATAAAAGCAGGAGGGAAACCAACTATGCCGCAGATCACGATCGGCAAAGGGCTTGCTTTTTATGAGGAAGCACAGGCCCTGCCCGGTGTAAAACGGGTTGCCGGAATGGTAAAGCAGGATATTGAGCTGGTGACGGGCGTTTCGCCCGCCGGAATCACCTCCGGGCAGGGAAGTGGCTGTGCCGTGCTGTACGGTACCATCGGGCACAGCCCCATGCTGGATGCACTGGAAGCCGCGGGCAAACTTGACCTGAATGCCATTCGGGGCAAATGGGAATGCTACAGCTTCCAGGTCATTGAGACCCCCCTGGCGGGCATTGGCGCCGCGCTGGTGATTGCGGGGAACGACAAGCGCGGCACCATTTACGGGCTGTTCCATCTTTCGGAGCTGATCGGCGTTTCCCCGCTGGTCAACTGGAACCATGTCCTGCCGCGGCACCAGGACACTGTGGTATTGGATGATCGGGTGAACATGGTATCCAGGGTGCCGTCCATCAAGTACCGCGGCTTTTTTATCAACGATGAATGGCCCGCCTTTGGCAACTGGGCCAAGACCCATTTTGGCAGCATGAACGCCGCCTGCTATGCGCCGGTATTTGAGCTACTGTTGCGCATGAAAGGCAACTATCTGTGGCCTGCCATGTGGAATTCCAATTTCAGCCTGGACGGCCCTGGGCTGGAAAACGCCGTACTGGCGGACGAACTGGGTGTGGTGATGAGCACCTCCCACCACGAACCCTGTATGCGCAGCGGGCAGGAATACAGCATGGTGCGGGGCAGGGGTTCCATTTACGGCGATGCCTGGGATTACATTGCCAACCCAGAAGGCATTACCCGCTTTTGGCGTGACGGCCTGACCCGCAACAAAGATTTTGAGAACGTCATCACTCTTGGCATGCGCGGCGAAAATGACACTGCCATTATGCAGCATGCCACGCTGGAAGAGAACATTCAACTGATCCGCAATGTGCTGAAAACCCAGAACCAGCTGATCCGGGAGATTATTAACCCGGATGTCAGGCAGGTGCCGCGGCAGATCGTTTTCTTCTCAGAAACCGAAGCGTTCTTTTACGGCAGCAAGGAAACGCCAGGCCTAATCGGTGATCCGGAACTGGACGGCGTGACCCTGATGCTGAGCGACAACAACCACGGCTCCACCCGCACGCTGCCAAGCCCGGAAATGCGCAGCCACCCCGGCGGGTACGGCATGTACTACCACATGGACATGCACGGCGGGCCCCACTCATTTGAATGGGTGGGTGCTACCTACCTGCCCAAAGTGTGGGAGGAGATGACCGCCGCTTACGAATACGGCGTGCGGGAGATCTGGGTAACGAACATCGGTGATATTGGCACGCAGGAGTTCGGGCTTTCCTACTTCCTGGACCTGGCTTATGATATTGACGTCTGGGGCGGGCAGGATGCTGCCATTACCACCCAGTACACCGCACAGTGGGTGCGCCGCAACTTTGGCGCGGCTTTTGCACCGGCGGACCTGCCCCGCATTGAGGGCATCATCACCGACTACACCCGCCTGCTGGCCCGCAGAAAGCACGAAAAGATGGGGGAGAACACCTACCACCCGACCCATTACGGCGAGGCGGAGGAAGTGCTGCAAATTTCTGAGCATATCCTTACCGAATGTGATGCGCTGAAAACCGCCTGCCTGCAAGAGGACCTGAGCGCTTTTATCTCGCTGATCTACTTCCCGGCGTGCGGCACGGCCAATTTGATGAAGATGTGGATCCTGACCGGGCGCAACCATCTGTACGCCAAACAGAACCGCGTTGCCGCCAACCGGCTGGCCGATGAAGTGCAGGCCTGCATTGAAGCAGACGAAGCGCTGGTGAACGAATACCACACCGTGGACGGCGGCAAGTATTACGGGTTCGGGTTATCGGAGCACATCGGCTTTGTGTACTGGAACGACGAGGACAATAAGCTGCCCATCCGGATGTACATCACCCCGGCCAACCGGCCGCGGATGATCGTATCCCGCGTGGAAGATACCGAGTACGCCACCGGCTTTTGGTGGAATGGCCGCAAGCCGCAGGTATGGCAGGACTTTTTGCGGCCGGATGTTAGCCAGGTTGCGTTTGACGTTGCCTGCGGCAGCAAGTGCCCCATCAGCTGGCACATTGAGACCGACTGCCCCTGGATGCAGTTCAGCTGCACCGGCGGCACCGTGACCGAAAATCAGCGCGTGACCCTGACGATTGACCGCAGCCAGATCACCGGCAAAGCGGCTGGACAGTTCGCTGTGGTGAATGAGCATATCCAGGAGGGGACCGGTGCGGCCAACATCATTGTGGAAATGGACAATACGCCGGTCAGTTACCCCAAAGGAACTTTTGTGGAAGCCAACGGTTGCATTGCCATGGAAGCACAGCACTACACTGCCAAGCGGGATGTTCCCGGCGGCGGCTTTGCGCTGCTCAAGCCGTATGGCCGCCTGGGCACCGCGCTGAAAGTGTTCCCGGCTACCGCCAGCTTTGAAAACAGCGAAGAGCGCCCCTATCTGGAATATACGTTTGCTGCGGCAAAAGACGGAGACTATCATGTACAGTTCCATATGTCCGCCACCACACCGGTCACCTTTGAGCCAAAGCAGTATATCGGTTATTCGGTCAATGGCGGAGCGGTATCGGTTGTAAACACCGTGCACGAGGAGAATCGACCGTTCTTTGGCAGTGAACAGTGGTACGCCGAGGGCTTTGCCAATGTAAAGCTGACCGAGGCCGTCATCCTGTGCCATGCGGGGATCAACACACTGCGCTTTTATGCGGTCAGCCCGGCCATCATTCTGGAAAAGATCGTGCTTTGGCCGGACGGCACCACCCTGCCGGAATCCTACCTTGGCCCGCGGGAGAGTTACCGCTGCTGACGCAGCCAAGGCCAGCATAAAGCCAACAACAGATAAGTTCGAGGTATTGATATGAGTTCTACTATTTGCGCCCTTGCCACCCCACCGGGGGCAGGCGGCATTGCGGTCGTTCGGGTATCCGGACCGGAAGCGTATGCGGTGGTGGGGGAGATCTTCACCCCGCGCAATCCGGCAAAACGGGTTGCGGAAGCCAAAGGCTACACCGCCATGCTGGGGCATTACCATCTGCGGGGTGAGGAGATGGATGAGACCATCGCCCTGTTTTTCCGCGCGCCGCACAGCTACACTGGTGAGGATGTGATCGAGCTTTCAGTCCACGGCGGCAACGCCATGGCCCAGGGCCTGCTGGAAGCGCTGTACCTGGCCGGTGCTGCGCCCGCCGGCCCCGGCGAGTTTACCCGCCGCGCACTGGAAAACGGCCGCATGAGCCTGACCCAGGCCGAAGCCGTGATGGAGATCATCTCCGCCGAAGGGCGGCAGGGGGCAGCGCTGGCAAAGTCCGCTTTGGACGGCGCGCTGGCACGGCGCATTGCGGGCATCCAGGCCGCTTTGCAAACGCTGGCTGCCCACCTGACCGCCTGGATCGACTACCCGGAGGAGGATGTGCCGGAGGTATCGCAGGCAGAGCTGATCGCCACACTGAGCGAGCAGAAGGACACGCTGGACCAGCTGATTGCCGGGTACGGGGCCGGGGCGGTTTTGCGCCGTGGGGTGGACTGTGTGCTGCTGGGCCGCCCCAATGTGGGCAAAAGCACCCTGCTGAACCTGCTGGCCGGGTTTGACCGCGCCATTGTGACCCCCATTGCGGGCACCACCCGCGATGTGCTGGAGCAGGCCGTGATGCTGGGGGATACCGGCATCCGGCTGAACCTGTTTGACACCGCCGGTGTGCGGGATGTGGGGGAACACGGCGATGCTGTGGAAGCCGAGGGCATCCGCCGCAGCTGGAAAAAGCTGGAGGAAGCCGGGCTGGTGCTGGCCGTGTTCGACCTGGCCGCCCCGCTGAATGAGGAAGACCTGGAAATTGCACGCCGCTGCCAGGGCCGCCCTGCGCTGGCCATCCTGAACAAGCAGGATCTGGCCGGGCAGGGGGAAGCATTCACTGCCGCACAGCAGCAGTTAGCGCCTTACTTCAAGGCCATCATTCCGCTGACCGCGCGGGACGCCGCCAGCCTGCAGCCTTTGTGTCAGGCGGTCGCCCAACTGCTGGGCACCGCCAACCTGGACCCCAACGCTGCCGCGCTGTGCAGCGCCCGCCAGCTGAGCGCCGCCAAGGAAGCCCGCGATGCCCTGGCCGAAGCCCTGAACAGCCAGGAGGACGGCTTTGGGCTGGATGCTGCCGGGGTGTGCATCAGCGATGCGCAGCGTGCCCTTGCCCGCCTGACCGGCGAGGACGCCACCGAAGCTACCATTGACGAAGTGTTTTCTACCTTCTGTGTGGGCAAATAACCCACCTGTTCTTCTGCGTTTCAAGAGCGCCTGTTTACCCGCTATTTTCTGCGGGGGCAGGCGCTCTTTTATTGTGTTCCGGGCGCGGCTGTGATACAATGAAGTGACGAAAATTTCTTCCATCAAAGAGTTTTGATTTGAGGCATAGAGATTATGGATTTTTTGGGAAATTATGATGTGGTCGTGGTGGGTGCCGGACACGCCGGAATTGAAGCCGCCCATGCGGCAGCCATGCTTGGCGCCAAGACGGCGATCTTTACGTTGACATTGGATTTTATCGGCAACATGCCCTGCAACCCGTCCATTGGCGGCACAGCCAAGGGGCATCTGGTGCGGGAGATCGATGCGCTGGGCGGTCTGATGGGCATTGCGGCGGACGCCACCTTTTTGCAGAGCCGGATGCTGAACCGCGGCAAAGGCCCCGCGGTACACAGCCTGCGCGTGCAGACCGACCGCAAGCGCTACCACATGTGGATGAAGCATGCGCTGGAGCTGACCCCCAACCTGGAGATTCACCAGGCAGAGATCGTGCGGCTGGATGTGCAGGATGGCCATGTGTGCGGGGTGGTAACGGCGCTGGGCGGCTATTACAGCTGCAAGTGCGTGGTGATTGCCACCGGCACAGCGCTGGGCGGGCGCATTTTTGTAGGCGAAGCCCACTATGACGGCGGCCCGGACGGCACCCATGCGGCCACCGCGCTGACCAAGGATCTGACGGCCCACGGGGTGCCGCTGCGCCGCTTCAAGACCGGCACCCCGGCCCGCGTACACCGCCGTAGCATTGACTTCAGCAAGCTGGACTGCCAGCCCGGCGACCCGGACGAGCTGCTGCAGCCGTTCAGCTTTATGACCCACAAGCCGATGCACAACAAGGTGGACTGCTACATTGCTTACACCAACCCGGAGACCCACAAGGTCATCCTGGACAATCTGAGCCGCTCGCCGCTGTACGGCGGGGACATTCAGGGTGTCGGCCCGCGGTACTGCCCTTCGATTGAAGATAAGGTGGTGCGCTTTAAGGGCAAGGAACGCCACCCGGTGTTTGTGGAGCCCTGCGGCGAGGACACCGAGGAGATGTACCTGCAGGGGATGAGTTCCTCCCTGCCGGAAGCCGTGCAGAATGCCATGTACCGCACCATCAAGGGGTTTGAGAACCTGGAGATCATGCGCCCGGCTTATGCCATCGAGTATGACTGTGTGGACCCCACCAGCATGCTGCCCACGCTGGAAAGCAAAGTGATCGGCGGCATGTACGGGGCAGGGCAGTTCAACGGAACTTCCGGCTATGAGGAAGCCGCCGCGCAGGGCCTGCTGGCCGGCCTGAACGCCGCCCGCCAGGCTCTGGGCAAGAGCGAGCTGGTGCTGGCACGGCATACTTCCTATCTTGGCACGCTGGTGGACGACCTAGTAACCAAGGGCGTGATGGACCCCTACCGCATGATGACCAGCCGCAGCGAGTACCGCCTGAGCCTGCGGCAGGACAACGCCGATGAGCGCCTGACCCCCATTGGCCGGGAATACGGCCTTGTGGACGACACCCGCTGGGCGGCGTTCACCCACGACATGGAAGTGAAAAAGGCCGAGCTGCACCGGCTGGAAACCACCAAGGTTCCGCTGGCGGAGCTGCGCACCGTTGCCCCGCCGGAAGTGCTGGAAACGCTGGGTGAATCCGGCGGCACGGCGGCGGAGCTGCTCAAGCGGCCCGGCGTACACTATGAGCTGCTGGCCAAGGTGATTGGCCGCGGGCAGGATGTGAGTGCTGCCATGGCCTTGCGCATTGAAACCGAGATCCGCTATGCCGGTTATATTGCCCGTGAGCAGCGCGCTATCCACGAGGTACAGCGCCACGAAAATGTGGTGATCCCCGATGACTTTGATTACGCCCCGCTGGAAACCGTGACGCTGGAAGCCCGCGAAAAGCTGGCGAAGATTCGCCCCCGCACGCTGGCACAGGCCGGACGCATTCCTGGTGTAAGCCCCAGCGACCTGGCCCAGCTGAGCATTGCCCTGATGAAAGCAGGGAAGACTGCGGCGGCAGAATAAGGGCTGGATACTTCCTTTTTATAATACGCAAAAGCCAATAAAGGAGCTTATATGATCGATAAAGAACGCCTTGCACAAAAATGTTCCACGTGGAACATTGTGCTGAGCGGTGCCCAGCTGGACCTGCTGGACCGCTATGCGGAAATTCTGGTGGATTACAACCAGAAGGTGAACCTGACGGCCATCACCAGCCCGGAGGGCATTGAGGACCGCCATTTTGCGGACAGCCTGCTGTTTGCCGCCCAGCCGGAAGTAACCGGCAAACTGGTGGACGTTGGCACCGGGGCAGGGTTCCCCGGTGTGGTGGCAAAAATTTTCAAGCCGGATTTGCAGCTGACCCTGATGGAGCCCACCGGCAAGCGGGTGGACTTTTTGAAGTACCTGTGCGGGGAACTTGGCCTGACGGGGGTAGAGTTCGCCAAGGAGCGCGCAGAGGAAGCCGCCCGCAAAATCTGGCGTGAACAGTTTGATATCGCCAGCGCCCGTGCGGTAGCCGCCCTGCCGGTGCTGTGCGAATACTGCCTGCCGCTTGTGCGGGTTGGCGGGGTGTTCATTGCAATGAAAGGCCCTGATGCGGATGCTGAGTTGGGCGGTTCCGCTGCCGCCCTGAAAAAGCTGGGCGGTGTCTACGGCGATACCCGCGCGTTCACCCTGCCGGACGGCAGCGAGCGGCGGCTGGTGGTTTGCAAAAAGATTTCGCAAACGCCGACAGCTTACCCCCGCAACGGCGGAAAAATTGCAAAAAAGCCTCTTTAATTTAACAAAACTCCGGATTTTACCTCGAATTGCGGCGAACGAATTTTCTTTCTAACCGGTTTGGCCTGTGCTATGCTTTTGATAAAAGGCAAGCACAGGCTTTTTTATTGCCTGTGCGGGGGAGGGAGAAGCCATATGTCCAAACCGGATAAAAAAGCCGCCAATCAGAAACCCGGCAAAATTATTTTACTGCCGGTGGAGCAGATCGAGCCATCGCCGTTCCAGGCGCGCACCGCCTTTGATGAAACCGAGATTGCGGCGCTGGCTGTCAGCATTTTACAGAACGGGCTGCTGCAGCCCATCAGCGTGCGCAAGACAGGCTACCACAAGTACCAGCTTGTGGCAGGGGAGCGGCGGCTGCGGGCCTGCCGCCTGGCGAAGCTGGAACGCATCCCGGCCATCATTCAGGACTTTGACGACAGCGAAACCGCTGCGCTGGGGCTGCTGGAAAATTTACAGCGCGCCCAACTGGATGCCTTTGATGCGGCAAGGGGCATCCGGGAGGTGATCCGGCTTTGGAACTGCACCCAGGCCGAAGCTGCACGCCGCCTGGGGTTAAGCCAGCCCGCGCTGGCCAACAAGCTGCGCTTACTTACCCTGACTACCGCCCAGCAGCAGCTCTGCACCGCTGCCGGTCTGACCGAGCGCCACGCCCGCGCTGTACTGCGCCTGCCGGAAAGCCGCCGCACCGCCGCGCTGGAAAAGATTGCACGGGACAAGCTGAGTGTGCGGGAAGCCGACCGTCTGGTGGACGCCATGCTGGCTGCCCCCAAAGACACCCCCGGCCCCTGCCGCAGCACGGTGCCGATGGTGGGGGATGTGCGGCTGTTTGTAAACACCTTACAGCACGCGGTTGACCTGATGACCCAGCGGGGCATTCCCGCCGTGACCAGCTGTGAGCAAGCGGATGGATTTTTGGAATACACGGTACGCATCCCCACCGCTACCCCTGCACCGCTGCCCGTGCCCAACACGCTGCCGGCGTGCCATGAGCCGGAGATGCCGAGCGGGGAAGGAAGCAGCCTTGGGGAAGAGGATGAGTTAGTTAGGAGTTTGGGCGAATGCGAAATTAGGAATTAGAAATGCGGAATTGGAGGTAGGGTGGGGGCATAAGATTAGGTTCGTGGCTGTCCGTGGATTATATATGATTTTCGGGGATGGCTGGATGGACACATAAAATATTTGTGATGAACTTGCACTTTTCTGGTAGTGCGAGGATAGACCGTTCCCTACAAGTGCATTTTATAATGGGTAATCAATATTTACTATACATTCCACCCATAGGCCCACACATCGTACGCCCGCCGCTGTACTTCGAATGACGCGGTGAAATATATAGGGCAATACCGCATAATTCTAAGTGCTGATACGGCGAGCGAGGTGCGGCAGCTGCTAGGCCAAAAGCGCAGATAATACTGGATGTCTTATCGAGCATTTTGGCAACGCAGATGCCGTGCCGCAGCCGTCGGAGCGGTGCTTAAGCCGTCAGGCGGGAATTGTGCGGTGTTGCCATAGCAAAGGCTCATCGTCCCCTACAAATTGACGTCAGGCACATCACAAAATTTATAATGCACAAGCAAGGCAAGGTTGCGGCGGGATGAAGGGCATCCCGCCCTACAGGACAATTTCTATGTTTGCAGCGCATAATAAACATTCTGCACGCCTTACCAATGCAGTTTTCTTGTTATATATTTAGGGGCACACTGTCTCTTCCTGCGCTTTTTCCCCCCGGGAATGTTCCACGTGGAACATTCCGGGGGGATTTTTTGTGTTTTTGGGGGTTAGGACTTCCACAAAAGGGGCTGCTGTGTTATAATAAATAAGTTCTTGGCGGTTCCAAACGATACATGGAGGGTAAAATGGCAAAAGTAATTGCAATCGCAAACCAAAAGGGCGGCGTTGGCAAAACGACCACCTGCGTCAACCTTTCTTCCTGCGTGGCTGCGCTGGGCAAAAAGGTTCTCGTGGTTGACCTTGACCCGCAGGGCAATACCACCTCGGGTTACGGCGTTGCAAAAAAAGGCCAGCAATCCAACATTTACACCTGCCTGATCAACGATGATGACGTTCGGCAGGCCATCGTTCACACCAAGTTCAACGCAGACCTGATTGCTTCCAACACGCAGCTGGCCGGTGCTGTGGTGGAGCTGGTGGAGCTGCCCCGGCGCGAAAACCGCCTGCGCAGCATCCTGGCACCGCTGATTCCTTTGTACGATTATGTGTTCATTGACTGCCCGCCCTCGCTGGATCTGCTGACCGTCAACGGTCTTTGCGCCTGCGATACGGTGCTGATCCCCATTCAGTGCGAGTATTATGCGCTGGAGGGGCTTTCGGAGCTGATGAATACCTTAAAGATCGTGCGCAAAAAATACAACCATTACCTGGACATTGAGGGCGTGGTGTTTACCATGTACTCCGGCCGGTTCAACTTAACCATGCAGGTGGTTGCACAGGTCAAAAAGTACTATGGCAACAAGGTTTACAAAACCGTTGTGCCGCGCACTGTGCGCCTTTCGGAAGCGCCCAGTTTTGGTATGCCCATCAATTTTTACGAGCCGAACGGCAAGGGCAGCGAAGCCTATATGGCCATGGCGCGTGAATTTTTGGAAAATAACGAGCGGGAATGACCCTGGTTTTCCTGTTTGGGAAAGGGAAGTGTGTGAATGGCAAAACGCAAATTGGGCGGCCTTGGCAAAGGGCTGGACAGCCTGTTTGAAGACCTGCCCATGACCGAAGATGCTAGCCCGGATCTGACCCGCCTGCCTGTGCGGGAGATCGAACCGGACCCCGACCAGCCGCGCAAGAACTTTGACGAGGACGCCATGGCGGCCCTGGCAGAGAGCATTGGCGAAAACGGCCTGCTGCAGCCCATTGCGGTGCGCGCCAAAAAGACCGGGCCGGGCTATGTGATCATTGCGGGTGAGCGCCGCTGGCGTGCCGCGCGCATGGCCGGGCTGGATGAAGTTCCGGTTTTGATCAAAGATGTGACCGACGAACAGGCCGCTGCGCTGGCCCTGATTGAAAACTTACAGCGCGAGGACCTGGACCCCATTGAAGTGGCTGAGGGCTGCAAAAAGCTGATCGAGCGCTATGGCTTAACGCAGGAAGAAGCTGCCAAGCGGCTGGGCAAAAGCCGCAGCGCCATTACCAACGCCATGCGCCTTCTGAACCTGCCGGAGTATGTGCGGGATCAGGTGCGGACAGGGGACATCAGCGCGGGCCATGCCAAAGCGCTGTTAAGCCTTGGCTCACCGGAGCAGATGTCCGCCGCGGCGGACCAGATCATTGCTAAGGATATGAGCGTACGCCAGGCCGAAGCGTTGTGCCGCAAAATGTCCAAGCCGCCGAAGCCCGCCAAGGAAGAGGATGCCTTTACCCGCCCGGTGCTTGCCGTGGAGGTGGAGGGTGCCCTGAAAGAGACCACCGGCAGTGAAGTGCATGTGGACTACAAGGGCGGCAAGGGCATGCTGCACATTGCATTTTATTCTGATGCGCAGCTGCAGCAGTTCGCCGGGCTGCTGGGGCAGTATGACCCTGAGCAGGCCGCCGAGGTGGCTGATCCGTCCGGTGAGGACTAGGTATAACTCTTTCATTTTATTACTTTAGATTTCAGGCATTTGCAAAATTACAAATAGAGGAAAGGATTTTGAATCATGCTGGATATTCGTTTTGTGCGTGAACACCCCGATGAGGTCAAGGAGAACATTAAAAAGAAGTTTCAGGATGCCAAGCTGCCGCTGGTAGACGAGGTCATCAATCTGGATGCCGAGTACCGCGCCGCCATTGGCGAGGGTGACACCCTGCGCGCCAACCGCAACAAGCTTTCCAAGCAAATTGGCATGCTGATGGGCCAGGCTAAAAAGGACCCCAGCAAGGCCGCCGAAGCCGAGGAGATCAAGAAGCAGGTGACCGCACAGGCTGACCGCCTGAAAGAGCTGGAAGCCAAGGAAGCCGAGCTGCAGGACAAGATCCGCGACATCATGTACACCATCCCGCAGATGATCGACCCCAGTGTGCCCATCGGCCCGGACGACAGCTGCAATGTGGAAGTACAGCGCTTTGGCGATCCTGTTGTGCCGGATTATCCCATCCCGTACCATGTTGACATCATGGAAAGCTTTGACGGCATTGACCTGGATGCTGCAGGCCGCGTTTCCGGCAACGGCTTCTACTATCTGCTGGGCGACATTGCCCGCCTGCACGAAGCTGTTCTGGCTTACGCCCGCGATTTTATGATCGACAAGGGCTTCACCTATGTCATCCCCCCGTTCATGATGCACGGCGATGTGGTGAAGGGCGTTATGTCCTTCCCCGAAATGGATGCCATGATGTACAAGATCGAGGGTGAAGACCTGTACCTGATCGGCACTTCTGAGCACACCATGATCGGCCGTTTCATTGACCAGACCCTGGACGGCGCCAAGCTGCCCCTGACCCTGACCAGCTACAGCCCCTGCTTCCGCAAGGAGAAGGGTGCCCACGGCATTGAGGAGCGAGGCATTTACCGCATCCACCAGTTCGAGAAGCAGGAAATGATCGTCGTCTGCAAGCCGGAGGACAGCATGAGCTGGTACGACAAGCTGTGGCACAACTCTGTTGAGCTGTTCCGCTCTATGGAGATTCCCGTTCGCCAGCTGGAGTGCTGCTCCGGCGACCTGGCTGACCTTAAGGTGAAGAGCTGCGACATTGAGGCTTGGAGCCCGCGTCAGCAGAAGTACTTTGAGGTTTGCAGCTGCTCCAACCTGGGCGATGCCCAGGCACGCCGTCTGCGCATCCGCTACAAGGATGAGAATGGCAAGACCCAGCTGGCCCATACCCTGAACAACACCTGCGTTGCCCCGCCGCGCATGCTGATTGCTTTCCTGGAGAACCACCTGCAGGCTGACGGCACCGTGACCATTCCGGCTGTTCTGCAGCCGTACATGGGCGGCAAGACCGTGCTGGTACCGAAAAAGAAGTAATTTTCTTTTTGGAGTTGTTTTCCAGCCTTTTTTGAAAAAAGGCTGGGCGAAAAACTTTAGGCAACACCGCACAATTCCCGCCTTACGGCTTAAGCACCGCTCCGGCGGCTGCCGCAAGGCGGGAATTGTGCGGTGTTGCCTTTGTTTTTTCAGGACGATTCAACCCAGCATGGCACCCAGGGCTTCCAGTGCCGTGCGCAGGGCGGGGGCGGCGGGCTGGCCCGGTGCGCTGGAAACACCTGCCGTGGCAAAGCCTGCACAGCTGCCAAACGCTGCGCCGCAGATGCGGCTGACCATTCCCTGCTGGCCCATGGACATGGTGATGAGCGGGGTATCGTTCCCTGTGGCTTGGGCTGCCTGGGCGGTGGCTTCCAGCAGGCGGGCGGTATCCGCCGGGGTGTGGGGCATTACGGCCAGCTTGGCGATATCTGCCCCGCGGCGGACCATATCAGTCAGGGTGTTGACCATCGTTTCGGTGGGCGGAGTCTCGGCAAAGTTATGGCTGCTGAACACGGTTTTTACGCCGCTTTCCCGCGCCTGCTGCTGGATGGCAGCAATGACCGCCGGAGCCGTGCTGGCTTCGACATCCAGCAGATCCGCCAGGCCACTGTGGCAGATAGCAGTGCCGAGTTCGCCGTATGCGGCATCGGTGAGATCGGCCAGACCGCCCTCTTTTTTGGTTCGGATGGTGGCCAGTAGGGGAACGCCCTGCCCAATGGCGGCACGGGCGGCGCACAGCACGTTTTGCACGTTAGGAGCATCCAATATCGAAAGGGCATCCAAACGCAGCTCTACCACGTCCCCAGCCGCCCCAGCGGCGGCAGCGTTGGAAAGGTCGTTGGCCATAACGGGTACCAGGATCTTAAAGTTGGTCGGGGCAGTGTCCCGCGGGGGCAGCAGCGTTACGCCGCGCACAGTAATGGCAGGCATGGGGTTTCCTCCTTCAATGTTCCACGGGCAGCGGGCAATGCCGCTGCAAAATATACCAGTATTGTAGCACAAGGCGGCGGCTGGCACAAGAAAAAGCCCCCGCGCACAGCACGGGGCTTTGGCAGCCGCCGGGGCGTACATTGCACCGTCAGCCAGGGGACCGGACGAGATTTTGCCAACCTGACCTTGATCGTATACCACATTCCGGTTGCGGCACAGTTCGTGATCAAGGGGCCGGGCGGCTGATTGACCTGCTGCAAATCGTGGTCAGCATTGTGTTCACCCGGTTCATGGCGTTGTTCCAGCACACCATTACCTGCCAGAGCGTCCTTTTGCCTGCCCGCAACACGGAACAAAGCGAGAAATGGCGCACTGTGGGGGTTGGACAGCTTTTGTCCGATCGTTTCCTGCAATCTCTCCAGCGTTTTTATCTGTACAAAAAGAGCAGCGTTTCTTCTGCCGCATGGCAAAAACGCTGCTCTTTTTCAAATGCTGATTTTGCGCTGGATCTTACAGTTCGATCTTGCCGAACATGTCAAAATCATCCCCATCATGGATGCGCGCGGTGCGGGCCGGGGCCTGCGGGCGGGCGTTGGGATCACGCGGGGCGCTGGCAAATTCGCGCTCCGGCACGCTGGACGGGCGGCCATAGCCGCGGCCGCCATTGCGGCTGCCACCGCGGTTATCACGCGGGGGACGGCTGCTGTTGCCGCGGTAACCACCGCCGCGGCGGTTATCGTTGCGGGGGCCGCGGTTGCCGTTAAAGCTGCGGCCATTGCGATTGCCACGGTTGGGGCCGCTGCGGCGGCCGCGCGGTGCATCACGATCCGGCAGGTTGCTGGCGTTGGGGTCGGTGGAATAAATCACCACGCGGCGGTCGGGGCCTTCGCCCTTGCTCTCGCTGCGTACGCCCTCGATCTCGGCCACAGCGGTATGGATGATGTGGCGCTCGTAGGGATTCATCGGTTCCATCTCGTAATAGCAGCCGGTGCGGATCACACGGTTGGCAATGCGCACAGCCAAGGCCGTCAGGTCGTCTTCGCGCTTATTGCGGTAGCCGCCCACATCGATGCCCAGCTTGACGTAAGGGCCTTCCATCCGGTTGACCACCAGGCTTGCCAGATAGGAAAGGCTCTCCATCGTTTCGCCGCGGCGGCCAATGAGTGCGCCCAGGTGGGCACCCTCAACATGCAGAATGGTAGCTTCTCCCTTTTTGCCTGCGGTAAAGGTGAACTCCTCCACGCCCATCAGGTGGAAGATGGGGGTCAGGTAATCCACCGCAGCCTGCAGGCGGGGGTCAGCAGCAATATCCAGCGGGGTCTCGGCTTCCGCCGGGGCAGCATCCTCTGCCGCGGGTTGTTCGGCCGCTTCTTCTGCCGGGGCGGGTTCGGGTTCAGCGACGGCCACCGGGGCAGCAGGCGTAGTTTCCGGCTCGGTATCGGCAGTTTCCACGGTAACTTTTACTTTTGCAGGGGTCACTTTCAGGCCCAGGAAGCCGGTTTTCTGCGGCATTTCCAGGATCTCATAGCTCACACCCAGGTCGTCACGGTCAACGCTGAGCGCTTCGCAGCCCAGCTGAATGGCTTCTTCCACCGTTTTGGCGGTTGCAACATATTCACGCATGATTACTACCTCCTTCGTTATGGGGCGGTCTTACTTCTTCTTTTTGCCTTTCTGGGCCTTCTGGGCTTCCATCTCGGCGCGCTGCTCGTCCGTCAGGGGGACGGTACGGTCATTGGCGTACTTTTCGGCATCCAGCTTGCGGGCGTATTCAAGGCGCATCTGGTCCAGCTGACGCTTGTTGACGTTCTTTTCGACCTTTTTGCCGCCTTCTTCGACGGTAACGGTCTTGACCTCTTTCTTGGCGGCGCGCTTGGCGGCAACTTCGGCTTCGTACTGAGCCTTGAACTTTTCGGGGTTATACACCTTGTAGGTCAGCACGGTCTGCAGCATCATGAAGATGTTGGAGGTGCCGTAGTACAGGGAGAAGCCGACAGGCATCTGGAAGCACATGAAGACGAACATGATGTTCATGCCCCACATCATGACCTTCATGCTGCCCTGCATCTGGGCCTGCTGGCCGGACATCTTGGTGCTGAGCACCTGGGAGATGCACATGGTAACCGCAGCGATGATGGGGAAGATCATGATCAGGCTGAAGCTGAAGCCGGGGATGGTGCACATATCCATGCCAAGGAAACTGGTGTTAAAGTTGGCAATGGAGCTGAGCTGCTCGGTAGTCAGGCCGGTATCCACACCACTGGCAAGGCCGGCGTGGATTGCTTCGATCAGGCCGGTCTGGGACGCTGCGCCGTTGGTGGCAATGCCAAGTGCGGTGCAGGCGGCGCCGATGGCGTCCTTGGGGATGCCGAGAATGTACTGCACAGGGCGGTAAACAACCTCCACCATGCCGAACAGGACCAGCATATTGACAAGCATCGGCAGGCAGCCTGCAGTGGGGGAGTAGCCATACTCCTGCTGGAGCTTGACCATTTCCTCCTGCATTTTTTCCTGGTTGTTTTTGTACTTCTGCTGGATTTCATTGATCATCGGTGTAAACACCGACATCTTGGCCATGGACTTCTGCTGTTTGATCATCAGCGGAAGCATGAGCAGTTTGATGATCACGGTGAAAACAATCATCGTGACGGCGAAGTTCGGGATCATCTGATACAGCATACGCATCAGCGGTCCCAGGATCATTGCGAGGAATCCCATATTCTATCCTTCCGCCCTGCCCGCACGCAGGGCATTTATTTTATAAAGAAGGTCTTCGCCGTGCGGTGAGAAGACATGAGAGGCGAGAGTAATAGAGAATAATTAAGAAAGAATAATGAACAATGGTGGTTGGCACCTGCGGTGCCTTTATTTTGGAATATTAGGGATAGGGTCATCCTAAAAGTTCTGCTGCGGGTTTTGGCTCGGCAGAACCCTAATTTTTTGAGCTGCGCCGTTCCGGCGCAGCGGTCCACCAACATTATTCTCTATTCTTTATTCTTTTTTAATTTAGGGCAATACCGCATGATTCTAAGTGCCGATACGGCGAGCGAGGTGCGGCATCTGCCGGAGCGGTGCTTAAGCCGCAAGGCGGGAATTGTGCGGTGTTGCCTTAGTTTAATTCAGCCTTATCGCTTTTCTCTGAACAGCTTCCGCTCTGGGTTCATCCAGCGCCCCTTTTCCGGCACGGGGTCATAGCCGTACTTGCCAAAGGGGTTGCAGCGCAGAATGCGCCACAGGCCCAGCAGCAGGCCTTTGGCCGGGCCATGCACCTGGATAGCCTGGATCATATACTGGCTGCAGGTTGGGGTAAACCGGCAGTTATGCCCCAGCAGCGGACTAATGACCTTCTGGTAGCCGCGCACCAGGGCAATCAGCACCCGGCTGATCACTCCGGTGCACCGTTCGGCTGCGGTTTGGCCGCGGGCTGCTGCGGCACCGCGGCAGCTTTATCCGGCAGGCCGGCTTTGCGCATCAGGCCCGCCAGTGTTTTGCTCAGTTGGGTGCTTTTCAGGTAGGGCGTGCGGGCACGCGCTACTAAGATTATATCATATCCGCCGATATTTTGCGAGAGGTGTTCCGAAAGTGCTGCGCGCATAATGCGCCGCGCACGGTTGCGCTGCACGGCATGGCCCACCTTTTTAGTGGCGGTCAGTCCGATGCGGGTATAGCCCAGCCGGTTTTTGGCCACATACAGCACCAGATTGGGGTGAACATAGCTTTTGCCGCGGGCATAAATGCGGGAAAATTCCTTATTTTTGGTCAGGGTTCGATAGCGCATGGCGGGGTTCCTCCGGCATGGTAGGATTGTATGGCCTGCACGGCTTAATACGTGCAGGGAGTGGGAATGGATGGTGCACCGGAACTGTTATAGGCTAAGGCAAAACGCCGAAAAAACGGGTTTGCCTTTGTGAAAATGCTCCAAATTTTGGGCAATACCGCATAATTCTAAGTGCCGATACGGCGAGCGAGGTGCGGC
>SAUS01000049.1 GCA_004000625.1 Candidatus Cibiobacter qucibialis | reverse complement strand
ATGCCGTGCCGCAGCTGCCGGAGCGGTGCTTAAGCCGCAAGGCGGGAATTGTGCGGTGTTGCCTTAGGGTATATCTCAGGCTGGGTCTCCCCTGCCCGCTTACTGGCCATTGGCGCCGGAAATGGCATTGATAGCCTTGGTGATCTGGGGGTCGTTATCGACAGTAAAGTCGTAATAGCTGCTCTGTTCATCGTTGGTCAGGCTGGCGTCCACATCCGGGGTCAGGCCGGTGCCGTTCCAGTTTTTGCCCTCGTTATCCAGCAGAATGCCCACGGTGATTACCACCGCGCTGCCGTCCGAAAGGCTCTGTGGGTCGCTGAGCAGAACACCTTTGCCCGCCGTGGTGCTGCCCACGATGGTGGCCCCGGCCATTTTACGCAGAGCGTTAGCAAACAGCTCCGCACCGGATGCCGTGCTGCCGTTGACCAGGCAGACCATGGGCAGGGTGATCTCGTTTTCGTCAGACATACGCAGGTCTGTCACATTGCCGCCCTTATCCTGGCTCTGGGCAATCAGACCGGAGGGCACGCAGTAATCTGTGGCAACAAGGGCAGCGTTCAGGTTTTCGCCGCTGTTATCGCGCAGGTCAAAAATCAGCGAGGTAGCCCCCTGGTTGGTCAGGCTGTTGACAGCATTGCGGAATTCCACCGCCGTGCCTGAGGTAAAGGAATCAATGCGCAGGTAGCCAACGCCGTTATCCATCAGGCGCACCGTGCTGATGCTGGGGGTGGTATAGTTGGCGTGGGCAATTTCAAAGCTCTGCTCTTCCCGCAGGGGGGTCAGGTATTTGATGTTGACGGTGCTGCCTTCCTCCCCCAACAGGGCGGAGGTCATGGCGGCGGTATCGCTCATGCTGCGGGTGCTGGTATCGCCGATAGCGGTGATAAAGCCGCCGACTTCCAGACCAACATTGGTAGCGGGGGTGTTATCATACACACGGATGATGCGCGCATAGCCGGAGGACGGATCCTTGACAACGGCAGCGCCAATGCCCATCAGGCGGCCATTGGCAAGACCGACTCTTTCACTGTAGGCCTTGGCGGAATAATAGCGGGCGTACCGGTCGCTGATGCCCAGCATATAGCCGGATGCAATGGTATCGTTCAGCGTATCATCGTTGATATCAAAGTACTCATTGGCGCGCACATAGCGGTCCACTTCGGACAGCTTGTTATACATACGCTCCTTGTTTTTAACACTGGAAACCGTATTGTTGAACATGTTCATAGATACGGTCATGGTCATGGAAAAGGTCACGGCCATTGCAATCAGCGTGACGGTTGCGGCCACACCAAGACTGACTTTTTTGCTCATAGCGAAAATGTGCTCCCTTGCGTAAAAGTTGTGCGTTGCTGCCGGATCAAAGCAGTGCCATAAACGCCGTTGCGGCAAGGCTTGCCACCATCAAGACGGCGATCACCAGGCAGACAATGCGCACAACAAGCTTATGCTTTTGCTGGTTCATCGAAATTGATCTCCTTCAGGCTGTCAGGCCTAAGGCATAACTGAAAATAAAGTGTCGGCTGGCGCTTTTTCAGCTACACCATAACATTAGTGCGGAACATAGTTCAGCGGGTTGGTGCGCGCACCGTTCACACGCAGTTCCAGGTGCAGGTGGTTGCCGGTGGAGTTGCCGGTGGTGCCAACATGGCCGATGACATCCCCCTGCGAAACGCTCTGGCCCACACTGACCGGTGGGGTGCTGTTCATGTGGGCGTACAGGGTAGCATAGGTGTTGCCCTGGTCGTCGGTGCCGTGGTAAATCATGACATAGTTGCCATAGCTGTAGTGCCAGCCGGACACGGTGACAACGCCGCTTGCCACAGCGCGGATGTTGGTGCCGCCGGGCGCGGCAAAGTCAACGCCCTTGTGGCCGCCGCTGCCATACTGGCAGGAGATATACTTATAGCTCGGCAGCGGGCAGATAAAGTTCAGCGAGCAGCTGATGGGCGCATTGGCGTAGTTCCTTTGGGTCTGGGCAATCAGAGATTTCAGGTAAGCGTCATATTCATCAGCAGCCTTATCGAACTCTGCCTGTTTATCACTCTTGGCTTCTTCCAGAGCCTGCTCCTGCGCTGCGGCGGCGGAGATGCTGGCATCCTGGGCCTGAATGTTGCTGGCCAGCTCCTGGGTTTTGCTGTCCAGCTGGCTTTTCTGGTTCTGCAGCTCTTCTTCGTCCGCTTCCAGCGATGCCTTCGCTTCTTCCAGCTGGGTGCGCTCGTTGGTCAGCTCAATGCCCTGCTGTTCCAGATCCTCGCAGGCCTGGGTGTTGGCATCCGAAATATCCTGCAGCACCTGGTCAAAGGTCAGCAGCTGATAAATGTTTTCCGCCGTGGAAAGCAGCGCAATACCGCCGCCCTGGTCCAGCATCTGCATACTGACGACCTGCTCTTTATATTTTGCCCAGCGGTCATCGTATTCTGCCTGCTTCTGGTCAATTTCAGCCTGCTTATCGGTGATCTGCTGTTCTTTTTCCACGATCTGTGCGCTGATATCATCAATTTGGTCATTCAGCGCATCGATCTGGCCCTTGATGGTGTTTTTCTCCTGCACAAGCAGCTGTTTTTGCTGCTCGGCTTCGGCTTTATCGCTGGCAACGTCTTTCAGCTGCTGGCGGATCTGGTCCAGTTCCGACTGCAGCTCGTTCTTTTTGTTTTCCAACTCTTTTTGCTTATCATCGGCATGGGCCGGCATGGCAGCATTCAGGCACAGCGCCGCGGCAACCACGGCAGCCATCAGCGCAGCCCCTGCGCGCCGCACATTGCGGCGGATGGCAATGGACATTTTCAACTTTCCCCCTTTGGTGGGATGCGGGTAAAACGGGTTTTGGCGGTTCAAAAAGCTCAAGGCAAGCGCCGGGTGCTCAGACCTGCAGATGTTTGCGGATGCTGGTTGCAGTGCCAATGCCGCACAGCACAAAGCCAAACAGCATAAAGCCCAGCACAACATAATACCACAGGTCCTGCAGCGGCAACAGTGTGCCGCCAAACATTGTCGTCAGGTTGGTGGGGTTCTTGCCGTACCATTCATACACGGCATAGTATCCGCCGCACACAATGGCGGAAGCGATCAGCGCGGAGATCAGGCCGGAGGTAACACCTTCCACAAAGAACGGGAACCGGATAAAGCCGTTGGTTGCACCAACCAGCTTCATAATGCCAATCTCCTTGCGGCGGTTGAACACGGTAATTTTGATGGTGTTGCTGATGACCACCACGCTGACGATGGCCAGCACGATGACCAGGCCATAGCAGACATAAGTAACCGCCTTTTGCAGCGAAACAAACAGATCTGACATGGCCTGCGGCGAGTTGACCGCGCGCACGCCGTCCACATTCTGTAATGCTGCGGCCACGCTGGAGATGTTGGCCGGGTCATCGGCACGCACCACATAGTTGGCCAGCAGCGGGTTATCGTTCTGGAACATCTCTTTCAGGTTGGTGTAGCCTTCCAGGCGCTGGCTGTACTCGTCCAGCATCTGGTCTTTGGAGATGAACTCCACCCCGGCCACATGCGGAATGCTGCGGATGGCTTCCTCCACGGCGGCGGTATCAGCGTCATCATTGATGAACGCAACCGTTTCGTTCTGCTCACCGATATAGGCCACCATGGAATCAATATTAGCGCCGAACAAAAATGCTGCGCCAACCAAAATCATACAGACGATCAACACGCCCATAGAGGCAAGCGTCATCATTTTGTTTGCCTTGAGGTTATGCAGGCCCTGCCCCACGAGGTAGGTAAAACTGGAAAAACGCATGGTCTACCCCTCCTTAATCCTCATACTCGTATTCATCATCGTTCTGGCGGGCAGCAAGCCATTCTTCGTACTCCTGCGCCACTTCGGGGTGGGCGGTATCAGATGCCACATGCCCGTTGGCCAGCGTGATGATTCGGTTGTTATACTTGGCGGCCAGCTTGTGCACCAGCTCATGCTCATGGGTAACAACCACAACGGTGATATGCACTTTATTGATGGCCTCGAACAGCTGCATGATATCCATGCTCATTTCGGGGTCAATGTTGCCGGTAGGCTCGTCCGCAATGATCAGCTTAGGGCCATGGGCCAGGGCGCGGGCCACGGCAACACGCTGCTGCTCGCCGCCGGAAAGCTCATCCGGCAGGCGGTCCATCTTATCCTCCAGGCCAACCAGGCTGAGGGCGAACGGTACACGGTTCTTGATGGTTTTGTTATTGATGTTGGTCACGCGCATGGCAAAAGCCACGTTCTCGTACACCGTCATGGTGGGGATCAGGCGGAAGTCCTGGAACACCGCGCCCATCTGGCGGCGCAGATAAGGCACCTTGCGGCGCTTGATGTTGGTCAGGTCCTGATCGTTGATATAAATTTTGCCCTCGGTGGGCTTTTCTTCCATCTGGATCAGTTTGAGGAATGTGGATTTGCCCGCGCCGGAATGGCCCAGGATAAAAACGAATTCCCCTTCATCAATGTGGATGTTGATATCTTCCAACGCCACATTTTCATCATTTTGGGTTTCATATACTTTGGTAACATGTTCAAAATCGATCATGAATGGCGCTCCTAAAGCAATACAGCACTTCCCGGCCATGGCGTGCAAAATGGTACACTACACCCCAGGGCAAAACGATACATTTAATAATGTACCATAGGAAGCCCGCCCCGTCAAGATTCCGTGCAGCGGGTGCCTTGTGGAATATATCGCATTTTCGTCAATTTTGTGTCTTTGGGCAATTTGTGGAAACTTTGTAAATTTTACGACCTGTGCGGGCTGTGTATGGCTATAGACTTGCCTTTATACTTATTCATCCGCTCCTTTTTCCGTTCTCCCCTCTCCTATTTTTCTTCATCCATCCGTTTTGTTTTCCTGCATTCCACTTATCCGCTCATCTTCTCTTCCAGCAAACCTGCAACAAAAAACGCGCCCACCAAGTAGGGGGGCGCGGAAAAAGCGCTTATAGGATATTTTAGTAACGGGCAGGGTCAGAGGAAAGATACTTTTTGACCATCAGGGCTACCTTGAACACAATCGCATCGTCAAACTTGCGCAGATCCAGGCCGGTCAGCTTCTTGATCTTTTCCAGGCGGTAAACCAGCGTGTTGCGGTGCACAAACAGACCGCGGCTGGTTTCGGAAACGTTCAGGTTGTTCTCAAAAAAGCGCTGGATGGTGAACAGCGTTTCAGAGTCCAGCGAATCAATGCTGTCCTGCTTGAATACTTCGCGCAGGAATGCTTCGCACAGGGTGGTAGGCAGCTGATAAATCAGGCGGGCAATGCCCAGGTGATCATAGCTGATGACCTGCTTTTCGGTATCAAATACCTTACCAACTTCCATGGCGATCTGCGCCTCCTTAAAGGAGGAGGCCAGATCCTTGATGTTGTTGATGGGGGTGCCGATGCCGACAACTGCCTTGATATAATGTTCGCCCTGCAGGGTATCCACAATGGAAGCTGCCAGCTTTTCCATATCGCGGGTATTGTTATCAGGGCGGATTTCTTTCACCAGCACGGTATCTGTTTCGCTGATGTTGAACACAAAGTCTTTCTGTTTATCCGGGAACAGGCTGCTGACCACATCATAAGCGGAAATATCATTGCCGGAGGTAACGCGGATCAACAGAACCACGCGCTGCACATCCGAAACAAAGTGCAACTCCCGCGCTTTGGCGTAAATATCACCGGGCAGGATATTATCCAGCACCACATTCTTGATGAAATTGGTTTTATCAAACTTTTCATCGTGGTACTGCTTGATGCTCTGCAGGCTGATGGACAGCAGCGAAGCAAACTGGGCAGCAGTGGGATCGTTGCCTTCCACAAACACAGCATAATCGTTATGTTTTGCGTTGGAGAACTGGTGGTAGGCATAACCGTCCTTTTCAAAGGCATCCCCGGCCGTCAGGCGGGCAACAGCAAAGCCTTCCCGCATTTCGCCGATCTGCCCCAGCTCGGAGCAGGCGATGACGGCTCCCGTTTCGTCCACCACGCCTACCACGCGGTCGATCGCGTCCTTCATCTGGTAGACCACGTTCTGGAATACCCTGTTTGCCATAATACTGCCTCTCCTTCATGTTTATATGCAAATTGACAATGGCCGAACAGAAG
Source organism: Candidatus Cibiobacter qucibialis (assembly GCA_004000625.1). Classification (GTDB taxonomy): domain Bacteria; phylum Bacillota; class Clostridia; order Oscillospirales; family Ruminococcaceae; genus Gemmiger; species Gemmiger qucibialis. The sequence continues at coordinate 13,603 of SAUS01000049.1, read as the reverse complement.
CTTCCATCGGCTCATTGCTGTTATTTTGACACAAATAGATTTAACTACAATGTATATTTTACACAATCAGGTTGACTTTTGCAACATATTTCAACGAAAAACTCAATATTTTCTTGGTTAATTTGGATTTTTTAGCAAAATATGTTGGTTTTGCAGTGGTTTTCCATTTGGTCAAATTGCCAAAGCGGGGATTATTTCTGCTTTTTTTGGCTGTTTTCGGCCTGCTGCATGGTGCCGGTGCCGCCTTCTACCACGCCGCGGCGCTGGAACACATAAGTAATGCTATGCAAAAAGATTTTTGCATCGTTCAGGAAAGTGATGTCAGCGGCATACTCACCGTCATAGCGGGCTTTCACATCAATCGGCAGCTCATCGCGGCCATTGATCTGGGCCAGACCGGTCAGACCGGGGCGGATGTCATTGGCATGCACGGCATCGCGCGCGGCGATCAGGTCATACTGATTATACAGCGCCGGGCGCGGGCCGATGATGGACATCTGCCCTGCCACAATGTTATAGATCTGCGGCAGCTCATCCAGGCTGGTGCGGCGCAGGAACGCCCCGCTTTTGGTGATATAGCTGTCTGCGTTTTTCAGCAGGTGGGTGGGCACATCGTGGGGGGTATCCCCGCGCATGGTGCGGAACTTTAAGATATTAAAGCATTTTTTGCCGCGGCCAACCCGGCGCTGCTTAAAGAACACCGGTCCCGGCGAATCTTTTTTGATCCACAGGGCAATAATTCCCATTGGGATTGCCAGCACCACACAGGCTGCCAGCGACAAAATCAGGTCAAGCAAACGCTTGATGCAGGATTCATACATAAGTCAAGCCTCCTTGGGGAAGGTTTTGCGCCCGCAGGCCCCGGCCAGGCCGCCGTCACTGGGCGTTCTGCTGGGTGGAATGCTGTTCGTCCAGCGCCTTTTGCAGCTCTTCCTTATCAATGGTTTCAGTGTTGCCATGGGCGGCGCTTACGGTGTGGTCCTCGTTCACCACGCGGTTAGGGTGATAAGTGCCCACCATGCGCTGCAGGCTGAGCACCACGCCCTCGTCATTATGCTCCGCATCGTGACGCAGGTTCTGCAGCTCCTCATAGAATGCCGCCAGGTCAATCTGCATGGGCGGAGCAATAAAGATTTTATCGTGGGCGGTTTTGGTCATGCGGTCCTGCTCGGAATCCAGCATCAGCTCCTCGTACAGCTTTTCGCCGGGGCGCAGGCCCGTTACCTTGATTTCCATGTTTACGTTCGGCTCATAACCATAGAACCGGATCAGCCGGGTGGCCAGGTCCATGATTTTGACCGGCTCACCCATATCCAGCACATAGATGCTGCCGCTCTGGGCCAGACCGCCGGCCTGCAGCACCAGCTGGGCAGCTTCCGGGATCGTCATAAAGTAGCGCACGATGTCCGGGTGGGTGATGGTAACGGGGCCGCCGTTCTTGATCTGCTCTTCAAACAGCGGGATCACGCTGCCATGGCTGCCCAACACATTGCCAAAGCGCACGGCCATGCACTTCATGGAAGTGTTCTTAGCAAAGGTCTGGATCAGCATTTCGCAGATACGTTTGGTGCAGCCCATAACATTGGTAGGATTGACCGCCTTATCGGTCGAAAGCTGCACAAAGCGCTCCACCCCATGCTCCGCCGCGCTGGTCAGCAGGTTTTTGGTGCCGAACACGTTGTTTTTAACGGCTTCCGCCGGGCTTACTTCCATCAGCGGCACATGCTTGTGGGCAGCTGCATGGAACACAACGGATGGATGATAGGTTTCAAACACTTCATCCAGACGCTTGATATCGCGGATGGAACCGATCAGCGTGACAACGTTGATATCTGCACCGTATTTATTGTGCAGCTCCATTTCCAGCTCATAGGCGCAATTTTCGTAAATATCGAAAATCAACAGCTGGCGCGGGCGATAGCGCATGATCTGGCGGCACAGCTCACTGCCGATGGAGCCACCGCCGCCCGTGACCAGAACCACCTTGTCATGCAGGTATTCCGAGATCTGGGCGCTGTTCAGCTGCACTTCATCGCGGGAAAGAAAGTCCGAGGTGTTCAGTTCACGCAGACCGGCCACCACCGGCTTGCCATTGGCATCCACCGCCTGCGGGTCGGACAGCATCCGCACGCGGCAATGGGTGGAGTTGCACAAATTGATAACTTCGTTCAGACGCTCGCCTTTCAGCGTGGTGATGGCGATGATGATCTCCACAATATGGTACTTGCGCACCAATTCCGGGATATCCGAAATGGTGCCGCGCACCGGCACGCCCTGCACGCGCAGGCCTTTTTTTGTCAGGTCGTCATCCACGATCACGACCGGGTTGCCAAAGCTGGAGTTTTTGCTTTTGCACAGATTGACCGCCCAGGCACCGGCGTTGCCAGCGCCGACGATCAGCAGCGGGGTTGCATCCCGCGGGGCGGCGTTGCTTTTTTGTTTGACGCGGTTATCCTTGCGCAGGCGGGTGGCGGTGCGCACAAAGCGCCACAAAAAGCGCACGCCCGCAATGGCTGCCGTGTTGAACACTGCGCCCAGAATCAGCACCGTACCGCTGATGGGGCGGGTGCGGAAGATCAGATCAAACAGCAGGATAAAACCCGTTGCCAGGCCGGATAGACAGGTCAGGCGGGCAAGGTCCCGCATGCCGGCATACTCCCACATGATCTCATACAGGCCGCCAAACCAGAACACGACCATATAAATAACCAGCACATACGGCAGCATGGGAGCCATGGCACGGATCACTTCGGCCCGCAGCACCGCGGCGGGCACAATGGAATCCTCACCGTCAAACCGCAGCAGAATTGCCAGATAATAACAAAACACAATCAGCCCGCAGTCCAGCAGCATTAACAAAATGCGGCGCGGCAAGCCGTTGATGAGTTGCCTGTTTTTCTGTTTCATTGCACTATCTTCCTGTTTCTTCAATAATGTCGCAACCGGCTGTCCCCTGCACAGCTGCCGCGCAGCGCCTGCGCCGCCCGCGGCCGTTCCTTCCAAAACCAAGGCGCAGCGGGCATTTTTCTATTTTCTCAAATCTTGTTTGATTTGTGGCAATACCGCATAATTCTAAGTGCCGATACGGCGAGCGAGGTGCGGCAGCTGCTAAGCCAAAAGCGCAGATAATACTTTGTGTATTATCGAGTATTTTGGCAACGCAGAGGCCGTGCCGCAGCCGCCGGAGCGGTGCTTAAGCCGTAAGGTGGGAATTGTGCGGTATTGCCTTGTGTTCTATGGCTTATAATTTGATAATCAAAGCATAAAAGTAAAAGTGATTATCAGAACATCTTGCAGCATTATGGGCAAAGCAAGTTATTCTACCACATTTTCGCCACTCCGGGCAACTGTATTTTCATAATTTCTGTTATTATAACACAAATTTACTCCGTTTGTCCTGCTTCCGGCAGGGCAAACGGAGTAAAAAGTGCACAAAATGCAGCGTTTATTTTTGTCAGGCCAGCAGCATTGCTTCAGCTGACGCAAGATTTATTCAACCGTAACGCTCTTGGCAAGGTTGCGGGGTTTATCCACATCCAGGCCCTTGGCGCAGCTGACATAGTATGCCAGCAGCTGCAGCGGCACCACCGAAAGGCTGGTGGCAAAGTGCGGGTCTGTTTTGGGCACATATACGGTAAAGTTGGCGGTATCCTCAATGCTGTAGTTGCCGTAAGTGGTCAGGCCCATGATATAAGCGCCGCGGCTCTTGGCTTCCACCAGGTTAGATACCATCTTCTCGTACAGGTCCGGCTGGGTCAGCACACCCACCACCAACATGTTCTTCTCGATCAGGGAGATCGGGCCGTGCTTCATCTCGCCCGCAGCGAAAGCCTCCGAGTGGATATAGCTGATTTCCTTGAACTTCAGGCTGCCTTCCAGCGCCACGGCGTAATCCAGCCCGCGGCCGATGAAGAAAGCGTCCTTTGCGGAAGCATACTTGGAAGCAAACCACTGGATGCGCTCGTTATCCGTCAGCGTCTTGGCGATCTTATCCGGCAGGATCTGCAGCTCGGCCACCAGCTCGGCGTATTTTTCTTCCTCAATCTTGCCACGCACACGGGCAAATTCGACCGCCAGCAGGTAGCAGGCTGCCAGCTGGGTGCTGTATGCCTTGGTGGTGGCAACGGCAATTTCCGGCCCGGCCCAGGTGTACAGGGTTGCATCGGCCTCACGCGCAATGGAAGAGCCCACCACGTTCACAATGCCGATGGTGCGCACGCCGCGCTCCTTACATTCGCGCAGGGCAGCCAGGGTATCGGCGGTTTCGCCGCTCTGGCTGATAATGACCGCCATGGAATCCGGCTCCAGCACGGGGTCACGGTAGCGGAACTCGCTGGCCACATCCACCTCCACCGGCAGGCGGGCCAGGCTTTCAAACACATAGCGTGCCGCAACGCCCACATGGTAGGCGGAGCCGCAGCCAATGATATAGATGCGGCGCACATTTTTGATGGCTTCTTCATCCAGGCCCAGCTCGCTCAGATCAATGCGGCCATCCTTGATGCGGGGGCTGAGGGTATCCCGCACAGCGGTGGGCTGTTCGTGGATCTCCTTCATCATAAAGTGCTCGTAACCGCCTTTTTCGGCGGCTTCGGCATCCCACTCGATGGTGCTGGCTTCTTTTTCAACCGGTTCTTTATCAATGTTGAAAAACTCAATACTGTCCGGGGTCAGGCGGGCGATTTCCAGGTTATCAATATAATACACCGTGCGGGTATATTTCAGCAGAGCCGGAACGTCCGATGCGATCAGGCTGCCGTTTTCGGCCTTGCCGACAATCAACGGGCTGTCTTTCCGCACTGCGTATACCACGCCGGGCTGGTCTGCAAACAGGATGCCCAGCGCATAAGAACCACGCACATGCATCATCATGCGGGTGATGGCGTCCAGGCTGTCCCCCGCTGAAACGCCGGTGTAGTAATAGTCCAGCAGCTGGGCCACTACCTCGGTATCCGTCTGGGATGCAAAAGTAAAGCCCTTGTTGATCAGGCGGGTTTTCAGTTCCTGGTAATTTTCAATAATGCCGTTATGCACAACTGCAATTTTCTGGTCGCGGCTGTAATGCGGGTGTGCGTTCACCACGCTGGGTTCGCCGTGGGTTGCCCAGCGGGTATGCCCGATGCCGCAGCAGCCCTGCACGGCTTTGCCTTCATCGGTCATTTCGCTCAGCACGCGCAGGCGTCCCTTGGCCTTGACCACTTCAATTTTGCCGGCGGCGTTCTGCACAGCAAGGCCGGCAGAATCATACCCGCGGTATTCCAGCTTAGAAAGCCCATCCAGCAGGATCGGTGCAGCCTGTGCGCTGCCGGTAAAGCCTACAATTCCACACATACATTTGGCCCCCTTGGTTGATGGATTGGGTGTATTTCATGTTATTTTACGTTCGGTTTGTTTTTAGGCAATACCGCATAATTCTAAGTGCCGATACGGCGAGCGAGGTGCGGCAGATGCTAAGCCAAAAGCGCAGATAATACTGGATGTCTTATCGAGCATTTTGGCAACGCAGATGCCGTGCCGCAGCCGCCGGAGCGGTGCTTAAGCCGCAAGGCGGGAATTGTGCGGTGTTGCCTTTAATTTGTAAACGGCTCGGTATTTTTGTTGCAGCCCAGCCAACATGAGGTAGGCGAACAATATTTATTAAGTATATGCTATTTGCCGCAATAAGTCTACCCCCTACATAACAATATGACAAAGATTGTGCATGAATTTTGTGGGATATGTATACAAAGGAGGGTCATAGCGGGATGTTTCAGCGGCGTATGGGGCGGCGGGCTGCGTTTTGGGGAGGAGAGCTGTTTGTGCATCGCTGCGCGATTGCGCGGCATAGCCGCGCAGGCAAAAAAAACGGCAGCCGTCAAGGGCAACGGCTGCCGGGCGCCATGCTCCCTTTCCGGTTTCTTACACCATAAGACTCCCTGCGGGAAGTATTTGCGCAAGAAATATCATACCATGGTTTTGCCCGTTACGCAAGTATAAAAAGCAAGGATAGGCCCGATCGGCGCATATTCCCCCTTTTTCCTGAATATTCTTAAGTTTTCATGTAGTATTTTCATCGTTTGTTAAGTCGTTTTTTCATTTTCTGCTTCAACATCCTATTCAAAAATTGCGGCTCCGGCCACTGCTGTGTGCCCTGCAGCGTGAAATTCACAAAAAATTCAGACAGCATCTCTTCCTTATTGCCCCAATAATATGTTACACTATTATCATATTAAGATTGAGTTAAGATTGGAGGCTATCCGTGTGCTACGTTCCCGCTTACAATTACGGGAAAAGCTGAAAGAAAAACTGGTGGAAGCACTGCAGGCTGTTTTGCCTATTGTTGCTATCGTGCTGGTTCTCAGTTTTTTCATCGCACCCCTATCCCCCAGTGTGCTGCTGTGTTTTCTGCTTGGGGCGGTCATGATTATTTTTGGCATGATGTTCTTTACCCTTGGCGCCGAGATGAGCATGACCCCCATGGGCGAACGGGTTGGTTCCGCCATGACCAAAAGCCGCAGCTTGCCCAAAATGATTGTGATCGGCTTTATTCTCGGTTTCATCATTACCATATCGGAGCCGGATTTACAGGTACTGGCCAACCAGGTGCCGTCGGTGCCCAATCTGGTGTTGATCCTTTCGGTTGCCACCGGTGTGGGGGCTTTCCTTGTCATCGCGCTGCTGCGTATGCTGTTCAGTATGGCGCTGCCGCCGCTGCTGGTAACACTGTACGCCATTGTATTTGTGCTGGCCGCCTTTGTTCCCAAAGATTTCCTTGCTGTGGCGTTTGACTCTGGCGGCGTGACCACCGGGCCCATGACGGTACCGTTCATCATGGCGCTCGGCGTGGGCATTTCCGCAATCCGCAGTGACCGCCATGCCGCGGATGACTCCTTTGGCCTGGTTGCCCTGTGTTCCATCGGTCCCATCCTGGCCGTTCTGATTTTGGGCATCGCCTACAGCCCCGGCGAAAGCAGCTACACCGCCGCGTTCCTGCCGGATATTCAGGACTCGGTGGAGCTGTGGGACCTCTTCATGGTGGGGCTGCCCGCTTATTTTAAAGAGATCGCGCTTTCACTTTTGCCCATCATGGTCTTTTTTGGCGTTTATCAGTTTGCCGTCCTGCACATGAGCCGCAAAGCGCTGGGCAAAATTCTGGTCGGCCTGTTTTATACTTATATCGGGCTGGTTCTGTTTTTGACCGGTGCTAATGTGGGCTTTATGCCTGCCGGCAACTATCTGGGCCAGGTTCTGGCTGCCCTGCCCTACCGTTGGGTACTGATCCCCCTTGGTATGCTGATTGGCTATTTCATCGTCAAGGCCGAGCCCGCCGTGTATGTGCTGAACAAGCAGGTGGAGGAAGTGACCGATGGTTCCATTTCCGCCAAGGCAATGGGGACCAGCCTTTCCATCGGCGTAGCCCTCTCCGTTGGGTTGGCCATGCTGCGGGTGCTGACCGGCATTTCCATCTTGTGGATGCTGGTACCGGGTTACGGCATCGCCATCGGGCTTTCTTTCTTCGTTCCCAAAATTTTTACCGCCATCGCGTTTGACTCCGGCGGCGTGGCTTCCGGCCCCATGACGGCAACGTTTCTTCTGCCGCTGGCCCAGGGTGCCTGCCTGGCTGTGGGCGGCAACATTGTAACGGATGCGTTTGGCGTGGTGGCCATGGTTGCCATGACCCCGCTGATTACTATCCAGATTCTTGGCATGACTTACCAGCTCAAGCAGCGCCATGCTTCCCGCACGCAGCAGGCTTATGTGGATGCCTTTGCCAGCCTGCCCGAAGACGCTATTATTGAGCTGTAACGGAGGGATGTTTGAATGAGCCAGCTTTCCTGGATGATTACCATTACTGACCGCAAAAAAGCGCCGGATTTTGTGGCGCTGTACCAGCAACAGAACATACATGTAAGCCTGACCACTGTTGGAGCCGGAACCGCCGTGAGCGAAACGCTGAACTATCTTGGGCTGGAGCGCACCGAAAAAGCCGTAATTTTTACCACCGTTACCGATTCCCGCTGGAAAGTGGTAAAGCGGCAGCTGGAGCACACGATGAACATTGATGTGCCCGGCACCGGCATTGCGTTTACCATCCCTGTCAGCAGCATTGGCGGCAAGCGCGCGCTGCAATTTTTGACCGAAGACCAGGATTTCCAGATTGGGGAGGAAACCACCTTGAAAGATACCAAGTACGAGCTGTTGATTGTGATTGCCAACCAGGGATACAGCGGCCTGATTATGGATGCGGCCCGCAGCGAAAACGCGGGCGGCGGAACCGTCATCCACGCCAAGGGTACCGGGATGGAACGTGCCGAGCAGTTTTTGGGCGTTTCTCTCGCTGCCGAAAAGGAGATGGTGCTGATCGTGATCAAGCGCGAGGATAAGAACCGCATCATGCGCGCCATCATGGATCAGGCGGGCACCGCCAGCAAGGCACGGTCGGTCATCCTTTCCCTGCCCGTCACCTCCACCGCCGGCCTGCGCCTGTTGGAAGACGAAGAGCCGGAAGCGGGGATTGAGGAATAAACAAAGTCTTTTGTAATAAGTCTTTTTTGCCCTATTATTACGGTGTTATTTTTCTAAGGCAATACCGCATAATTCTAAGTGCCGCACCTCGCTCGCCGTATCGGCACTTAGAATTATGCGGTATTGCCTTTTATTTTCCAACTGTTTCCAGCCGAACCACCGGCCACCCCAGCAGATCGGCGGCGTGTTCGTCGTGGGTCACCAGCACGGTATCCCGCCTGGCGGCCAGCCGCACCACCGCGGCAGCGGCGTGGCTGACCAGCTCCGGGTCCATGCCGGTAAAGGGTTCGTCCAGCAGCAGGGTCTGCACGGGCTGGCACAGCAGCGCCCGCAGCAGCGCCGTGCGCCGCTGCTGCCCGCCGGAAAGCCGTGCCACTGGCAGGGCCAGTTCCGCCTGCGTAAAGCCGAGGGTCTGCAATTCCGCTTGTGCCTGCGCTGGGTTCACCCCGCCCACCAGGCAGATATTGCCCACCGCAGTCAGCTGGGGGCAAAGGCGGCTTTCCTGAAAGACCGCACCAATATTTCCCACGCCCTGCACGGTGCCGGAATCCGGTGTTTCCAGCCCCATCAGGATACGTAGCAGGGTGGTTTTTCCGCAGCCGGAGGGTCCCATCAGCACCAGCGGACCATTTACCGTCAGGTTCAGATCCCGCAAAACCGGAATAATGCCAAAGGCTTTGTTCAGGTGTTTTACCTTGATCATCCTTCCACCTCCCCGCAAAGGGCACGCTTGGCGCGGCGTAGCGCCCAGGCCGCCAGCGTGCTGAGCGTGGCCGACAGCAGCACGATCACCAGCGTCCATGCGAACACTTCCGGCGTGGAAATGGTAATCTTAGCGCGGTAAAGCGCATCGCCCACGCTGTGGTCCGGCAAGCCGATGACTTCCGCCGAAACGCCGCTTTTCCAGCACATGCCCATGGCGGCAATGCAGCTTTCGCAGAAGGACGGGAACATCCCCGGCAGCCAGATATACCGCAGCCGCTTGCCCAGCGGCAGGCGATAGACCTTTGCCATTTCCAGCAGGGCCGGGTCCGTATCGGCAATGCCGCCCACCGTACCCGCATAAACAACCGGCAGCACATGGGTAAAGCTGACAATGACCGAAAGGTTTTTTCCGCTGACCCACAGCAGCGCCAGAATGACAAAGCTCGCCACTGGCATGGCGCGGATCAATTGCATAACCGGCCCCACCAGGGTGCCGAACCACCGCCACCGGGCCCCGCAGGCCCCCAGCAGCAGCCCCACTGTGACCGCCAGCACAAAGCCCGTTAAAATGCGCAGCGCGCTGAACCCGACCCTGTGCCAGAAATCCGCCGTGGGCAGCAGCCGCCACAAGGTCTGCACCGTTTGCAGGGGGGTGGCCAAAAATAAGCCGTTATGACCAATGCAAACGGCAAGACCCTGCCACACCGCCACCCAAAAAGCAACGGCAAGCAGGGTTTGCCACATTGGTGTTTTGTTGTTGCGCGCCTTAGCCGGCATAGTAGAAGTCATCTGCCGGGAGCTGGCCGCCCACGCTGGTGGGGTCAGCTGCGTACAGAACATTGAAGTAGGTTTCCAGGTCCGTCTTCATCTCGTCGCCGGTCTCAAACACAATGTTGCAGTTGGGCAGGGCTTTCTGGGCCAGGGCAGCCTTGGCTACAATGCCGTACTGCTCGCACAGGGCAGCGGTGTTTTCCAGGTCGGTGTTGGCAGCTTCCACGCTGGCTTTGTAGCCGTCCATAAAGGCGGCAAAGCGGGCGGGGTCAGCTTCCACAGCATCCTTGCGGGCGACCAGAACGCCGGTTACCAGCTTGGAGCCGGCAACTTTTTCCCACTCTTCGTTCATATCCAAGGCAACGCGCAGGCCTTCGACCTGAGCCAGTGCGCTGGTCACAAAGGGCTGGGGCAGCATGGCGATCGTGCTGGTGCCGGCCTGCAGCTGAGCCAGAGCCTCGGTTGCTTCGCTGTAGAAGTCAAGGGTCACATCGTTATCCGGGTCAACACCGTTTTCAGTCAGGATGTAGCGCAGAACATATTCCGGGGTGGTACCCTTGCCGGTTGTCACGATGGTCTTGCCCTTCAGGTCCTCCACGCTGTTCACAGTCTCGCCGTTTTCCACAACGTACAGCACGCCCAGGGTGTTGATGCAGGCAACCTCAATAGCGCCGTTGGTTTTCTGGTACAGGGTTGCGGCCAGGTTAGCGGGCACAGCGGCTGCGTCCAGCTCGCCCTTTACCAGCTGCGGCACGATTTCATCGGCCTTGCCGTACATTTCAAAGTCATAATCAGCGGCATCTTCGCCTGCCATCAGGTTCACAAGGCCCATGGTGGTGGGGCCTTTCAGGCCGGCAACGCGCAGGGCACCGTCAGCAGTTTCAGCGCTGGCAGTCTCTTCGGCCGGGGCTTCGGTAACAGCTGGGGCCGGGGTGGCGGTTGCTTCAGCGGCAGCTTCACTGGTAGCCGTTGCACCGCAGGCGGCCAGCGAAACACACAGGGCCGCCGCTGCAACAGCAGACATCAACTTTTTGAACATAGTATATCCTCCTGATTTCATACAGCACCATGCCGGGCACGGTGCTCTTCCCTCTTGCCTGCCATTTCGGCAGTACAAAAGCGCCCGGTATCGCCGGGCGCACTTGCTTTTGCGGTGTTACTATACTATAATTAAATCATCTTGTCGGTTGCCGTGGCAACAAACTGTTGCGGCACACCTGCCATCCCAAAAACAGAAAGGCTGCACCGCATGGATCTGCACCCGTATTACCCGCTATTGGCCCGCACGCCGCTGCTGCGCGGCATGCGTCCGGACGAACTGGACACCCTGCTGGACTGCTTTGCCCCCCGTGTGCGGCACTATGCGCGGGACGAAATTTTGCTGCTGACCGGGTACGAAACGCGGGAGGTCGGCATTTTGCTGGAAGGTAGCATTACCGCCGTAAAAAACACGCCGGACGGGGCCAGCGTTGCCATTACCCACATGAGGCCGGGCGGCTTGTTCGGGGATGTGCTTTCCGGTTCCAGCCAAAAGAGTCCTGTTACGGTCATGGCCACCACCAGCTGCCTTGCCCTGTACCTGCCATACCAGAAGATCATCCGCCCCTGCGCCAAGCTGCACAGCGCCCATTTGCAGCTGATGCAAAACCTTGTGTTGACCATCAGCGATAAATATTTTGCGCTGGACCGCCGGGTGGATCTGCTGATCTGCAAAAGCCTGCGCACCCGCATCAGCCTGTGGCTGCTGGACGAAGCCCACCGCGCCGGGAGCGATACCTTTACCACCCCGCTGACCCGCGCCGGGCTGGCCGAATACCTGAACTGTGACCGCAGCGCCCTGAGCCGGGAGCTGAGCCGCATGCAGCATGACGGCCTGATTGAAACATGGCGCAGCAGCTTTAAGCTGCTGGACAAAGACCGGCTGAAAAATGTCTGACCGCCACAAGCTAGAATGGAGATTCTTATGCCCGCTCCACTGCCAAATTCCGCCGCCATGGACGCCCTGGTGGAAGAATTATTAACCAAAGACGTTTATATTGTAGATTACCTGCCCCGCACGGTGCCACAAAACAGCGGCGGGCAGTATTTTGATGTGGAATACTATCTGCTGAACAGCCCGCGTTACACCGCGTTAAAAGACAAATTTTCCAGCGTAATTTTCAAGCTGATGTGCTATTACCGCGTCTGCATCCCGTGGGACGGCGGCTGGGTCGACCAGCCAAATCCGGAGCTGATCGACCACATCATTGCCGAAATTATGGACTGCCATTCCGGCACGCTGACCTGCCTGTTCCCGGATGAGCTGGCTCTGCTGGTGTTTGATTGGGACTGCCTGAACCTGAGCATCTACCACCCCAGCGCCGAAATGCAGCAGCTGCTTGCACCGATTGCGGCTTCTGAAGGGCTGTTTTTCCGCGCGGCGGAAACGTAATGCCGGTAATACCTGTTATTCGTGTGCTAACCGCCGCACTTTTACCCCGTTAAGACCGTAGGGGCGCACCGTCCGATATAGGATATATCTTATAAAAATGTAATGATAAAGCAAGGAGATACACTATGAGCCGTCAAGTATGGAAAGGTTCCACCCTTTTGAACCCTGAACCGCCGGTGCTGGTAAGCTGCGGCCCTGCTGGGGCGCCCAACCTGATCACGGTTGGCTGGTGCGGCACCATCTGCACCCAGCCCAGCATGGTTTCCATCAGTGTGCGGCCGGAACGGTACAGCCACCATTTGATCAAAGAAAGCGGCGAGTTTGTCATCAACCTGCCGACAGAAAGCCTGGTACGCGCGGTGGACTGGTGCGGCGTAAAAAGCGGCCGCGATGTGGATAAATTTTCCGCCATGCACCTGACCCCCTCCCCCGCCGCCAAAGTTGGCACCGTGCTGGTGGAAGAAAGCCCCGTCAATCTGGAGTGCAAAGTGACCCAGGTAATCCCCTTAGGCAGCCACGACCTGTTTTTGGCTGAAGTCGTTGCCGTGGATGTGGACGAGCGCCTGTTGGACGAAAGCGGCAAGCTCTGCCTGAACAAGGCAAATTTGATCGTATATTCCCACGGGGATTATCTGGCACTGGGCCGCAAATTGGGGTCGTTTGGGTATAGTGTTAGGAAAAAGCCGCGGAAAAAGTAAATCATTGGTTTTATGCAGCTTCACAGATGGTTTGCAGGCACAACACAAACCAACAAGGTTTCTCCGCGGCGGGATGAGGGTATCCCGCCCTACAGAACATGTAATCCGTTCATTGCACATTATATAACGCTCTGTAGGGAACGGTCTTGACCGTTCCGAAACCGTACAGAACACAGCATTCCACAGCACAGAATTCCAAAGGCAACACCGCACAATTCCCGCCTGACGGCTTAAGCACCGCTCCGGCGGCTGCGGCACGGCATCTGCGTTGCCAAAATGCTCGATAATGTCGGGTTGCGGTACCCGCATCGTGCTTCGGGGGCAAAAGCCCCTCGCACTCTGCGACCGCTGCCCCTGCTTCGGTTCGCTGTTTCCGCCACTGGCGGCGCTCACCTTTGCAGCATCCAGTATTATCTGCGCTTTTGGCTTAGCATCTGCCGCACCTCGCTCGCCGTATCGGCACTTAGAATTATGCGGTATTGCCCTTATTTAA
>SAUS01000048.1 GCA_004000625.1 Candidatus Cibiobacter qucibialis | reverse complement strand
GTCAACACCTTTTTTCGATTTTCTTCATAATTTTTTCGATTTATTTTTGGGCAGGTTGCATATGGACGCTTTAACGTGGTTTCTCTATTCTATCAAATTCAATCCCCTTTCTATCCCTTATTCATCCCCCATGTCCCCCTATACATTATAATGCAAGGGAATACCTATCTCGCAACACTCTCAAGCATTCTCTCTCACTTTCTAATCACATCAATCCCGCTTTTCTCTGGCTTTTCCTCGCAGTGTTCCCAGTTTCTATTCATTTTATTTCCCCTCCCGGTCCCCGCCTATTCTTTTCCCTACCAAATTTGTTACTTTTATGAGAATTTAAGTCCAAGTTTGTTGATTTTGGCGAATTTTTATGTATAATGTTAGGTAGGAGAATACGCAATCGTATATCTCAATTGCTTTCTGTGATATTCTATGGCTGGATAGCGCAGAATACACATGACCATTCTTAAGGAAAGAGGTATTTGTAACATGGCAAATCTGGATCTTACCAAGTATGGCATCACCGGCACGACTGAGATCGTGCACAATCCTTCCTACGAGCTGCTGTTCGAGGAAGAGACCAAGCCCGAACTGGTAGGCTACGAAAAGGGTCAGGTCAGCGAGCTGGGTGCTGTCAACGTTATGACTGGTGTTTACACTGGCCGTTCCCCCAAGGATAAGTACATCGTCATGGACGAAAACTCCAAGAACACCGTTTGGTGGACTTCTGACGAGTACAAGAACGACAACCATCCCATGAGCGAGAGCACCTGGGCTACCGTTAAGGATATCGCCAAGAAGGAACTGTGCAACAAGCGCCTGTTCGTTGTTGACGCTTTCTGCGGCGCTAACAAGGATACCCGCATGGCCATTCGCTTCATCGTGGAAGTGGCCTGGCAGGCACACTTTGTTACCAACATGTTCATCAAGCCCACCGCCGAGGAACTGGAAAACTTTGAGCCTGACTTCGTTGTTTACAACGCTTCCAAGGCTAAGGTTGAGAACTACAAGGAACTGGGCCTGAACAGCGAGACCTGCGTTGCCTTCAACATCACCAGCCATGAGCAGGTCATCATCAACACCTGGTACGGCGGCGAGATGAAGAAGGGCATGTTCTCCATGATGAACTACTTCCTGCCGCTGAAGGGCATGGCTTCCATGCACTGCTCCGCCAACACCGATAAGGAAGGCAAGAACACCGCCATCTTCTTCGGTCTGTCCGGCACCGGCAAGACCACCCTGTCCACCGACCCGAAGCGCCTGCTGATCGGCGATGACGAGCACGGCTGGGACGACAACGGCGTCTTCAACTTTGAGGGTGGCTGCTACGCCAAAGTCATCAACCTGGACAAAGATTCTGAGCCTGACATCTACAACGCCATCAAGCGCAACGCTCTGCTGGAGAACGTCTCCCTCGACGCCGAAGGCAAGATCGATTTCGCTGATAAGAGCGTGACCGAGAACACTCGTGTTTCCTACCCCATCAACCACATTCAGAACATCGTTCGCCCGATTTCTTCTGCTCCGGCAGCCAAGAATGTTATCTTCCTGTCTGCTGACGCATTCGGCGTTCTGCCCCCGGTCTCCATCCTGACCCCGGCTCAGACCCAGTACTACTTCCTGTCTGGCTTTACTGCAAAGCTGGCCGGCACCGAGCGCGGCATCACCGAGCCCACCCCGACCTTCTCTGCTTGCTTCGGCCAGGCATTCCTGGAACTGCATCCCACCAAGTATGCTGAAGAGCTGGTCAAGAAGATGGAAAAGAGCGGCGCTAAGGCTTACCTGGTCAACACTGGCTGGAACGGCACTGGCAAGCGTATCTCCATCAAGGATACCCGCGGCATCATCGACGCTATCCTGAGCGGCGCTATCAACGAAGCCCCGACTAAGAAGATCCCGTACTTCGATTTCGAAGTTCCCACTTCTCTGCCCGGCGTTGATCCCGCTATCCTCGATCCTCGTGACACCTATGCAGATGCTGCTGAGTGGAACAAGAAGGCTGAGGACCTGGCAAGCCGCTTCATCAAGAACTTCGCCAAGTACGAAGGCAACGAGCACGGCAAGGCTCTGGTCTCTGCCGGCCCGCAGCTGTAATTTCTGCTGCAAGTTCTGTGCACAAGCCGCTTAAGGCTTGATTTGTTGTAACGAATAACACCCCCGCCCCGGCGCATGGCCTGCTGCAAAGCAGTGCCGCACCTGAGCGGGGGTGTTTTTATTTTGCCGGGCCAGCATGCACAGCAGCCTGCACAAGAGAAGAAAATATCAGCGCACAAAAAACCACCCGCCGCAGTCCCCTTGCGGGGGGCTGCGGCGGGCGGCATATTTTCAGGGTTTGGGGTTAGTAAACAAAGGGTTCAGAACAAATTACTTGTTCTCAGGCAGATGCCACTTCCAGTCGATGATCTCAGGCAGATCCTGGCCAACTTCGTGGATGTAGTTCTTATGAGCAACCAGCTTGTCGTTCATCTGCTGGATCAGATAAGCGCCCTTGTTGCCCAGCTGCGGCAGGTGCTGCAGGACATCCTTAACCAGGTGGAAGCGGTCGATCTCGTTCTGCACGCGCATATCGAACGGCGTGGTAATGGTGCCTTCCTCCTGGTAGCCATGGACAGACAGGTTGCGGTTGGTACGCTCGTAGGTCAGCTCATGGATCAGGGTCGGGTAACCATGGAATGCGAAGATGATCGGCTTATCCTTGGTGAACAGAGCATCGTAATCAGCGTCAGACAGGCCATGAGGATGCTTGGTGTTGGGCTCAAGCTTCATCAGGTCAACAACGTTGACAACGCGGATCTTCAGTTCGGGCATTGCGTCGCGCAGGATGGTGACAGCAGCCAGAGTTTCCAGGGTCGGGGTATCGCCGCAGCAGGCCATGACAACATCCGGCTCTTCGCCTGCATCGCTGGAAGCCCAATCCCAGATGCCAACGCCCTGGGTGCAGTGCTTAACAGCCTGCTCCATGGTCAGCCACTGGGGACGCGGATGCTTGGAGGTGACCAGTACGTTGACATAGTCACGGCTGCGGACACAGTGGTCGAAGCAGCTCAGCAGGCAGTTGGTATCCGGCGGCAGGTACAGGCGGACAACGTCTGCCTTCTTGTTGGCGATGTGATCCAGGAAGCCGGGATCCTGATGGGTGAAGCCATTGTGATCCTGCTGCCATACGTTGGAGGTCAGGATCAGGTTCAGGGAAGCAATGCTCTGACGCCAGGGCAGCTGGCTGCAAACCTTCAGCCACTTAGCATGCTGTGCAACCATGGAGTCCACCACGCGGATGAAGCTCTCGTAGGAAGCAAAGAAGCCGTGACGACCGGTCAGCAGGTAGCCTTCCAGCCAGCCTTCGCACATATGCTCGGACAGCATGGAGTCCATGATGCGGCCGTCGTTTGCCAGGAATTCATCGCCCGGGATGATGGTGGAGTTCCAATCACGCTGGGTAGCTTCGAAGCACTTGTACAGACGGTTGGACATGGTCTCGTCAGGTCCAAAGATGCGGAAGTTTTTAGCATCAGCATTCAGCTTGAGCACGTCGCGGATGTAACCGCCCAGCTCGATCATATCCTGCTTCTCGACAGAGCCGGGGAACGGGATATCCACTGCATACTGCTTGAAATCGGGGGTACGCAGGTCACGCAGCAGCTTGCCGCCGTTTGCGTGCGGGTTGGCAGCCAGACGGCGGTCGCCGGTGGGAGCCAGTTCCTGCAGTTCGGGGATCAGGGTGCCGTTCTCGTCGAACAGTTCCTCAGCATGGTAGCTGTGCAGCCATTCTTCGATCTGCTTCAGGTGCTCTTCCTGGTTCGGGGTGCCGACAGTGATGTCGATGGGCACCTGGTGTGCACGGAAGGTGCCCTCGATGGGCTTGCCGTCCACTACCTTCGGGCCAGTCCAGCCCTTCGGGGTGCGCAGAACGATCATAGGCCACTGGATATGGCCCATATCCTCACCAGCACGGGCGCGCTTCTGGATGTCGTGGATCTCTTCGATGACGGTATCCAGGGTCTCAGCCATCTTCTCGTGCATGGTCATCGGGTCGTCGCCTTCAACGAAGTACGGCTTCCAGGAGCAGCCACGGAAGAAGCTCTCCATCTCTTCATGGGTCATACGGCCAAAGATGGTGGGGTTGGAGATCTTGTAGCCATTCAGGTGCAGGATGGGCAGAACAGCGCCGTCACCCACGGGGTTCAGGAACTTGTTGGACTGCCAGCTGGTGGCCAGGGGGCCGGTCTCAGCTTCGCCGTCGCCAACGGTAACTGCGCAGATCAGATCCGGGTTATCGAACACAGCGCCAAATGCGTGTGCGATGGAGTAGCCCAGCTCGCCGCCTTCGTTGATGGAGCCCGGAGTTTCGGGTGCAACGTGGCTGGAGATGCCGCCGGGGAAGGAGAACTGCTTGAACAGCTTCTTCATGCCCTCTTCATCACGGCTGATGTTGGGGTAAACTTCAGAGTAGGTGCCATCCAGGTAAGCGTTGGCAACAAAGAAGTTTCCTCCGTGGCCCGGGCCGGAGATCAGGATCATATCCTGGTCATACTTCTTGATGACACGGTTCAGGTGCACGTAAACGAAATTCTGGCCAGGCACGGTGCCCCAGTGGCCAACGATCTTCTTCTTCACGTCGTCACGGGTCAGCGGACGGCGCAGCAGGGGGTTATCGAGCAGGTACAGCTGGCCTGCTGCCAGGTAGTTGCTGGCACGCCAATAGGCGTCGATCTTTTTCAGTTCGGACGGATTCAGCATAATGTTCCTCCCTAGATTTTTGTTTTCTTACGGTTCTTCCCTACGCTTAACAGTATCGTGACTGTTACCGAAACAAAATAGTGGATTCCGTTCTTGTTGCTGGATTTTGGTTCAGCTTTTTATGCCAGATCAGGCAAACGGATTCTCGGTCGGGTACGGCAGGCTCTTGGGCTGGTTGTAAGCGATGTCCTGAATGCCCAGGAACTTGAGGACCTCAAACAGGATCTTGCCGTAATGGCCGAATGCAACGGCGCCATGGTGCGGGTAACGCTTCTGGACCAGAACATGGCGGTAGAAACGACCCATCTCATGGATGCCAAAGACTGCAATGCCGCCGAAGGAGCGGGTAGCAACAGGCAGGATCTCGCCCTCTGCAATGTAGGAGCGCAAGTTGCCCTCGCTGTCGCACTGCAGACGGTAGAAGGTGATGTCAGAAGGTGCAATGTCGCCTTCCAGGGTGCCGCGGGTGAAGTCGGGATCGCTGCCGGCCGGCTCCAGCAGACGGTGCTGGATGAGCTGATACTTAACGGCACGGTCGTTGCACATCTTGCAGGCCGGGGTGTTGCCGCAGTGGAAGCCCATGAAGGTATCGGTCAGGCTGTAATCAAACTTGCCTGCGATGTCCTCATCGTAAATGTACTGGGGCACGCTGTTGTTGATGTCCAGCAGGGTAACGGTATCGCCGGAAGCGCACATGCCGATGTACTCAGACAGAGCGCCGTAGATATCAACTTCGCAGGAAACGGGGATGCCGCGGCTTACCAGGCGGGAGTTGACATAGCAGGGCTCAAAGCCGAACTGAGAGGGGAATGCAGGCCAGCACTTGTCAGCAAAAGCAACGTACTTCTTGCTGCCCTTGTGTGCATCTGCCCAGTCCAGCAGGGTCAGCTCAAACTGAGCCATGCGGGCCAGCAGGTCGGGATAGTAGTGGCCTTCGCCCATCTCAGCAGCCATGTCCTTGCAGACATCCTCGATGCGCGGGTCATTTGCATGCTCTTTGTAGGAAACCAGCAGGTCCAGCTCGCTGTTCTCTTCCACTTCAACGCCCAGCTCGTACAGGCCCTTGATGGGGGCGTTGCAGGCAAAGAAGTCCTGCGGGCGGGGGCCGAAGGTAATGATCTTCAGATCACGCACGCCCAGCAGGGTGCGGGCGATGGGAACGAACTCGATCATCTTATCAGCGATCTCATCAGCAGTGCCGATGGGGTATTCGGGGATGTAGCCCTTCAGGTGGCGCATGCCCAGGTTGTAGGAGCAGTTCAGCATGCCGCAGTAAGCATCGCCGCGGCCGTTGATCATGTCACCGTCGCCTTCAGCAGCTGCAACAAACATGCAGGGGCCGTTGAAGAACTTTGCGATCAGGGTTTCCGGAGTTTCGGGGCCAAAGTTGCCCAGGAAAACAGTCAGAGCATTGCAGCCAGCCTCGGTAACCTCGGCAACAGCCTTCTCCATGTCCTTCTCGTTCTCAACAGTGGTCTTTGCCTCGTACAGGTCCAGACCCTTAGCCTGGCAGGCTGCCACGATAGCGGCGCGGCGCTTTTCGCTCAGCTGAATGGGGAAACAGTCACGGCTGACGGCAACAATGCCCAGCTTGACTTCAGGGATGTTGGTAGACTTCATAAGTTTGCCCTCCGTTTATTTTTTAATTTTGCTCTGCTCGTTATCAAGTTAGGAGGTAGGAGTTAGGAGTTTATGGTGTGCGCTTACGCGCACATTGTAACTCCTAACTCCTCCTTTCTAACTCCTAACTATTTCACAGTTCGTCTGCGATGTCGATGTTCACGCCTTCCAAGCCGACATAAGCGCCTGCGGCAGCTTCACTGCTCTCAACATGGGCCAGCAGCCACTTGTTGCAGGCCCACAGCTGGGCGTCGTCACCGCCGTCAGCCTTGATTTCCGGCTTGGCGGTGTTGGTGCCCTGCGGCAGTGCAACCAGCACGCGGAAGCCCTTGGCCGGGTCCACATGGCAGGGTGCGTAATGCAGGGTGGTGGCGTAAACTTCCACCAGGGTGCCTGCCGGTGCGCGGAAAGCCTTGACCTTTGCGGTGTCCAGCTTGCCATCGGTGATGTCGTCCATCTTGGCCAGCAGCAGGATGAAATCCTCGGTGCCCAGGTTGAACTCACTGTCGCGGTGGTATTCCAGGCAGTTCAGTTTGGTGTTGTGGCCGTTGCACCAGCCCAGCTGGACCGGCATGCCGCCAAACAGATGCTCGGAAACTTCCACCATTGCGGGCAGCTCCTGCAGAACAGGCTCCTCGGCCACATAGTCGGTAGCTTCCGGCAGCGGGGTGGTTGCCAGCGCCTGCAGGATCTCTGCCTTGGCAGCTTCCAGACCGGTTACTACACGGCCATAAGGCTTGAATTCGGGATCATTTACAGAATAGATCTTCATTGCAATGCCTCCATCTCTGCATACAGCGGCTTCAGGGCCGGGTACAGCTTGTGCCACAGCTCATAGCGGGCTGCATATTTCTTAACCAGAGCCGGATCCGGCTCGGTCACGCTCTTGATCTTGATCAGCTTATCCGCGCATTCCTGCACCGTGGCGTATTCGCCGCAGGCAACGGCTGCCAGCATGGCGCCGCCGTAACCGGGGCCCTGCTCAGTCTGGGGCAGCGCCAGGGGAATGCCCAGAATATTTGCCATGATCTCGCGCCACAGCGGGCTCTTGGCGCCGCCGCCGCACAGCGTGCTGGATGCGATCTCAACGCCCTGTGCACGAGCGATCTCGACACAATCCTTGATGGCAAAGGCAACGCCTTCCAGCACAGCCTGGGTCATATCGGCGCGGGTGGAATCCATACGCAGCCCAATGAAAGAACCGCGGGCTGCGGGATCGTTATGGGGGCTGCGCTCACCCATCAGGTAAGGCAGATAGTACACATCGTTTGCACCCAGCTTTTCAGCGGTGATGGGCTCCTGCTCCTTGCCGAAGTCCTGGGTGTTCAGGATGTCTTCCATCCACCACTTGTTGCAGCTTGCAGCGGACAGGATGCAGCCCATCAGGTGGTAGCCGCCGTCTGCATGGTCAAAGCTGTGCAGGGCGTTCTGCTTGTCCACACCAAAGGTGCTGCTGGTGATGAACACGGTACCGGAGGTTCCCAGCGAGATGTTGCACTTGCCGTTGCCCACAGCGCCGCAGCCAACAGCAGCGGCAGCATTGTCGCCGGCGCCGGCGCAGACCTTAACGCCTTCCGGCAGACCCAGCTTGGCAGCAGCTTCGGCGGTCAGGGTGCCAACCGGCTCCCAGCTTTCAAACAGCTTGGGCACCTTGGCTTCGCTAACGCCGCAGATATCCAGCATTTCTTTGCTCCAGCACTTGTGCTGCACATCCAGCAGCAGCATGCCGGAAGCATCGGAGTAATCGGTGCAGTGTACGCCGGTCAGCTTGTAGTTGATGTAGTCCTTCGGCAGCATGATCTTGCTGATCTTTGCAAAGTTCTCCGGCTCCGTATCGCGCATCCACAGCAGTTTGGGGGCGGTAAAGCCGGCAAATGCAATGTTTGCGGTGTACTTGCTCAAGTTTTCTTTGCCAATGACGTTGTTCAGGTATTCCACCTGCTTCTGGGTGCGGCCGTCATTCCACAAAATGCAGGGGCGGATCACTTTGTCCTGTGCATCCAGCACCACCAGGCCGTGCATCTGGCCGCCGGCACCAATACCGGCCACCTGCGAAGCATCAAAGCCGTTCAGCAGCTCCGGAATGCCTGCACAGACAGCGTCCCACCAGTCAGCGGGGTTCTGCTCGCTCCAGCCCGGATGCGGGAATGCAATGGGATATTCGCGGCTTACAATGTTGGCGATCTGCCCGTCGCCCTGCATCAGCAGCAGCTTGACTGCCGAGGTACCCAGATCGATACCAATGTAGTACATGAGCCATTCTCCTTTGCGTTGTGTTTTTTCTTGCGGTTCCCTCCGCTTTTTCTTTATTTTACCGAATTTTCCCTTGCAAGTGCAAGAAAGAGCGTATAAAATAATAGACAGAAGTTTGGGTGTTTTGGTGTTTTCACCCGGCCAAACTTTGTGTAACAAGAAAGTGAGGTTCCCCCGTATGCTGTTCTATGAGTCTGAGCGTTCTGACCAGCACAATTATTTGTACTGCCAGCGCGACCATAACTTTAATTTTCCGGCGCATCTGCACCACAGCTTTGAATTCCTGTGTGTACAGTCCGGCACACTGGCCTGTACGCTGGAAACCGAGCAGTACGAAGTTCACCCCGGCGAAGCCCTGCTGGTGCTGCCGGACCAAATCCACAGCTACCGCACCATTGGCGAATCTCAGAGCGTGTTATGGGTGTTTTCTAACGACTGGGTGCCAGAATTTATTTCTCAGCTGGGCCAGCGGGAGTTTATCACCCCTGTGTTCCGCATGGAAGCTGCGCCCCTGATGGAGCTGCTCTGGCCGGGCGGCAACCGCTGCAAGCAGCTGGCCGGGCTTTACCTGATCTGCGGTACAGCGTTGGAGCAGTGCTTTTTGCAGCCGCGCCCCGTGCCGGATGTGGATGCCCACCTTTCCTCCAAAATTATCGACTATGTGCAAAAGAATTACACCCACACCCTGACGCTGGAACAGATGGCACGCGATCTTGGATATAATTACACCTATCTTTCGGCCTACTTCAACCACAGCCTGCACACCGGCTTTCAGGATTTTATCAACCAGTACCGCATCAGCCACGCCGCCGCGCTGCTGCAGGGCAGCAGCCTGCCCATCACCCAGGTGGCCGAACAGTGCGGCTTTGGCACCATCCGCAGCTTTAACCGCGTGTTCCTAAAAGAAAAAGGCATGACCCCCAGCGCTTTCCGCAAGCAGAATGTGCTGTAGCCATACTTATTGACAGCCCCGCCGGGCATGTTATAACAGAAATAGAAAAGGCACTGCGACAAGCGGTTGACCCTTTTAGGGCAACACCGCATAATTCTAAGTGCCGATACGGCGAGCGAGGTGCGGCAGATGCCAAGCCAAAAGCGCAGATAATACTGGATGCTGCAAAGGTGAGCGCCGCCAGTGGCGGAAACAGTGAACCGAAGCAGGGGCAGCGGTCGCAGAGTGCGAGGGGCTTTTGCCCCCGAAGCACGATGCGGGTACCGCAACCCGACATTATCGAGCATTTTGGCAACGCAGTTGCCGTGCCGCAGCCGCCGGAGCGGTGCTTAAGCCGTCAGGCGGGAATTGTGCGGTATTGCCTTTGTTTTCTTTTCTATCTTTATAGTCAAAAAGGCACCACCGGATGAAAAGTCCGGCGGTGCCTTTTTTGCTTATCAGGTCATCAATGTCCGCGCTTTCCCACAGCACGTTACGCCTTGTTTTCCGCTTTTCCACGCGCAAATATCTTTTTCAACACCTTCGCGCACGGCTTTTCAATCAACAGCGTAATGAACGCTGCCCCCAGCAGGGACAGCCCAAAGCACAGCAGGGTATATTGCAGCTGCCACGGCTGCTCCTCTGCCCGGTTCGGTTCCGCGCTGACAGACGGTGGAACGCCCAGCCGTTTCAGGTGAACGGCCAGGTTCTGGTGCAGCAGGTAGTAGTTCATCGAAACCGCCGCCAGCCAGCCCATCACCCGGTTGCCCATCAAAAAGCGCAGCGGGCGCGCCGCAAACGGCAGGGTGAGCAGGATTCCCGCAACGGCCAGCCCCAGCAGCGGGCGGCGCATCATCTGCCCGGCCTGCAAAGCCGCCTGGCCGCTCTCCCCTGCCTGCACCCGGAAAATGCGCAGCATCCCCCAGGTGGAAAGCACGCACAGCAGCGTTGCGATCCCCTGCCATGCCATCGCTTTGCGTTTTTCCGCTGCCGGGTAGCACTGCACCAGCCAGACATACAGCAGTGCCGCCCCCATGCCCAGCGCGTATATGTCCAAAAAGTTTGCCAGCTGGTTGACCACCATATTGTATTCATCCAGCCGCCAGACGCACCACCCGCGGAAGGCGAACGTCCCCGCTGCCATTGTCATCAGGGTGCCAAGGGGATTTTTCATCGCCCACCGCGCCAGCAGCGGGAAGATCAAATACGCCTGCATCTCGATTGCAATGGTCCAGGAAGCCACCCCGATGGGGGTTGCAATATAGGTTGCCGGGTTAAACGTCTGGGTAAAGGTCAGGTGCATCACAACATCCCGCACCATATCGGAGCTGTTGTAGTACAGGTGCCAGGGCAGCGCCACAGCAAACAGCAGCGCCAGCGTGACAAAATAATAGCTGGGCACAATGCGCATGATGCGGCGCTGGTAAAACTGTTTTGTGTTCGGTACCGCCTCTCCCAGCAGCATGGCACGGGCATAGGGCAGGAACAGCAAAAAGCCAGAAAGCAAAATCGTTCCGTCCACTGGCATATACCCGGCGCGCAGCAGATAATCCAGAGAGTAACTGCCAATGCTCGGCGTCAGCCAGGATTGCTGCCAAAAGTGGTACCAACTGACGATAAACACCAGCAGCACCCGCAGGCCGTTCAGTTCCGGTATTTTATAACAGTTCGGGCGGTATGGCTCCATGCCATCATCCCCCTCATTCCCACAAAATTTTCTTTACGCCAACGCGCAGGTTGACCAGTCTGTCCCAGGGGCCGTTGCGCTGCAGCATCATCAGCAGGCTGCTGCGGGTTGCAGGGTCGTTGGTGAACAGGGTTCCCAGCCAGCCATCCCAGCCGTATTCCCCCAGGTGCAGCGGCACCGGGCTTTCCTCCGGGGCAACGCAGACACTCATCAAATGGCCATAGCTCATACCAAGGCGCATGGTATCCTGCCCCACAAAAATCTTGCGTTGCTCTGCGTTCAGCAGCGGCTCCGCCATCGCCTGCACCGTTTCCGGTTTCAGCAGGCGGCAGCCGTTCCATTCGCCGCCGTTCATCAGCATGGTGGCAAAGTGGGCATAATCGTCAATGGTCGAAACCATGCCTGCCCCTCCGGAAAGGAACTCCGGCAGGCTTTTCATGTTCATCTGGATGCCAAGGCGGTTCACCACATTGGGCACCGCTGCGCCGGAATTGAAATCATACGCTTGGGCAAACCGGCCACGCTTGGCTTCCGGCACATAAAAATCCGTATCCACCATCTCCAGCGGGTCCAGCAGGTTCTGCTTCAAAAAATCGCGGTAGTTCATCCCGCTGGCGGCTTCCACCGCTGCGGCCAGGATATCCGCGCTGGCGCCATACCGCCAGCCCTTGCCGGGGCGGTACAGCAGCGGCAGCTTCGCCATTTCGGCAATCACCTGACGCGTGGTACGCTGCCCGCCTTTGGTAAAGGATTCCGAAATTTCATCATACAGCCTGCCCAACCCCGCCGACTGTACCGAATCGTTATCATTGTAGCCATACCCGGAGGTCATGCAGAGCAGCTGCCTGATTGTCAGGTCCGTATGCTCGGCATCCCCGAACTCCGGTAGATAGGCTGCCACCGGGGCGTCCAGGTCCAGTTTGCCGTCCTCCCATAGCTTCATCACCGCAAAGGCCGTGATGGGCTTGCTCATCGAAAACACCCGGCAGATGGTATCCCGCGCAAAGGGGATGCCCCGTTCCCGGTCCGCCATGCCCGCCTGTGCATAAGCCAGCTGTTTGCCATCCCGTAGGTAGAGCGCGCTGACACCGATAAAATCCCCCTGCCGGACCACTTGATCCAACAGGGCTTGCAATGCCTGTTCCTTTTCCATTGTTCTGCATCCCTTTCGCTGTTTCACTTTCTGCCAGTGTAGCACGAATTTTTTCTCTCTGCAATCCTGTTTTTGCCCGTTTGGCGTTGACGTACCGCCCGGCAGGTGGTATACTGGCAGCACTATCAACCAACTTATCAAGTTAAGTAATAGGTTTATTTTGCATAAACAGGAGGCCCGCTATGTCATATATTTCAAAGATTGACCTTTCCACAGCCCCGCAGGAGATCCGCGCCGCGGTGGATAACCACCTGGCCCAGGGCTACCAGCTGACCAACGAAAAGCTGACCCTGCTGCATAATGTAACGGCGTTCCATACGCTGGAAGAAAGCTCCTATGAGCTGGACCGTGAGCTGCAGCGGCTGATCGGCAAGCGCGCCGCAGATTTTTATGAGTACGCCATTTCGCTGCAAAATGACTGCCTGGTATGCAGCGCTTATTTTTCCCGCCTTCTGGAAAAGAACCATATTGACTTTGCCACCTTTGATTTTACCGATGATGAGCGCCTGCTGATCGAATATGGCCGCGCCATTGCCCGTGACCCCAAGCATGTGCCGGAGGACCTGATGCGCCTGATGCAGCAAACCTTTACTGAAGAGCAGCTTGTGGTAATTACCACAATGGGTGCTTTTATGATTGCCAACAACTATTTTAATGACATCCTGAACGTGGACCCCGCACCGGTGCAGGAATAATTCCAGCGCCAGCACGTATATGAATCATGATATAATAAAGAAGAGCTTCTCGGCCCATACCAGTCGCCAAGCTCTTCTCTTTTTATAGTTTATCGTTTTATAACAATTTTCAAAAATAAGGCGAATAGCCGCGGGAATGGAACCAGCCTGAGCAGTCAGAAGGCGAAACTGTCTGAAAAGCACATTGTATCGCATTTGGAAGAGCATCCAGCGTCCTCGCCTTGAATTTACGAAGGAAAGCCTTCACCTTCGACCAAAGTTTTTCAATGGTATTTACAGAAAAGCACTTTGCCAGTTCTTTTACGCTGATGCCCTTATCGTATCCTTCCAAAATCAACTTTCGAGCTTCGTTGTGCAGCATAGCACTCACCTTCTTTGACTCTGTTATATCACTTTTTCTCAAAAGTTAAAGTACTCTCTGCTGTATTATTGAAAATTGCTATAGTACAGCCGCCGCCCGCTGTAAAGGGTCAAAAATTGCTCTTTTTTCGGTGCTTAAAGTGGTCAGTGTCAGATCTCAATGCTTCGCCCGCCGGTGCGGTTGTACAGCCGGTGGCTGATGGAAACCACGGTTCGGTTCTGACCGGCGCGCTGCAAAGCATCCAGAACAGTCTGTTCTGTTCCGACGTCCAGGTTTGCGGTAATTTCATCCAGCAGCAAGATTTGCGGCCCGGCTGCAATGGCGCGCGCGATGGAAAGCAGCTGCCACTGCCCCTGCGAGAAGATGCCCGGTGTACACGGGGTATCGTACCCTTCGGGCAGCGCCGCAATGGCCTCATGCAGGCCCACGGTGCGGGCGGCATCCTCCGCCTGCTGCGGGGTGATGGCGGCATCAAACAGGGTGATCTGGTCCCGCACGGTGCCCGGCACACGGCGGAAGCTCTGCTCCACATAGCCAACCAGCGGGCGGCGGGCAGTATCCGGCAGTGTGGCGGCTTCCACACCGTTCAGCATCACCTGGCCCTGCTGCGGGCGGTACAAACCCAGCAGCAGCTTAAAGATGGTGCTCTTTCCCGCGCCGGTGCGGCCGGTCAGGGTGACCTGCTCGCCTTTCTGCACAGCAAAGCTCAGGCCGTGCAGCACTTCCTCATCGCTCTCATAGCCAAAATGCACGTTCTGCAGCTCCACGCTGGGGGCACCCGGCACGGCCTGCGGGGCGGTTTCAGCGGTGGGAATGCGCTCTGCCTGCGCCAAAAAGCCGTTGATGCGCCGCACACCGGCCACAGCGGATTGAATCGTCTCAATCTCCATGCCGATGCTTTCCAGTGGGGTGAACACCTGGGAAATATAGGCAATAACCGCCACAGCCGTGCCGACCGACATGCCAAAGAACGCCCTCACTTCCGGGCTGCCCGCTGCGGAAAGCAGCATGATCAGCGCCACCACCGCCGCGTTCATAATCAAAATCACAGGCGAATAGCAGGCATCGTAAAAATTGGTTTTCTCCACCGCGGCAAAGCTGTCGTCCAGCGCTTCGCCATAGGCTTTTTCCATGTAATTTTCCCGCCGCAGGGTGTGGATGGTGCGGATGCAGCGCAGCGTTTCCGGCACATGGGCGGAAGCCCGCGCCACAGCGGCACGGTTTTGCAGCTGCGCTTTCAGCATCCGCTTTTGCACCACGCGGGTAAAGAGATACAGCAGCGGCAAAACCACCAGCAGGATCAACGCCAACCCGCGGTTCTCTGCAAAAATCACGGCCAGAATGCCGCACAGGCGGCAGGCATCCGCAAACATGCTGATGATGCCGGAGGTGAACAGCTCTTCCACCGTGTCAACATCACCCACAAAGCGGGAAACCGCCGCGCCGGATTCCTGGTTTACAAAGGCTTCCGCCGGGAGCTTGTCCAGCTTGGCGCACATGGCGCTGCGCAGGGCGTGGGTCATTTTCTGGCCAAACACGGTCAGCAGACTTTCCCGCAGGGAATCCAACCCGCCGGAAAGTGCCAGCAGCCCAAAGTACCCCAACGTCAGCGCAAAGGGCACCACCTGCCGGGCCGTCAGGCGGTCCACCACGCGGCCCAGTACCAGCGGCGGCAGCAGGCTTGCCGCCACCGCACCGGCCACGGCCAGCACCAGCGCGGTGCAAAGCAGCGGCTGGCGGCGCACGGTACCCAGCACAACGCTACGCACGGTCTCATTTTTCCGGTTCATCCTGCTCGCCTCCTTCCTGGGCATTTACCAGCGCGGCATACTGCGGGTTCTGCGCCATCAGTTCCTCGTGGGCTGCACAGACTGCTTTACCGTCCTGTATCCACAACACGCCGTCCATCTGGGGGAACAGGTACAGCCGGTGGCTGATCAGCAGCACGGTACTGCCCGCGGTCATTTTACGCAGGTTGGCAAAAACCTGTTCTTCTGTTTTGCGGTCCAGGGCCGAGAACGGGTCGTCCAGCACCAGCAGCGGGCGCGGGTGGGCCAGTGTGCGGGCCAAAGCCAGGCGCTGCTGCTGCCCGCCGGACAGGCGCACGCCGCCATCGCCCACGCGGGTATCCAGGCCGTTCGGCATGGCTTTTACTTCATTCTCCAGGCAGACAGCCCGCAGGTACTTCCAGGCGTCGTCGTCTCTGCCCAGCAGGATGTTGTTGCGGATGCTGTCGCTCAGCAGCTCGGGGTCATGCCCCAGGTAGCCAACCACGCCGCAGCGCTCCGCGTCCGTCATGCCGGCCATCTCACGCCCGCCGTACTGGATGGAACCGGTATAGGGCAGCTCACACAAAAACGCTTTGCCCAGTGTGGATTTGCCGCAGGCCACCGCGCCGGTAATGCCAAAAATCCGGCCCGGCTGCGCGGTAAAGGTGATATCCTGCAAAACCGGTGCCCCGCCCCGGTAGGCAAAGCCAAGCTTGTTCACGGTCAGGGTTTCCGGCTTGGCCGGGATCTCTTCCGGCAGGGGGTCCGGCTGGCGCATCAGCGGTTTGATGCGTCCCCAGGATACCTGGGCTTTCTGCACCGCGTTGAACAGCTTTGCCGCGTGGGAGGATTTGACCGCCAATTTGCCAAAGCAGGACAAGAACGTGGTGAACGCTGCAATATCCCAGGCGGCCCAGCCGGTGCCCGCCACATTGCGCGCGCCAAAGGTAAAGATGAACAGAACGCCGGTCATCGAGATGACCCCGTACAGCGGCGGCATGGCGGCCACTGGCAGCCCGGCTTTGACGGCGGTACGCTCGTAATCCTGCAGGCAGGCTTCATACGCGGTATCGCGCTGCGGCTCACAGCCATACACGCGGTAGGTCAGCGCGCCGGACACCCGGTCCAGTGTGGCGGCGCTCAGGCGGCCTGTGCTCTCCTTGTTGGCAGCGCCGGTGCGCTGCACCAGGGTTTTCATCTGCTCGGCAATATAGTAGGAGATCGGCGCAAACACCAGGCAGAGCAGCGCCAGCCGCCAGTCGTACCCCAGCAGCATCACGGCATAGGCCAGCAGGGCAATGCCGGTATCAAAAATTTCCGTGGTGAACTTGCGCATGCCCTCGGCACAGGCGTCCACATCGGAAATAGCTTTGGTCATCAGGGTGCCGGTGCCGGCCTGTTCCAGTTCAACCTTGTCTTTCCGCATCAGATTGGCGTACAGCACCTGTTTCATGCTGCGGTTGATGTTGTTGGCAAACTTGCGCACATACAGCCGCTTGATGAACCGCGACCCCTGCACCACCGCAATGGCAATCAAATAGCCCGCACACAGCGCCGCCATGGCGGCAAAGGTTTCGTTCCCGTTCAAAATGCCCAGCAGGCATTGGGCCAGCTGGCCTTCAAACCAGGGGCCGACCACCAGACCCAGGTTATAGATCAGGCCCGATACCGTTACCACCGCCAGCACCGGCCTCTGGTTTTCGAAGTAGCTCAGCACCCGGTCCGGCTGGCGCACCGGAACTCTTTCCGTGTTCTTCATCCTGTATTTCCTCCCCATTCATCTGCTGCACCCGCGCCGTCACATCCGGGAACCCTGCCCGCCGCTGGTTTTTGCTGCGCCAATACAGGGTTTCCAGCGTTTTGCAAAAGGCTTCCCGTTCAGCCTCCGGCAGTTCCTCCACCAGCCAGGCATAAAATACGGTTTCAATCGCAGCTTTGGAGTTTTTCAGTTCCTCGGCCTTGGGCGTGGCATACAGCAGCTGGCTGCGGCCATCGTCCGGGTTCGGTTTGCGCACCAGGTAGCCCTTGGCTTCTAGGCGGGCCGCACGGCGGGCGGCCGCACCCTTATCAATCTTCAGGGCCGCACGCACATCCGCCTGGGTCATGCCGGGGTTGTGGCGTACCAGATGAATAAAATCAAACTCTGCCGTGCCAATGCCATCGGCTTTCATCATCTGTACGGTAAACTTGGCCGCTTCCCGCGCAATTTTGGTCATCTGCCGCTCGGTCGGGTCCTTGTTCTGTTCTGCCTGCATGTTTGGCCTCCTTTTCAAGTTGGATGTACCATCAACTATTTGGATGATATTGCATCTATCTAGTCCTGTCAATGCTTTTTGCCAGATTTTCTGCGGTGTGCTACAATAAAGGCAAAGCTTTGCAAAGGAGCGCCTTTTTGTATGCCGAACGTGATTGAAATTACTGATTTTGCCGCCCCGGAGCTGGACGTTTACGCCCGGCTGACCCAGGCTCAGCTGCGCAGCCGCCTGGAACCGGAAAAAGGCATTTTTATTGCCGAAAGCCCCAAGGTGATTGCCCGCGCACTGGACGCCGGGTATCAGCCTATCTCCTTTTTAATGGAGCGCAAGCAGATCGCCGGCCCGGCCAGCGAGGTTCTGGCCCGCTGCGGGAACGCCCCGGTGTATACCGCTGACCGCGCCATGCTGGCCCAGCTGACCGGCTTCGAGCTGACCCGCGGCGTGCTGTGCGCGATGCACCGTCCCCTGCTGCCCACGGTGGAGGAAGTTTGCCGCAATGCCCGCCGGGTGGCCGTGCTGGAAGGCATTGTGGATTCCACCAACATCGGGGCCATCTTCCGCAGTGCTGCCGCGTTGAACATGGACGCGGTGCTCGTCACTCCCTCCTGCTGCGATCCCTTGTGCCGCCGGGCCGTGCGGGTCAGCATGGGCACCGTGTTCCAGGTGCCCTGGACCCAGATCAGCTCCACCGCCGCAGACTGGCCGGAGCAGGGCATGCAGCAGCTGCACGCTCTCGGCTTCAAGACCGCCGCCATGGCGCTGACCGACCTTTCGGTTTCTATCGACGATGCCGCCCTGGCCGCCGAGCCGAAGCTGGCCATCGTGCTGGGCACCGAGGGCGATGGCCTTGCCCACACCACCATTGCCGCCTGCGATTACACGGTGCGCATCCCCATGTCCCACGGGGTCGATTCCCTCAACGTTGCCGCCGCCAGCGCCGTTGCGTTCTGGCAGCTGGGCAAACAGTAACATTCCTTTGGAGGTCCCCCATGAGCAGAACAGAACCTGTTATCCTTGGTATATTTCTTCTATCAGGATGATGGCAAGTGGAATGAGGTTCTGAAATAAACCGGCCTGTATTTTGATAAAACGGAATTTAATGGGGCCAAACATAAAAATTGCAATTGTTGGATATAGCGGTTCCGGCAAATCGGAATTTGTGGAGAGATTTTCTGAACTTTCCTTATTTTACAGGCTTTTCAGCCCATTATATAGTGAAATGATATGTAATTTCCCTTATTTTTGCCCTTAT
Source organism: Candidatus Cibiobacter qucibialis (assembly GCA_004000625.1). Taxonomy (GTDB): domain Bacteria; phylum Bacillota; class Clostridia; order Oscillospirales; family Ruminococcaceae; genus Gemmiger; species Gemmiger qucibialis. Next base: position 988 of record SAUS01000048.1, on the reverse strand, counting down.
GCGGAATCTCGCTTTGCTTTTATTGTTGAGTGAGCGTAAATATTCATTGTGATACTGACATCAGAGTGTCCTAACGGTTCCTGTACATCTTTCGGAGCAGCCCCATTGGAAAGCAGGTTGCTGGTGTAAGTGTGACGTAACCGGTGGAAATGAAAACCATCAAATCCATCCAACTTATTAGAAACTGACCGACAAACAAGACTAAGGCAACACCGCACAATTCCCGCCTTACGGCTTAAGCACCGCTTCGGTGGCTGCGGCACGGCATCTGCGTTGCCAAAATGCTCGATAAGACATCCAGTATTATCTGCGCTTTTGGCTTAGCAGCTGCCGCACCTCGCTCGCCGTATCGGCACTTAGAATTATGCGGTATTGCCCTAAGTGTATTTGGTAGTTCCAGACAGCCATCCGGTCTTAAGCAGACAAAGGTCAGTTCGCATTTCTTGTCAAAAGACATCGGATCACAGTTCAGTACATCCATATAAAACTCTTTTCGTAGGATGCTTTATCTGGATTCATTTACAATCTCCGTCATAATAAAAATATCTCCATCATTTCAAAAGAGAATGATAGAGATATTTCGTCCTGCTTATTCTTATAGTAACCAATCGGCTATATCATGAATTACGATTCCTTCATAGCTGTATTTGGGATGTTTGGTTCTAGCAATAATCATATTCGGATAAGCATCTCGAATCTGAAGCCGAGGAAAGCATTCTCTCAAATGTTTCCTGCCCGGAAATGTTGTCGCTGATCTGAATATAAAACTTCTCGCTGCCTTTCTGAGCAACAAAGTCGATTTCATTTTGATAGAGCTTGCCGACATAAACATTATATGAAAATAGATCATACACTCTGTTTTTTGCAATATTTTATCTTGCGAATTTATCATTGTAACGAATACGCATATCTTCCCAATCCATGAACAATACGTAAAATACTTTCCCGTATTGCGGGCTCTCTACAATTCTTCCATGATCAAGAACAG
>SAUS01000047.1 GCA_004000625.1 Candidatus Cibiobacter qucibialis | reverse complement strand
TAAATCTCACGCTGCAGTTCTAAGCCCGTCGCATCTCAAATGCGGCGGGCTTTTTCTCTTAATATTGTTGAATTTTACCGTGAACGTGGAATCCATGCTCGCGGCTTTTTTGTGGGTGAAAAAATTGCTAGCGCTTTACATCGCTAAACTTGAAAGATTCTTGCAAGTTATACCTTTATACTAAAAATGAGCGAAGAAAGGAGGCAAGCAATGAGTTCGGATGAACGCCAAGAGGCAATCTGGGATATCATTTTACAACGCAAATTTGAAACAGTTCCCAACATTGCTGATGAACTTGGCGTTTGCACCCGAACAATCTATGGGGATGTAACTAAAATGAGAAAGAAATATCCAATAGAACCGATTTCCGGAAAATATGGCGGTGTTTATCTTGTACATAAGCCGCATAATGCAGCAATCAACCATGAACTCCGAGATGATTCTTACCGTGCTGAGCGCTTTTGCACAGGCGGAAAGCGAGTCAATTTCACAGAATGTCGCGCGCGGTAAGCGAATGGGATTCCGACAAGGAAAATTTCCGTTTCCTTACAGACAAATTCTCGGATACAGAAAGGGTTCGGACGGCAAGCCGGAAATCATTCCCGAAGAAGCCGAAGTGATTCGTATGATATTCAACAGCTATCTGCAAGGCGCCAGTTTACAGACAATCAAAAAGCGATTAGAGGCTGACGACGTACTCACTGCACGTGGCAACAAGAAGTGGTCGTCCGAGAGCGTCCAGCGGATTCTCCAGAACGAGAAATACTGCGGTGATGTGCTGCTGCAAAAGACATTTATCGAGGATGTACTGACAGGCGTATCCAAGAAAAATACCGGCCAACTGCCGCAATATTACATAGAGAATAACCACGAGGGAATCGTCACGAAGCAGACATTCCGAGAGGCACAAGCTGAAATCGCCCGCCGCAACAGCAAGTCGGCCACCAACCATCGCAAGCGACATCGAGGTCGCTACAACAGCAAATATGCCTTATCCGAACGATTGGTCTGTGGTGACTGCGGCAGCTCCTACAAGCGAGTCACTTGGAGCATCCACGGCAGAAAGCAAATCGTCTGGCGATGCGTCAACCGACTTGAATACGGAACGAAGTTTTGCAGCAACTCACCCTCTATCCCCGAAACAGAGTTGCATCAAGCAATTTTGAAGGCCGTGCAGAATTTAGCTGCCAAGTTTACCGGCGAGGTTGCTGACCAGCTTAATGGGATTCTCCATCAGATAGAAGTCGGCGAAAGTCTGACACCACAGCTGCAAGCACAGTTAGAGCAAAACCAACAGGAATTTGACCACCTACTGGAAATGTCGCTGGACTTTGATGAAAACACCCCATTCCTTGACGACAAGCTGAAAAGGCTCAGCGATAAAATCAAACAGCTAAAAACTGCCATCACACAAAGTTCAGTCAATAGCCAAACGCCATCCACCCCTACAAATCCGATAACCGCAAAGGACCTTTTGATTACAGAATACGACGATATGCTTACAGCGAGAATCATAGAAAAAATCATCGTTAAATCACGGCAAGATTTAGAAATTATTTTTATCGGAGGTTATACGCAACAGATTTCACTGCAATAAAGGTACACAGCCAAAACTGCCCATCTGCGTAGCAACTTTACGCGGACGGGCAGTTTTTATTTTTGCGTAAGAATGGAGACAGCCACACTATGAACATCGGAGATAAAATCAAACTCGTGCGCCGCCATCGCGGTCTTACACAGCAGCAGTTGGGTATATTGATTGATATTAAAAACGAGGCAGCGAACCGCATTGCACAGTACGGAACCGGGTACCGCACACCTAAAGCCGAAATTGTAGAGAAAATCGCTAAAGTTCTAAATGTTCGGGAAGAAACATTCTATATGCCAAACGATACCATAGTCGATCTCATTCGCACGTTGATATGGTACGATTGGGAGCATAGTTTGCCTTTTCAAGATTTTGGAGATAGTACGCAATGTTTCTTATTACGCATTCGGCTCTCGTGCAGTCATCCTGCCGTAAAGGCTCTTTTAGCAGATTGGCGGATTCATAGGACAGCATTCGAGAACGGTCGAATCACGTCATCGGACTATCTTGAGTGGATGCTCCAATGGCCACCGACCTTATCTGCACCAGATGATTGACATTGCCATTTGTAAGGAAATTTTTTCTGCTTCAAATTTTGTCAACGCATGAAGTCTGGTATCTTTTTTGTCACATCGAGACACAAAAAAGCTACATTCAATTTGGATGTAGTTTTTTTGTTTTACAGTTTTACATGTTATCAGTGCGGCCCTTTTTGTGGCATAATAAAGCCACGAAAGGAGCTGAGCTTATGCCCGAAATTATCCCAATTCGTGATCTGAAAAATACCAATGCGATTTCGCAGCGCTGCCACGAAACGCAGGAACCCATCTTTGTGACAAAAAGCGGTTATGGGATATGGTTATCATGAGCATAAGGGCTCCTCGGATGTTGTCCGGGGAGTTTTTATTTATATCGTCTCGTGTATTTTTCTTGGCACATTGCTGATTATATCGACGATTATAATAACAGCAGAATTCAAGCTAAAACAAAATGGATGCCTCCCTCCACATTCAGAGAAGCATCCATGATGGATTCTTAAGGCAATACCGCATAATTCTAAGTGCCGATACGGCGAGCGAGGTGCGGCAGATGCCGTGCCGCAGCTGCCGGAGCGGTGCTTAAGCCGCAAGGCGAGAATTGTGTGGTGTTGCCTTAATTATTCGATTTTTACCCGTGTCCAGAAAACCGGGTACATATCAGTACGGGACGGCAGCTCTGCTTTTATTGGTTTGCTCTTTTTATAAAAAACTATGATTACAGCGGCATATAGTCAAAATCAATGCGGCCAAGGGCAACGTTGGCACCGGCCACCTGCACTTTGACGGGGTCGCCCAGCATCCAGCGTTTTCCGGTCAGCGGGTCCAGAATGCTGACACCCTCCACCACAGTGGCTTCGCCCTTGCAGAGCTGTGCGGCAGGCACAAAGCCCTCTACGGTGTTTTCCAGCGCCACAAAAATACCGCGCGGTGTTACACCTGCCACGGTGCCGGTGTAGACTTCGCCCAGGTGGTTGTGCATATACTCGGCCTTGTACAGGTCCTCCACATCGCGCTCAATGCGCACGGCGGAAACTTCCTGGCGGCTGGACTGCTCGCTGGCGTGGGTGGCAAAACCGGTATAATCCTTGATGAGCTCCTGCTCCGGCTTGCCCACCAGCATATCCGTCAGGATGCGATGGATGGCAAGGTCCGGGTAACGGCGAATGGGGCTGGTAAAGTGGGCATAGTCTGCCAGCACCAGGCCATAATGGCCTTTCGGCTCCGGAGAGTAGCGAGCTTTCTGCATGCTGCGCAGGATACCGGTGTGGACCGGGATCTGGATGGGCTGGCCGCGGGTTTCGTCCAGAATGGCAGAAAGCTCCAGCTGGGTGGGCACTTCCCCGGCAAAGTGGACGTTCAGGCCGCAGGCTTTCAGGGTGTTGCTCAGCTTTTCCATGCGCTCGGCATCGGGGGCTTCATGGATACGGTACACAAACGGCACATGATGGGTGCGGCCCGCATTGGCAGCGCACTGGTTGGCCAGCAGCATGAACTCTTCGATCATGCACTCCGACACACCGCGGGTGCGCTTGACGATATCCACGCAGCGGCCTTCCTCGTCCATGACCAACTTGGCTTCGTCGGATTCGATTTCCATCGCGCCGCGTGCTTTGCGCAGAGCCAGGCGCTTTTCGTACAGCTCGGTCATCGCGGGCAGCTGAGCCATAACGTCTTTATATTTCGTCACCAGAGCCGGGTCATTGGAGCCGTCCAACAGAGCGTTAATTTCTTTATAAACGCCCTTGACACGGCTGCGGATGACGCTCTTGACGAACTGATAACTATGGATATTGCCGCTTTCATCCAGCTGCATCAGGCAGGAGAACGCCAGGCGCTCCTCCCCTTCATTGAGGCTGCAGATGCCGTTGGAAAGCTGGGTGGGCAGCATGGGGATGACTTTATCCGCGTAATAGATGGAAGTTGCGCGCTCATAAGCTTCCTTATCCAGCGCGGTGTCCGGGCGGACATAGTGGCTGACATCCGCAATATGAACGCCCAGCTCATAGCCGCCGTTCTGGGTCTTCATCAGGCTGATGGCGTCGTCGATATCCTTGGTCTCGGCAGAGTCGATGGTAAAGATCGGCAGACCGCGCAGGTCGGCGCGGTGGGCAGCTTCGGCGGGGTCGATGAGAGCGTTATCATATGCGTGAGCTTCGGCCAATACCTCCTCCGGGAATTCCTGGCGGACATCACGGCCATACAGCACAGCCTTGGCGCACTCTGCTGCGCGGTCGGAAGTGCCGAAGCGCTCGGCAACAGCGCAGCGGTGGTCCATATGGCGCTGGCCGCGGTTGGTCAGAATAGCACCGACCTTATCCCCCAGCTGTGCGCCGTTGACGCCTTTTTTATCCAGCACAATGCGCACATCACGGCAGCCGTCCGGCTCCACGGCAAGGCGGCCGTCCTCAGTCAGCACAATGGTACCGGCAAAGGTGTTGTGCGGGGTGGTCACCTCCACCACTTCACCCTCGGCGCTGCCCTCCACACGGGGGTGGTCGAACAGTTTGATGATGATTTTATCCTGCGGCATAGCACCATGCAGGGCACGGCCGGGAATAAAGATATCGCCGGTGCCGTCATCGCGGGACGCAAAACCGAAGCGGGCCGCCAGCTTGACCAGTGTGCAGGGAATGCCAGCGGGGGCATCGGTATTTTCCATCACGGCAAAGCCCGGAACATAGGTACCGTTGCGGGCGGACAGCATACCGGTAGCTACCATGCCGGTTACGGTGTTGCGCAGGCGGGAATTATCCACCTGCAAAGCATTCTGCAGTTCACGCAGGGTCTGGGGGCGGTGCTTGCACGCCGCAAGAATATTTTTCTGTAATGGTGTCATGTTTTCTCCTTTGGGTTGGGCACAGGCAACGGCCCATGCCTTTGTTTTTACTCCTCGTTTACGTCACCCTGCCACCCGGCAGGGTCCTTCCATAGCAGGCGTGGCCTTTGGTTTCGCGGCAGCACCTGCACCATTGTGACCTTTTTATTTTTCCCATAAAAAACGACCCGCGGTATTGGGCGGGTCGTTGACGGTTCCTGAATAAGGGAAAGCGGAACGCCAACAAAATTGGCCAGACCGTTCTCCTTTCATTCAATTACAAGCGGGCGCTCAGCACACCAACCAGCAGCGTAGCTACAAAGAAAACAGCGCCGCAGATTTTGGTCACTTTGGCCAGCTTGGCATCCAGGCCACGCTCGCGGCCGGCAGCCATAAAGCTGCTATCACCCATAATGGCAGCAGACAGGCCCTGCCCTTTCTGGGTCTGGGACAAAGTGAACACAACGATCAGAACCGAAACAATGATCAGCACAACGCCGAACGCGATTTCATAAGCGGTCATGGATTAACAGCAACTCCTTTTCAGGCCACAGCCAAAACGGATGTTTCGGCCTGCCCTAACTCTCATACAGGTTATAATATAACATACCAAAAAGCAAAATGCAAGAACTTTACCCTGCCTTGTGCAGAAAAAGATTGCATTGCCTTTTTTGCTCCTTACAGACTCATCTGCTCGGTCGTGTCCTCCTGGCGGAGCAGCGCGCCGGCTGCGGGCAGGGTGCGCACGCGGTAGCGGTGCGGGTCTTTCAGTTCCAGCCCCGCCGCCAGGCGCACTTTGGCGATTCTGGCGTTCTTTTTCAGCGTTACCATGTTGATACCGGCGGTATCGCGGGTAGCCTTTTCGGGAATCAGCGCACTGCCGACCAGGATCAAGCGTGGGCCACCGGTGCCGCCGCTGGTGAAGACGGCCAGCTCGGTTTCTTCCTCAATGTGCAGCATTGCGGCAAGTTCTTCCTTATCGCTATAGGCTTTCAGCAGCTTGCGGCGGTTCTGCTTGGTCATATAGCTGGCCAGCGGGATCTTTGCACACTTACCGTTCTGGTAAAAGAACAGCATGTAACCACGGTAATCGACTGTGACCGTCATGAACAGCGGCACTTCGCCCTCTTCCATTTCCAGCTTGGAAGCAACATAATCACCCAGCACGCTGGCCTTGGTATCGGCAAATTCCGATGCGCGGGATTTGTACACCTGGGCATGGTTGGTAAAGAAGAGCAGCTCGGCGCTGTTGGTGGTCTCTTTGGTATAAACCACCTCGTCGCCGTCTTTCAGCTTCTGCTCGCCAGACATGCGCAGGCTCTGCGGGGTAATTTTTTTGAAGTAGCCTTCCCGCGTAAAGAACACCGTGACCGGGTAATCCGGGATCTCGTTCTGCTCATCGGCAGCAGAATCGTCCGGCAGGTCGTACAGAATTTCCGTTTTGCGGGGGCTGCCATACTTTTTGGCAACATCGCCCAGCTCGGTCATAATGATCTTGCGGATGCGGGCGGGGCGTTTGAGAACATCTTCCAAGTCTGCGATCGCCTTTTCCAGTTCCTCAATTTCCTCGGTGCGTTTGAGGATATACTCACGGTTGAGGTGGCGCAGCTTGATTTCCGCCACATACTCAGCCTGCACTTCGTCAATGCCAAAACCGATCATCAAGTTGGGCACAACCTCGGATTCTTCCGCAGTGTTGCGCACAATTTCAATTGCCTTATCAATATCCAGCAGGATAGCTTCCAGGCCGCGCAGCAGGTGCAGACGCTTTTGCTTGCCCTGCAGATCATAGTAGGTGCGGCGGCGCACGCATTCGGAGCGGAATGCGATCCACTCCAACAAAATCTGGCGCACGCCCAACACGCGGGGCTGGCCGCCGATCAGCACATTGAAGTTGCAGGCAAAACTGTCCTCCAGCGGGGTTGCCTTGAACAGACGCGCCATCAGCTTGTCCGGGTCCTGGCCGCGCTTGAGGTCGATGGTCAGCTTCAAGCCGTTCAGGTCGGTTTCATCACGCATATCGCTGATCTCACGGATCTTGCCCAGTTTGACCAGCTCGGTGATCTTATCCATGATGGCTTCCACCGTTGTGGTCGGCGGAATGTGGGTGATGTCAATGCAGTTGTTCTCTTTATCGTAAGCCCACTGGGCGCGCACGCGGATGCTGCCGCGGCCTTTTTCCAGCACATTCTGCATCTCGGCGGCATCATACAGGATGGAACCGCCGCCGACAAAATCCGGCGCGGGCATCAGCTGGGCCAGGTCCGCCTGGTCGTCTTTCATCAGGGCGATGGTTGCATTGCAGAGCTCCACCAGGTTGAAGGAACAGATGTTGGACGCCATACCGACCGCAATGCCCAGTGTGTTGTTGGCCAGAATGGTCGGGAAGGTGACCGGCAGCATCGTCGGTTCGGTGGTGGTACCGTCATAGTTGGGCACAAAATCCACGGTATCCTTGTCGATGTCGCGGAACAGCTCTTCACACACGGGTTCCAGCTTTGCCTCGGTGTAACGAGCGGCGGCGTAAGCCATATCGCGGCTGTACGCCTTGCCAAAGTTCCCCTTGGAGTCCACAAAGGGCACCAGCAGGCTTTCGTTGGAACGGCCCATACGCACCATGGTGTCGTAAATGGCGGCATCGCCGTGGGGGTTCAGGTGCATGGTGCTGCCCACGATGTTGGCGCTTTTGGTGCGGGCGCCTTTCAGCAGGCCCATGCCGTACATGGTATACAGCAGTTTGCGGTGGGCGGGCTTGAAGCCGTCAATTTCCGGCAGCGCGCGGGAAACAATAACGCTCATGGCGTAAGGCATGTAGTTTGTTTCCAGCGTATCGGTAATGGGGCTTTCGATGACCTCACCGGCAGAGAGGATCTCGACGTTATCGCCCAGCTGCGGGCGGGCAGGGGCGGCTTTCTTTTTGGTTGCTTTTTTTGCCATTTTGCTCTCTCCTCCCCTGATTAAGATACATCCAGATCGTCCAGATATTCAGCGCCGTGCTCCGCAATGTGCTCCTTACGACCCTGCAGATTATCGCCCAGGAGCAGGTCAAACACCTCCGCCGTGCGCTGAACATCGGTGGGCAGAACTTTAATTAAGCGGCGGCTTTCGGGGCTCATGGTGGTCAGCCACATCATTTCGGGGTCGTTTTCGCCCAGACCTTTGGATCGCTGGATCGTAAACTTCTGGCCGTCGATCCGCTTCATGATATCGGCCTTTTCCGGCTCGGTATAGGCAAAGTAGGTCTTATTTTTGGTGTTGATCTCATACAGCGGGGATTCCGCGATATACACATACCCCTGATTGATGAGGGTGGGGGTCAGGCGGTAGAGCATCGTCAGCACCAAGGTGCGGATCTGATAACCGTCTACATCAGCATCGGTACAGATGACGATCTTGTTAAAGCGCAGGTTGTCCAGATTAAAGGTAGCCAGGTCCTTATTGTGGCTGCCGCCCAGCTCCACGCCGCAGCCCATCACGCGGATCAAGTCTGTGATAATGTCAGACTTGAAAATGCGGGCGTAATCGGCCTTCAGGCAGTTCAGGATCTTGCCGCGAATGGGCATGATAGCCTGGAACTCCGAATCGCGGCTCTGTTTGACCGCGCCCATAGCGGAATCGCCCTCCACGATGTACAGTTCGCGGCGGGTGGCATCCTTGGTGCGGCAGTCCACAAATTTCTGCACGCGGTTGGCCAGGTCCATCTGCTGGGTCATTGTTTTTTTGATGGACACACGCGCTTTTTCGGCGTGCTCGCGGCTTTGCTTATTGATTAGCACCTGCTTGCAGGCTTTTTCGGCTTCGTCCGGGTGCTCCACAAAGTAGACTTCCAGCTGGTGCTTGAGGAACTCCGTCATGGCCTGGGCCACAAACTTGTTGGTGATGGCCTTTTTGGTCTGGTTCTCGTAGCTGGTGCGGGTGGAGAAGCTGGAGGAAACCAGAATCAGGCAGTCCTGCACATCGTTGAAGGTGATGGAGCTTTCGTTTTTCTTGTACAGACCCTTATTTTTCAGCCAGTTGTTGATCTGGTTGACAAAGGCCAGACGGACAGCGCGGTCCGGGCTGCCGCCGTGCTCCAGCCACGAAGAGTTGTGATAGTATTCCAGCGTTTGCACCGCGTTGGAAAAGCAGAACGCCACGTTCATTTTGACCTGATATTCCGGCTGATCATCACGGTCGCGGCCGATTGCGGAACCGGAGCAGAAATGCACCGGGGTCAGGGTTCCCGCACCGGCGATCTCATTGGCATAGTCCTGAATGCCATGCTCATAGAAATATTCGATTTTTTCGGCACGTTCGCCCGTGCGGTCGTTGAACACGAGAGTCACACCGTCATTGACAACGGCCTGGCGGCGCAGCATATCCTTGAAGGTATCCGCCGGAACATTGATGTCGGTAAACACATCGGTGTCCGGTTTCCAGCGGATGACGGAGCCGGTGCGGCGGCCGGTGAACGGCTCTTTTTTCAGCCCGCCGACATTCTCACCTTTTTTGAAATCCAGGTGATAGTGCATGCCATCGCGGTAAATATCCGCAGTCATCCATTCGCTGGAATACTGGGTGGCGCAAAGGCCAAGGCCATTCAGGCCAAGGGAGAAGTCATAGTTACCGCTACCCTCGCCATATTTGCCTCCCGCGTACAGTTCGCAGAACACAAGATCCCAGTTCCAGCGTTCTTCAGCTTTATTGTAATCGACGGGGATACCGCGGCCAAAGTCCTCTACTTCCACAGAGTGATCCGGGTAAAGGGTAACGTTGATTTTGTTGCCGTGGCCGTCACGCGCTTCGTCGATGGAGTTGGATACGATCTCAAAAATGGAATGGGCACAGCCTTCCACACCGTCAGAGCCAAAGATAACGGCCGGGCGCTTGCGCACACGGTCTGCACCTTTTAAGCTCTTGATGCTTTCGTTGCCGTATTCTTCCTTCTTTTTTGCCATTCGGCAGTTCCCTCCCGTTTTTGGATGCAGGGAATCACGCTGCTGCGTCCCCCCTGTGCGCGCAGAATTTTGCTTTTTCAGGCGCGTAAAGATAATTAAACCACAGGTTGACAGGAATTGTCAAATCCAATTTTGCGTTTTTGCTGCACAAAGTTCCCTGTTGTGGTTATTTTTTGTCTGCTTTTTTGCGTTTGCGCGGCGGCTGGGCGGAGGCTTTTTCCTCTGCGGGCGCCGGGCGTCCCGGCTCTTCCGGCACGGGGGCCGGAGCCGTGCCCTGCAGTTTCCAGGCGCGCTCCAGCACGGGTTTCAGGTACTGGCCGGTGAAGGAGTTCGGGTTCTGGGCCACCTGTTCCGGCGTACCGGTTGCCACAATGGTACCGCCGCCGCTGCCGCCCTCCGGCCCCAGGTCGATGATATAGTCGGCACGCTTGATCACATCCAGGTTATGCTCGATCACAATCACGGTGTTGCCCGCATCGGCCAGCTTATCCAGCACCTTGACCAGGCGGTGCACATCGGCAATGTGCAGGCCGGTGGTAGGTTCGTCCAGAATATAGACGGTTTTGCCGGTATCGCGGCGGGCAAGCTCGTTGGCCAGCTTGACACGCTGGGCTTCGCCGCCGGAAAGTGTGGTGGCCGACTGGCCCAGCTGCACATAGCCAAGGCCGACTTCCTGCAGGGTTTGCAGTTTGCGCGCAATTTTGGGCTGGTTGGCAAAGAAATTGCAGGCTTCCTCCACCGTCATATCCAGCACATCGGAGATGTTTTTGTCTTTATATTTTACTTCCAGCGTTTCGCGGTTATAGCGCTTGCCCTTGCAGACATCGCAGGGGACGTAAATATCCGGCAGAAAGTGCATTTCGATCTGCACAATGCCGCCGCCCTCACAGGCTTCGCAGCGGCCGCCCTTGACGTTGAAGCTGAACCGGCCGGGGCCGTAACCGCGCTGTTTGGCATCCTGGGTGTTGGAGAAGAGGGTGCGGATATCGCCGAACACACCGGTGTAGGTGGCCGGGTTGGAGCGCGGGGTGCGGCCAATGGGCGACTGGTCAATGCCGATGACCTTATCGATCCATTCCATACCCTGAACTTCGTCACACTGGCCGGGGCGGCTGCGGGCGCCGTTGAGCGCTGCGGCCAGCGACTTATACAAAATTTCATTGACCAGCGTGGACTTGCCGGAACCGGAAACACCGGTCACGCAGATCATTTTGCCAAGGGGAAAATCCACGGTAATGTTTTGCAGGTTGTTTTCCCGCGCTTTGACCACCGTGAGCATTTTACCGTTACCGGAGCGGTGGGCGGTGGGAACTTCCACAAATTTGCGGCCGGAAAGGTACTCGCCGGTCACACTGCGCGGGGCATTGCAGATGTCCTCCACACTGCCGGCGGCCACGATCTCACCGCCATGCACACCGGCACCGGGGCCGACATCCACAATATAGTCCGCCTGGCGCATGGTGTCCTCGTCGTGCTCTACTACAATCAGGGTGTTGCCCAGGTCGCGCAGGCGCTTCATGGTGGCAATCAGCTTATCGTTATCGCGCTGGTGCAGGCCGATGCTGGGTTCATCCAGCACATACAGCACGCCGGTCAGTGCGCTGCCGATCTGGGTCGCCAGGCGGATGCGCTGGCTTTCGCCGCCGGAAAGGGACGATGCGCCGCGAGACAGGGTCAAGTACCCCAGACCCACGCTCTTCAAAAAGCCCAGACGCTCTTTGACCTCTTTGAAGATGGAGGCAGCGATGACTTCATCCCGCTCGGACACTTTTGCCGTCTGAATAAATTCCAGCTCCTCGTTCACGCTCATATCGCAGAACTGGGCAATGTTGATGCCGCCCACCGTGACGGCGAGGCTGGTGGGCTTCAGGCGTTGGCCGTGGCAGGTGGGGCACTCCTCGCTGGACATGACAAGGGCGATTTCCTCCTTGACCCACTCGCTGCCTGTTTCACGGAAGCGGCGCTCCAGGTTGGGGATAATGCCCTCAAACGTGTTCATATAGGTGCCGGAGCCAAACATATTTTCGCGCTGCATCTCGATTTTTTCAGTTCCGGTGCCATACAGGATGGCGTGCACGGCTTCTTTGCTCATCTCCTTGATGGGGGTATCCAGCGTAAAGCCATAGCGCTTGCCCAGCGCTTTGTAATACATTTCAGAGATGGATCCCTCCGCATAATACCAGCCGCTGGCCTTGATGGCACTTTCGCGGATGGACTTGTGCGGATCCGGAATCACGCGGGCCGGGTCCACCTTCATAAAGGTGCCCAGGCCGGTGCAGGTTTCACAGGCGCCAAAGGGATTGTTAAAGCTGAACATGCGGGGGGAAAGTTCGTCAATGGAAACACCGTGCTCCGGGCAGGCATAGTTCTGGCTGAACTCCATCGGTTCGCCGCCGATAACATCAATGATGACAAGGCCGCCGGTCAGGGCAACGGCAGTCTCAATAGAATCGGCCAGGCGGCCGCGCACCGTATCATTGATGGACAGGCGGTCCACGACGATTTCAACGGTATGCTTGATATTCTTTTCCAGCTTGATCTCTTCGTCCAGATCATACATGTTGCCGTCAATGCGCACGCGGGCGTAACCGCCGCGGCGGGCAGCGTCCAGCTCCTTGGCCTGGGTGCCTTTGCGGCCCCGCACAACAGGGGCCAGCACCTGGAAGCGGGTGCGTTCCGGCAGTTTAAGCACCTCGTCTACCATCTCGTCCACCGTTTGCTGGCTGATGACGCGTCCGCAGACCGGGCAGTGCGGAACGCCGATGCGGGCATACATCAAACGGAGATAATCATAAATTTCCGTCACGGTGCCCACGGTGGAACGCGGGTTGTGGCTGGTGGTTTTCTGGTCAATGGAAACCGCCGGGGAAAGGCCGGTGATTTCGTCCACATCGGGCTTTTCCATCTGACCCAGGAACATGCGGGCATAGCTGGAAAGGCTTTCCATATAGCGGCGCTGGCCGTCCGCAAAGATGGTATCAAAGGCCAGGCTGGACTTGCCGGAGCCGGAAAGGCCCGTCATAACAATCAGCTTGTTGCGCGGCAGAACCAGGTTGACGTTTTTCAGGTTATGCTCCCGCGCGCCCTTGATCGTAATGCGGTTGTTGGCATCAATTTGAATGTTGCTCACTTTTTATAGCTCCTTCTCCCCTTGCCCGTTTTGCGCTGTTTTTCAGCGGCGCGGCGGGTGCTGGTATCGGCGGTAGGGTCCTCCCCGCGCTGCAGCTTTTCAATCTCATCACGCAGGAATGCGGCGTGCTCAAACTGCAGCAGGCGGGCGGCTTCTTTCATCTCGCGGGTCAGGCGGGTAATGGTCTGTTCGCGTTCAGCGCGGCTCATACGGTGCTGGCGCATCTTTTTGTTTTCTTCGCTCATGCTGATTTCCAGCCCGTCGCCGATGGCTTTCACGATAGTTTTTGGTGTAATGCCGTGTTCTTTGTTGTAGGCATCCTGGATGGCACGGCGGCGCTCGGTTTCCATGATGGCGCGCTCCATGCTGGGGGTTACTTCATCGGCGTACATCAGCACCACGCCGTTTGCGTTGCGGGCCGCGCGGCCAATGGTCTGAATCAGGCTGGTTTCGCTGCGCAGGAAGCCCTCTTTGTCGGCATCCAGAATGGCGATCAGCGAAACTTCCGGCAGGTCCAGGCCCTCGCGCAGAAGGTTGATGCCGACAATCACATCAATGGCACCGGTGCGCAGGTCCTTGATGATCTCCATGCGCTCAAAGGTATCCACCTCGTGGTGCATATACTTGGTGTGCACGCCGTGTTCTTCCAGGTAGTCGGTCAGGTCCTCGGCCATTTTGACAGTCAGGGTGGTAACTAGGGCACGCTCGCCGCGGTCGATGCGCTGCAAAATTTCGCCCAGCAGATTCTCGATCTGGCCTTCCACTGGGCGCACCATGATGACGGGGTCCAGCAGACCGGTGGGGCGGATGACCTGCTCGGCCACGCGGCTGGAATGTTCCCGTTCATAGGGGCCAGGGGTAGCGCTGACAAAGATCGTCTGGCCGACCTTGGATTCAAATTCCTCAAATTTCAGCGGGCGGTTGTCAAACGCCGAGGGCAGGCGGAAGCCATATTCCACCAGCGTTTTTTTGCGGCTGTAGTCCCCGCCGAACATGCCGCGGACCTGCGGCAGCATCACATGGCTTTCATCCACCATCAGGATAAAATCTTTGGGGAAGTAGTCCAGCAGCGTGGTGGGGGTGGAGCCGGGGGCACGGCCGGACAGCACGGCAGAGTAGTTCTCGATGCCCTTGCACATGCCAACTTCCTGTAGCATCTCCATATCGTACTGGGTGCGCTGCTGGATGCGCTGGGCTTCCAGCAGTTTGCCCTCTGCAGTAAAGGCCTGCACCTGCTGTTCCATCTCGGTCTGGATCTTGGCGAGACCTTCTTTCATTTTTTCAGGGCCGACGATATAGTGGCTGGCGGGGAAAATGGCCACATGGCGCACAATATTTTTGCGCTCGCCGGTCAGGGGATCAAACTCGGAAATGCGGTCGATTTCATCGCCGAAGAATTCGACGCGGATGGCGTATTCATCATTATAAGCAAGGTGGATATCCACAATATCGCCGTGAACGCGGAACTTATTGCGGATAAAGTTCATATCGTTGCGTTCATATTGCAGCTTGACCAGGCGGCGGCAGAGCTCGTCCCGCTCCATCTGCATACCGGGGCGCAGGCTGATGACCATGCTGCGGTAATCGATAGGGTCGCCCAAGGAATAAATGCAGGAAACCGACGCCACAATGATAACATTGCGTTGCTCCGACAGTGCCGCCGTGGCCGAATGGCGCAGGCGGTCGATCTCATCATTGATGGCGCTGTCTTTTTCAATATAGGTATCGGTGGAGGGGATGTAGGCTTCCGGCTGGTAATAGTCGTAATAGCTCACAAAATATTCCACCGCATCATCGGGGAAAAATCCGCGCATCTCGGTGCAGATCTGACTGGCCAGGGTTTTGTTTGGTTCCAGAATCAGTGTGGGGCGGTTGCACTGTGCAATGATATTGGCCATCGTAAAGGTTTTGCCGGAGCCGGTAACGCCCAGCAAAGTTTGACCTTTATCCCCTGCTTTCAGGCCCTGCACCAGCGCTTCAATCGCCTGGGGCTGGTCGCCAGTCGGTTTGAACGGTGCTTTGAGGTGGAACACCTCGGTTTGATTTTCCTGTTGCTCCGGCATAGCGGACCTCCCCTGCTGTTGGTCGTTTATTTACAACTTAAGTTCGTCTTATACAACTTACTGTTGTCTTATTATAGTATAGATCTTTTTAATTGTAAAGGCAATACCGCATAATTCTAAGTGCCGATACGGCGAGCGAGGTGCGGCAGCTGCTAAGCCAAAAGCGCAGATAATACTTTGTGTATTATCGAGCATTTTGGCAACGCAGTTGCCGTGCCGCAGCCGCCGGAGCGGTGCTTAAGCCGTCAGGCGGGAATTGTGCGGTATTGCCTAAAGGCATTTTGCGGCTTTTTATGCCTTTTATGCGCTGCTGCCGGGGCTGCATCCGGCAGCGGCATTTCGGCTTATTCTTCCTCCGAGTGTTCGCGCACCCATTTGGCAATATGCTTAATGAATGCCTCACCATATTTGGCAGCTTTTGCATCGCCGACGCCGGAAATGCGGCGGAAATCTCCCATGGTGCGCGGCTTAAGCTCGGCCATCTCGTCCAGGCTGACATTGTTGAACACGATATATGCCGGAACGTGGTTTTTCTGGGCCAGTTCGCTGCGCAGGGTTTTCAGGCTTGCCAGCAGCGAATCGTCCGCTTCCGAAAGTGCGGTGCGGGCAGCCGTCTTTTTGCGGGAAGCACGGCGCTTGGCCTGGGTTTCCTGCGCGGTGGCGGCGCGCTCCTGCATGGTAACCTGCTCACCGTGGAAAAGCACCGCCGGAACCTTGGCTGTCAGGGTGATGACCGGGAACTCATCGCCGGTTTCGGCCAGGTAGCCCTGCTCCTGCAATGCATCCAGGTAAAGGCGCATGCGCTGGGGCGGCACATCTCGCATGATGCCATAGGTCGGGAACTGGTCCAGCCCGCGCTCCAGGGTTTTCTGATCCTTGGCACCGCGCAGCATCTGCACCAGCGCCACAACCCCCAGCCCGCCGGGCCAACGCTTTTGGATGCGCGCCACGCCGGAAAGGATCTTCTGTGCTTCGGTGGTGATGTCGGTCTGCACAAACTCGCCGGTGCAGTTGGAACAGTTGCCGCAGCCGCCGGTGTGGTGCTCGCCGAAATAATCCAGCAGATAGCTGCGCAGGCAGCGGGTGGTTTTGCAGTACCCCACCATCACGTCCAGCCGCTCGCGGTCCCGCCTGGCGGCGGCTTCGGCCTGTTCAGGGGTTAGCTCATCGTTATCGTGGGAGTTCTGGATAAAATACTTTGCCGTCTGCACATCCCCCAGGGAGAACAGCAGGATGCACTCGGCGCGCTCGCCATCGCGCCCGGCGCGGCCCGCTTCCTGATAGTAGTTTTCCAGATTTTTTGGCATATTATAATGCAGCACAAAGCTGACATTGGATTTATCTATGCCCATGCCGAAGGCGTTTGTTGCAACCATGACCCGCTTGCGGTCATAGACAAAATCTTCCTGATTTTTGCTGCGCTCCTCCGGGGTAAGGCCCGCATGATAACGGGTGGCGGAAATGCCAACGGATCGCAGCTCCTTACAGACGGACTCTACCGATTTGCGGGTAGCGCAATAGACAATGCCGCTGCGATCCCGGTGGTTGAGGATATATTCTTCAATATAACGTTCTTTATCCCGCGGGCGGGCCACACCAAAATAGAGGTTGGGGCGATCAAAGCCGGTGGTCAGCGTAAAAGGCTGGTTGAGCTGCAGCAGGGCAATGATATCCTGCTTGACCTGTTCCGTTGCCGTTGCCGTGAACGCACCAATGACCGGGCGGTACGGCAGACGGGAGATGAATTCGGCAATTTTCAGGTAGCTGGGGCGGAAATCCTGACCCCATTGGGACACGCAGTGGGCTTCGTCCACAGCCACAAAAGCGATGCGGGCGTGCATGGCAAGGTATAAGAAACTGTCCGTCAGCAGGCGTTCCGGGGCAACGTATAGAATTTTATAGTCCCCCTCCAGCGCGGCACGCAGAATGGTGCTGTAAAGCCCTTCCGGCAGGGCGGAGTTCAGGCAGGCAGCATGCACGCCCTCCTCTTCCAGGGCGGCAACCTGGTCCTGCATCAGGGAAATCAGCGGTGAAATGACCAGCGTAAGCCCCGGCATCAGCATGGCCGGAACCTGGTAACAAACAGATTTGCCTGCGCCGGTGGGCATAACGCCGAGGACATCCTGGCCGGAAACGATGGCATCCACCACCTGTTCCTGACCGGGGCGGAAGCTGCTGTGGCCGAAGTATTGCTGCAAAACGGAAAATTTATCCATGAATTCGTCCTTTTCTGGATGAGTGCGGCAAGTTGTGAACATTTTACAAAATTTTCAATTCGTCCGCAAAAACATTTTGACTTTTTGTATAGATTTGCTATAATAGAGGTACAGGAAGCAGCTGTCGAAAATGAAGCCAAGTTGGCAGCGGGCTTTCTGGCAAGGGTGCTGGGCACCCAAAACAAAGGGAGGTTGTCCTATGAAAGTTACATGTACCGGCCGTCGCGTTACGCTCAAACCGAGCTTTATCGAAAATGCGGAAAAGAGGCTTGCGAAGCTGGACAAGTTTTTCCCTGACGAAGCACAGGCACAGGTTACCGTCACGGTAGAAAAAAGCGGGCAGACCGTTGAGATCATGCTGCGCAGCAAGGATCTGGCCATGCGCGCCGAAAAAACGGATGAGCGCATGGAAGATGCCCTAGCCGACGCCGTCGATCTGCTGACCCGCCGTGTGGTAAAGTACCGCAAGCGCCTTGGCACCAAGCTGACCGCCGCAGCAGCGGAAATACCCGCTACCGAGCCGGAAGAAAGCATGGATATTGTGCGCGAAAAGCACTTTGCCCTGAAGCCCTGCAGCACTGAGGAAGCCATTTTGCAGATGGACCTGCTGGGGCACAGCTTCTTCCTGTATCACAGCACCGAGAACGACAAGATCCAGGTCGTTTACCGCCGCGCTGATGGCGGGTACGGCGTGCTGATCCCGGAAGCATAAGCTGGCAGCTTAAACTTAACATAGCGCCGCACAAACGGCACAACTTTGCCGCCCCTTTACGGGGCGGCATTTTTTATTTGTTTTGTATGGTTCAAGGCAAACCCTGCTGCCTTGCGCCCGCGGGACATGCCGGGTTTGCTTTGTGCTTGAGGCGCATTCAGCGCTTGATTTGTTTGGGCTTCTCCGGTTCCATCGGCCAGGTGGCACGGGCGGCAAACAGCAGTTGGCCGGTACCGGGGTTATACTGCGGCACACGGCCATGCTCTGCCATGCTGAACCAGTCGGTAGGCGTCAAAATCACATGATCCAGCACATCAATGCCAACCTGGCCCAATGCCAGAATAATGGCCTGCGTGGCAAGCAGATCCGCATTGGAAGCCGCCGCCAAACCGGACGGATGGTTATGCGCCAGCACAACACAGGTACACTGGCTGGCAACGGCATCCCGCAACAGCTTATGGGTATCAAACTGCACGCGGTTGGGAATGCCCGATGCAATGTAAATTTCTTTGAGCGGGACATAATCGTCATTCATGGCGATCATATAAAACTCTTCCCGCTTGGGGTCGCTGAACAGCGGGCGGATATACTCACAGCACATCTCAGCGTTGCGCAGCTGAACAGGGTGTTCTTTGTGCTTTTGGATCTGGTAAAAGCGGGCAACATCCCGGAAGGAATGCAGCAGTCTTGCGCTGGCGGGGCCAATGCCCTGCACCTGCATCAATTCTTCCTCGCTGGCATCCAGCACTTGGCAAAATCCGCCAAAATGCTCGATCAGGCGGTGAGCCAAGGGGTTGGTATCCCGGCGCGGAATGGAAAAGTACAAAAGATATTCCAGCACCTCATGCGCGGCAAGGCTGGTTAAGCCATCGCGGGCAACGCGCTCCTACATGCGGGCACGGTGCTCTTCATGGATCGTATTGGTGGTTTTCTTTTCCGGCATGGGCGCACATCCTTTACCTTTGGCTGTTCTTATTATATACTATTGTTTGAAGATTGCAAAGAGGATGTGACCCCCATGAAAAAGTTTATCGCAGGCGAAAACGAAAACGGCGTGCGGCTTTCCCGCTTTGTGGAAAGCGTGACCAGGGACATGCCGCGCAGCCTGCTGTATAAAAGTTTCCGCAACAAGCGCATTAAGGTGAACGGCAAGCGCGGTGAAGCGGACACCCGGCTGAGCAGCGGTGATGTGATCGAGCTGTATATCAACGATGAGTTCTTCCCCGAAAAGCCGGTGGTCCCGGCCAAAAAGCCGCCGCGCCGCCAGCCGCCGGTCAAGGTGATCTATCAGGACGAAAACATTGCGGTGCTGTACAAGCCCGCCCACCTGCTGTGCCACAGCGACCGCACCGGCGATGCCAACCTGGTGGATGCCTTTTGTGCCCAGCTGCAGGCCAGCGGCGAATATGACCCCAAGACTGAAAACCGCTTTGCACCCGCCATCTGCAACCGGCTGGACCGCGGCACCGAGGGGCTTGTGATTGCCGCGAAAAAATACACGGCCCTGCGGGATATGAACGAGATCATCCGCAATGACTGGATGAAGAAAGAGTACCTGACCATTACCATCGGTGCCCCGCCGGCCGGGCGGCATGTTGCCTGGCTGCAGCACAGCGAAAAAGGCAACAAGGTGCGCATTCACGCCCATGAAAGCGAGGGGTACAAAAAAATCATCACCGATGTAACGGTGATCCGCTGCATTGGGCCGTTTGCGCTCTGCCGCATTGGACTGATTACCGGCCGCACGCACCAGATCCGTGCGCACCTGGCTTACCTGGGGCACCCGGTGCTGGGCGACATCAAGTACGGCAACCGCAACATGAACGAGAAAACCGAGTTTAAGACGCAGGCACTGTGTGCCCAGCGGCTGACGTTTGGCAATATTCCGGAGGAAAACACACTGCACTATCTTTCCGGCAGGGTCATCAAGCTGGCAGACCCGGAGATTGTAAAGCAGTTTGATGCGTTGGAGAGGAAGCCGGGACAGGAATAAAGGAGTGCCGTTGGGTTAGGATACGGTTGGTTCGCCGTTATTTATCGTCCGTAATCGTTTGTAGCATTGTGACATTTTAGAATGATGAGCGGGGCGGCGGTTTGCATTTATGAGGCGTTCGTCATGGGGCCGATTTTTCGGTGAATTTTTAGGGCAATACCGCATAATTCTAAGTGCCGATACGGCGAGCGAGGTGCGGCAGATGCT
>SAUS01000132.1 GCA_004000625.1 Candidatus Cibiobacter qucibialis | reverse complement strand
CTGCCGCACCTCGCTCGCCGTATCGGCACTTAGAATTATGCGGTATTGCCCTTATGCTTGTGCTTGGTTTAACCCGCTCAAAACTCCGCGCCCAACGTTGCCGCCATAACGGCCTTGATGGTGTGCATCCGGTTTTCGGCTTCCTGGAACACGATGGACTGCGGGCCGGTGAACACTTCATCGGTCACTTCCATGGCATCGCGGCCAAACTTTTCGCCCATCTCCTTGCCAACGGCGGTCTTGTGGTCGTGATAGGCGGGCAGGCAGTGCATGAATACGGCGGTCGGCTTTGCCTTTGCCATCAGTTCAGTGTTTACCTGATAGGGGGCAAGCGCTTCAATGCGCTCGGCCCACACTTCAACCGGCTCGCCCATGCTTACCCACACATCGGTGTATACCACATCGGCGTCCTTTACGGCATCGGTGTCATCGCTCAGGGTGATGGTAGCGCCGGTTTCGGCGGCAATGGCCTTGCACTTTTCCACCAGCTCCGGGGCAGGCCAGTACGCCTTGGGGGCACAAGCAACAAAGTGCAGGCCCATCTTGGCGCAGCCAATCATCAGGGAGTTGCCCATGTTGTAGCGGGCATCGCCCATGTAAGCGAATTTCAGCCCGGCCAGCTTGCCAAAGTGCTCTTTGATCGTCAAAAAGTCAGCCAGGATCTGGGTGGGGTGGAACTCATTGGTCAGGCCGTTCCATACCGGTACGGTGGAATACTTGGCCAGCTCGTTCACAATCTCCTGGCCATAGCCGCGGTACTCAATGCCGTCAAACATGCCGCACAGCACCTGGGCGGTGTCAGCAATGGATTCCTTTTTGCCGATTTGGCTGCCCGTTGGATCCAGATAGGTGGAGCCCATGCCCAGGTCGTGGGCGGCAACCTCAAAGGAGCAGCGGGTGCGGGTAGAAGTTTTTTCAAAGATCAGCGCAACGTTTTTGCCGCGCAGTACATCGTGCAGAACGCCTGCCTTCTTTTTGGCTTTCAGCTCGGCGGCAAGGTCCACCAGATATGCAATTTCTTCCGGGGTGTAATCCAGAAGGGTCAAAAAATCTCTGCCTTTCAGGTTCATGGGGTCTTCCTCCTGTCAATCGGTATCCTCAGCCGGGCAAAGCCCGGCAGCATAGTAATGGAATACAGTCTATTATGGCACAGTGCGCCGCAAAATGCAAGAAAATTTTTGCATAAATATTCTTTTACTTGGCATATTTATGCAGTGCGTCGCAGGCAGTTACCCGCAATTTGATTTCCATTTTGCCCAAAATGCTTGCATTTGCCGCCCAAACAGCGTATACTTGCACAGGCGGGCAGGAAAGCCCTGCCCCCGAGTATGCGCTGTACTTTGAAGAAAAGACGGCAGCAGGAGGAAATTGAATATGAAAAAACGTACCAACACCCGTTGGCTGACCCAGCTTGCCTTGCTGGTCGCCGTTCTGCTTGTCATGAACTATACGCCGCTGGGCTATCTGCAGGTTGGGCCGCTGTCCATGTCGCTGCTTACCATCCCGGTCGCCATCGGCGCCATGACGCTTGGCCCTGTTGCGGGTGCCATCCTTGGCGGTGTTTTTGGCACAACCAGCTTTGTTTCGGCCCTGCGCACCCCCAGTGTGATGAGCGCCGCCATGCTGCAGGCCAGCCCGGTGGGCACCTTTATTACCTGCTTTGTGGCCCGCGTTCTGGTGGGGCTTTGCGCCGGTTGGGTGTACATTGGCATCAAAAAGCTGCTACCCAAAAACACCAAGCTGTGCTGCGCCGTGGGCGCTGTGGCAACGCCGCTGCTGAACACCTTCTGGTTCATGCTTTCGTTGTGCGTGTTCTTTTTTAATACCGAGTATGTGCAGTCTCTCTGCGCAACTTTCGGCACCACCAACCCGTTCCTGTTCGTCTGCGCCTTTGTCGGCGTGCAGGCGTTGGTCGAAGCCGTTGGCTGCGGCATTGTGGCAACCCTTGTCACCGTTCCGCTGCTGAAATTCCTGAAAAAGTAAAGGCAACACCGCACAATTCCCGCCTAACGGCTCAAGCACCGCTCCGGCGGCTGCGGCACGGCATCTGCGTTGCCAAAATGCTCGATAATGTCGGGTTGCGGTACCCGCATCGTG
>SAUS01000046.1 GCA_004000625.1 Candidatus Cibiobacter qucibialis | reverse complement strand
TTATCTGCGCTTTTGGCTTAGCAGCTGCCGCACCTCGCTCGCCGTATCGGCACTTAGAATTATGCGGTATTGCCTTAATTTTTTCTTATAGCAAAATACCAGCTGAAACGTAAAAGTCAAAACTTGATTCAATCAGCCAAAAATCTGTTTGGCGTAATCGGCGCTGGCTTTGGCGTCCTTGGCATAAAAATCGGCACCGATCTGTTCGGCGTATGCCTTGGTCAGCACAGCGCCGCCCACCATGACCTTGCAGGGCAGGTTGGCCGCGTGCAGGGCTTCGATGGTGGCCTGCATGTTGGGCACGGTGGTGGTCATCAGGGCCGAAAGCCCCACCAGCGGCGCACCGGTCTGGCGCACGGCTTCCACCACGCGCTCCGGCGGCACATCGCGGCCCAGATCCAGCACGTCATAGCCATAGTTTTCCAAAATTACGCGCACAATGTTTTTGCCAATATCGTGTACGTCACCTTTTACGGTGGCGATCACAATACGGCCTTTGCTTTCACCCTGGCTGCCGCTGGCGGCAATGGCGGTTTTGATCACTTCAAAAGCAGCCTGGGTCGCCGTGGCGGATTGCAGCAGCTGCGGCAAAAAGATGGAGCCTTTTTCAAAGGCATCGCCCACCACATCCAGCGCGGGGATCAGCGTTTCGTTCACCACCTGCAAAGGCTCGCGGGTTTTCAGGGCTTCCCCTGCAGCGGCGCGGGCTTCGTTTTTCAGGCCGCGGCGCACGGCTTCAAACAGAGCATCGGCCCCTGCTGCACCACCCGCCGGGGCGGCGGCATCAGTTTTTGCCACCTGGGAGGTCTGCACCTGCACATTGGCATAGGCGGCAACGTAATCATTGCACTTTTCGTCCTGGCTGGTCAGCACACGGTAGGCGCGCACGGCGGCCATCATTTCCGGCGTGTTGGGGTTCATGATAGCAAGATCCAGCCCGGCCTGCATGGCCAACGTCAGGAAAGTGGTATTCATGTAGCCGCGGCAGGGCAAACCAAAGCTGATGTTGGAAACACCCAGCACGGTGCGCACGCCCAGTTCCTTTTTGCACATGGTAATGGCTTTCAGGGTTTCGGCAGCGGCGCTCTGCTCGGCAGAAACCGTCAGCGTCAGGCAGTCGATGTAAACATCCCCGCGGGGAATGCCGATAGCATCCGTTGCGGCCACAATGCGCTTGGCAACCTCAAAGCGGCCCTCTGCCGTTTTGGGAATGCCGTGTTCATCCAGTGCCAGACCAACCACGGCGGCGCCGTACTTTTTGCACAGGGGCAGAATGCTGTCCAGCACCTTCTGCTCGCCGTTGACCGAGTTGACGATCGGCTTGCCGTTATAAATGCGCAGCGCGCGGGCCAAAGCATCTTTGTTGGAAGAATCCAGCTGCAATGGCAGGTCGGTGATGGATTGCAGCTCCCGCACCAGCATTTCCAGCGTGGCGGGTTCGTCAATATCCGGCAGACCGGCGTTCACGTCCAGCAGCTCGGCACCGGCTTCGGCCTGGGCTACGGCCTGGGCGCAGGCATAGGCGCTGTCGCCCTCCCGCAGGGCCTGCTGCAAGCGCTTTTTGCCGGTGGGGTTGATGCGCTCGCCCACCACGGTAATGCCGTTTACCTCCACGCAGCGCACGGGGGTACACAGGCGGCTGCGCACAATAGGGGTTTTGGCGGCGGGGGTTTTATCCTGGGTCAGCTCTTTCAGCAGGCGGATGGATTCCGGCTCAGAGCCGCAGCAGCCGCCCAGCATGGAAATTCCGGTGGGCAGGTAGGCGGCCATCTCAGCGGCAAACTCCGCCGGGGTGATATCATAGCTGCCGTCCAGGTTCGGCAGGCCCGCATTGGGCTTGACAAACACCGGCATACCGGCGGGCACCACACGGCAGAGCCGCTGAGCAAAGGGCAGGATTTCCTTGGGGCCCAGCGAGCAGTTGATGCCCACGGCGTCCGCACCAAGGCCGGCGGCAGTAATGCCGTAGCTTTCCACTGTGCAGCCGGTAAAGGTACGGCCACGGGCCTCAAAGCTCATCGAGGTAAACACCGGCAGGTCACAGTTTTCCTTTGCAGCCAGGATGGCAGCTTTCAGCTCATACAGGTCGGTCATTGTTTCCAGAAAGACGAGGTCTGCCCCGGCTGCGGCACCGGCGCGCACCATCTCAGCAAACTGGGCGCAGGCATCCTCAAACGGCAGGGTACCGGCCGGGGCCAGCAGCTCGCCGATGGGGCCGATATCCAGTGCCACCAGGGCACCGGTTTCCTGCGCGGCGGTCCGGGCACATGCGATGGACGCTTCAATCACCTGCTGCACAGTATAGCCGGTTCCCTTCAATTTACGGGGGTTGGCGCCAAAGGTGTTTGCCAGCAGGATATCCGCCCCGGCGCGGGCATAGTCCCGGTGGACGGCAGTGAGCACATCCGGCATGATAAAGGCGGCCAGTTCCGGCTTTTGTTCTGTGGTCAGGCCGCGCAGCTGCAGCTGGGTGCCCATGGCGCCATCCAGCATAATAAAGCGGCGGCGGGCAAATACTTCCTCAATTTTCACAGGTGGTTCCCCTCTTTCTGTATTCGCACTTTTCGCGCAGCAGGCAGTGCCCGCACCCGGCGCGAGCCCCCGTTACCGGGTGGTCCGCCACGCCAAGGATGGCTGTTACGCTTTTGCGCGGGGTCAGCAGATTTTCCGGCGTGACCGCCATGCCAAGGCCGCGCACGGTATCCAGCGCAATGGCAAACGGCTGCTGCAAAGTCAGCGGGCAGTCCCCATAGCCGGGGGAAAAACGCCCCGTCAGGTAGTGCCCCTGCGCCTGCACGCTGGTGCGGATCTCGGCTTCCAGCGCGTTGCACAGCTCTTCCATCACAGCGGAAGCCATCGCATCCACCACAGCGGCCAGGGCAATATCCGTCAGCTCCAGGCGGCGCATCAGGGTATCAGCCCCGCTGCCAAGGGTAACGGCCATCAGCACCATGGCATCGCAGCCGCGCAGGTGGCGGGCAATATCATTCCCGGCGTTCTGCAGCGGCAGGGCGGTCAGCGGCAGCTGTTTCCACACGCCGCGCGGAGTGGCGGCGGCGCGCAGGGCGTCCTCGGCTTTTTGCAGCAGCACCTGGGATGCAGCATCCGGCTGCCAGCCCCCTGCCCCAAGGTAGCGAAGGGTTTCGGCGCGGGTATCGTTTTGCGGGTAGGCTAATTGCACAGCGTTTCACTCCCCCTCTATGGGGCCAACAGGCCGATTACAGCAGGTCCTTGATGCCCTCATACACAGCGGCGGCAACCTTGGCGTCATTCATGGCATACAGGTGCACACCGTCCGCGCCGCCCTCGATCAGATCTCGCAGCTGCTGCACGGCATAGTCAATACCGGCAACATACAGGCTTTCGGGGTCGTCCTGGTAGCGGGAGATCATGCGGGTAAACTCCGAAGGCAGGCTGGCGCTGGAAAGTGCCACCGTGCGCTCGATCTGGCTGCGCTTAACGATGGGCATAACACCGGCAGACACCGGCAAAGTGATGCCTGCGCGGCGGGCCAGGTTCAAAAAGCGATAGAAGTGCATATTATCAAAGAACAGCTGGGTCAGCAGGTGGGTGGCACCGGCCTCCTGCTTAAAGCGCAGGTTGGCAACATCCTGGGCCAGGGTAGCGGCTTCGGGGTGGCCTTCGGGGTAGCAGGCAGCGTGGATATCAAATTCCGGCTGGGTCTGCCACACAAACTGGGCCAGGTCGCTTGCGTGGGCAAAGTCCGGGCTTTCGGGGCGGGTGGGGGTGCGGTCGCCGCGCAGGGTCAGCACGTTGCGCACACCGGCGGCATTCAGCTGGTCCAGCAGCTGGGCGGCCTTTGCCTTATCGCTGCCCATGCAGATCATGTGGGCCAGCGGCTCTACGTTCAGGTCGTTTTTCAGGAATTCGGCCACTTCCACAGTGGAAACGCCGCCCGTGGAGCCGCCTGCACCGTAAGTAACGCTGATAAAATCCGGGTTAAGGGTGCGCATGGTGCGCAGGGTGTCCTTCATTTTATCAAAGTTGGCGGTCTGCTTCGGGGGGAAGCACTCGATGGAAAACACGCAAGGCTTGCGCTTGAACATCTGGGAGATCTGCATAGGATTCATCCTCCTGTATTTTTATTACTTTCCTCTATTTCTACCCAATTAAGGCAATACCGCATAATTCTAAGTGCCGATACGGCGAGCGAGGTGCGGCAGATGCTAAGCCAAAAGCGCAGATAATACTGGATGTCTTATCGAGCATTTTGGCAACGCAGATGCCGTGCCGCAGCTGCCGGAGCGGTGCTTAAGCCGCAAGGCGGGAATTGTGCGGTGTTGCCTTAAAACTTTTGGGGCGTGCGGGAACACTTTCCTGCCAACTTGCTGGGGTCAGGCACACAGGGTCAGGCTGCCGGGGATTACGCGGCGGGAGCCAGCTCTTCGTCCGGCTGTTTTGCCGTCTGCACAGTAAAGCTGCCGTCCGCCTGGGCGGTCACGGTCACCGTGCCGTACAGGTCGGTGCGGTAAAAGTCAATGCCTTCATCCTGCATTTCCTGGATGACCTCGCGGTGGGGGTGGCCGTAATCATTGTTCAGGCCGCAGCTGGCAACCACAAGCTGGGGCTGCACCTGCCACAGCAGTGTTTGGGTGTTGGATGTGGACGACCCATGGTGCCCGGCCTTGAACACGGTGGACCGCAAGCGGAACGGATATTGCTCCGCCAGGGCGGCTTCCTCGTTGCGCTCGGCATCGCCGGTATCCAAAAAGGTAAAGTTCCCGGCTTCAAACCGCAGGCAGAGCGACATATCATTTGTTGCATCGTCACTGCCCGCCGTATCGGCATCCACACCGGGCAGCAGCACGGTCAATGTGCCGGTGCCGATGGTGTACTGCTGGCCGGTATAGGCAGTTTCCACCGGTACGCCGCATTCCTGGGCGGTTTGCAGGGTGCGCTGGGTCTGGCCGGCCACGTCAGTTTCGCTCAGGTCGGGGGTCAGCAGGGTCTGCACATCAAAGTTCTGCAAAACGGCCTGCATGCCGCCCACATGGTCGGCATGGGGGTGGGTCATCACCAACAGGTCCAACTGGCTTACGCCATAGCTGCGCAGGTCCTGCACAAGGTTCTGCCGGGCATCCTTGGGGCCTGCATCAATCAGGCAGGCCGCACCGTTCTGCAAAATCAGCACGGCATCCCCCTGCCCCACATCCAGGAACACCACTTCGGTTTCCCCCTCCGGCAGCGGGGCTGTGGTTTCGCTCTGGCTGGGTTCCAGGCCAACCCATTGGTAAATCTGGTCCCAGCTGGGCACAAAACCGTTGCCGCCGTAATTTTCGACCACATACAAGGCAACGGCGATGAGAACAGCGGCCACAATGGTCCACACCTGAGGGCGGCGGTAGGAATGGCGGCAATACCTGCGCCGCCGGTATTTACTCACCCTGGCCCAGCTGGCGTTCCTGCCACTGGGCGCGGGTCAGCAAAACGGCACGGGGCTTGGCGCCCTCATAGGGGCCGATAATCTTTTCCTGTTCCATCTGGTCCATGATGCGGGCCGCACGGGCATAGCCCAGCTTGCAGCGGCGCTGCAAAAGGCTGGTGGATGCCTGCCCGGCTTCGATGACGCATTCCACCGCCTGTTCAAACATGGGGTCGCGGCTGCCGCTGTCATCGTCCGAATCGGAGCTGCTGCCCTTGCCGCCCTTTTCGGCCACGGCACGGCGCTCCATCTCGGCAATCATCTCTTCATCATACTGGGCGCTGGAAGTGGATTTGATAAAGTTCAGCACAGCGCTGATCTCTTCATCCGTCACAAAGGTACCCTGCACACGCACGGGCTTGGAAGCACCGACCGGCAGGAACAGCATATCGCCGTTGCCCAGCAGCTTTTCGGCGCCGCCGCTGTCCAGAATGGTGCGGGAGTCGATCTGGCTGGAAACTGCAAATGCAATACGGCTGGGGATGTTGGCTTTGATCAGGCCGGTGATAACGTCCACGCTGGGGCGCTGAGTTGCCACAATCAGGTGGATACCGGCCGCACGGGCTTTCTGGGCAATGCGGCAGATATAATCTTCCACCTCTTTGCCTGCAACCATCATCAGGTCGGCCAACTCGTCAATGATAATGGCGATATAAGGCAGGTGTTCCAGCACATCGGGGTGCTGCTTGGCCAGCTTGTTATAGCTCTTGATATCGCGCACATTGTTTTCGGCAAACAGCTTATAGCGGCGCTCCATCTCGGCCACACTGGCCCCCAGGGCACCGGCGGCCTTGCGCGGCTCGGTCACAACGGGCATTAACAGGTGGGGAATGCCGTTGTACTCAGCCAGTTCCACCACCTTGGGGTCGATCAGAATCAGTTTGACATCTTCCGGACCGGAGCGGAACAAAAAGCTGATGATGATCGAGTTGACGCAGACGGATTTACCGCTGCCGGTGGAGCCGGCGATCAGCAGGTGGGGCATTTTACACAGGTCCGCCACCTGGGCTGTACCGGCAATATCTTTGCCCAGCGCCATGGTCAGTGGGCTGCGCATGTTGATGTAGTTCTGGGATTCAAACACCCCGCGGATGCTGACGGTAGACCGGATCTTGTTGGGCACCTCGATACCGACGGCGGGTTTGCCGGGAATGGGGGCTTCGATACGCACACCGGCGGTGGCAAGGTTCAGGGCGATATCATCCGACAGGCTGGTGATACGGCTGACCTTGATGCCCGCCTGGGGCTGCAGCTCATACCGGGTCACGGAAGGGCCGCGGCAGATATCCAGGATATGGGTCTTAACACCAAAGCTGTCCAGCGTGTTCACCAGGATATCGGCGTTTTTCTTCATCTCGGCGGCCGCGCCGCGTTCATCTTCCGGCTTGGCCGCATTGAAAAGGTTCAAAGATGGGTAAGTATACGGCGGGAACTCCTCTTTGGCCTGGGCGGCAAAGGCTGCCGTAGCTTCGCTGCTGGCATCCTCGTCCGCTTCGCGGGCTGCACCGGCGGGTGCGGTGGCTGCCGGGGCGGCAGGGGCTTTCGCCATTGCTTTGGCCACGCTGGGCGGGCTGGAAATGGGAGCCGAAGCCGAATTGCCCATGCTGGAAGATACCCGCAGCCGGTTGGGGCTGCCGGGGCGGCGTTCATCCGTTACGCTGTATACTTTAGGCGCAGCGGCGGCAGGCTGGGCCGTGGGCTGCGGTGCCGGGGCCTGCACGCTGACCCGCCCGGTGAGCAGATCCGATACCGGAATTCCGGCGTTCCAGGCAGCCTTGGCTGCATCGAAACCGCCCTGGTCAAAGCTGCCGCCCAATGTGGGGATGGCTGTAACAGGGGCAGGCGCTGGCTGGGTGGGTTCCGGCACCAGCGGTGTTTCAAAATTATCCGCGCTTTCGCTGCTGCCAACGTCATCCGGTTCCGGCAATTCCTCTACCGGCTCCAGCGGGGTGGAAAAATCTTCCGCTGAGGCGGCAGGTGCGTTATCATCCGGTTCCGGGGTCAGCGGGGTTTCAAAACTTTCCGCTTCCTCCTCATCGGGCAGGCCCACATCGGCACCGGCCACGGGGGTATCCCGCCCGGTCACGGCGCGCTGGATCAGGTCATTCAGGCTGTCTTCCTCCACCGGGGCTTCCTCAGCCTGCTGGGCTTCCGGTTCCAGGTGCAGCTCAAAGCTTTCTTCCTGCGGCTGGGGCTGGGGTTCCGGCTGGGGCGCGGGGTACTTGCGATGGTTCAACTGCTCCAGCGGGTCAAGGCCAAAGGTGCCGCCGGGGCCGATCTCAATTTTCTGCAGCGGGTCATGCTGCACGGCGTTCTGCAAAGCGCGCTGGGAAGCATCCGGCCCCAGGTCCACATCAAAGTCCGAATGCTGGGCGGGCGGGGCAAAGCTTTGGGTGTGCTGCACGCCTTGGGGCGCAGCCTGGGCACGCTGCATATCGGGGTATGTTGCGGTGCCGGGCTGCGTATACGTCTGCTGGGGCTGGGTCGCCGGCTGTCCGACCTGCGCCGCGGCGGCTGCCTGGTCGGCAGGGTTTGCCTGGGCCGCATTGCGGCGGGCGGCTTCCTCCTGTTCCAGATAGGGGGCCACATCAAAGGGGCGGCGGGTGCCAGACTGCGGCGTGGCCGGAGACTCACCGGCCACGGGCGGCAGGCTGCCGGTCAGGTTTTCAAGGGATTCTTCCTCCGCTTCATGGCCAAACAGCTGGGTATCATAAGCGGTTTCTTCCTCCGCACGGGCGGCGCGGCGGGCTTTGAACTCCTGAATATAATAGCTGATGAACTGCACCACATCCACCGGGGTAACGGCAAAAAACACCATCAGCCCCATCAGGATGACAATAATCATGACGATATTGGCACCGGGACGGCCACAGACGGCCAGCAGCGATGCACCGATGGGCACACCAAGCACACCGCCGGTCCAGAACTTGCGCTGCCCCCAGGCAAACAGCATCTTGACGGTCTGCCAGGGGGTATCCCCTACCTTAAAGTCCGAGAAGATGACCGCCGTACCGGCCAGCAGCACCGCCAACAGCAGCACCTTGCCAATGAAAGTGCCCACATGGTAACCGGATGCCAGCAGATAGGCCAGATACAGCAAAAACGGGCCGACAAAATATGTAACCACGCCAAAGGTGCCAAACAGCCAGCTGCGTAGAACATTCCAGAAGCTCTGCCCCGGCACCAGCACCAGCGCAATGGCCAGAATGCCAAACCCGGCCAGCACCACGCTGCGGATCAGGTTTTGCTGCTGGGCGCGGCGCTGTTCCAGCCTGGACATCCGCTTTTTGCTGCCGGAGGACGAACTGTTGTGTCTGGCCCCGGAGCTGCTGCTTTTACTGCTTTTGCTGCCGGAGGCGCGGTATGTGTTTTTACTGTTTTTTCCGTTTTTGGCGGAACTTGAACGTGCCATGCTCTCCCTACCTCTTTACTATAATATGCGTATATTCAGGCTGCCCTGTTCAGCGGGCAGCCATTGTTGATTTGCTTTGGCGCGGCGAGCCCTGCCCCCGTTTTGAACGAAAGTTCGTTCGCCTTTTATCTGGCAGCGAGCGGCCATTAAACAGCATCCGGCGGCCCCGCATAAAGAGACTTTCCGCGCAGTGATTTTATCTGCCATCCGCCACGGCGGCTGTGCCGTGCTGTTTTGGGCAGGGGCATACTGCCCCTTATAGCATAAGGTATATTGTAGCATGAAAACGCCCGCTTGTAAAACCCCTTTCTCTTTCTATTTTCATCAAAGCCTTTCCGCCCACTGGCGGGCAGCGCCCCCTCAATATCCGGTTTTCCCGGCGTCGATTTCGGCATACAGGTAGCGCAGCGCATCGCCCAGGTTGCCGATGGCGTCGATCAGCCCCTCTTCCACAGCCTGTTCCCCGCCCAGCACGGTACCCATATCCATCACCAGCTCCCCGGTATTGTGCATCAGCTGGGTAAAGCGCCTGGCACTGATGCCGGAATGCCCCGCCACAAAGCTGACGATGCGCTCCTGCATCTGCTCAAAATAGCGCAGGGTCTGGGGCACCCCCAGCACCATGCCGGAGTGGCGCACCGGATGCACCGTCATGGTGGCGGTGGGCACAATAAAGCTTTTGCGGGCCGAAACCGCCAGCGGGATGCCGATGGAATGCCCGCCGCCCAGCACCAGCGTTGCGCTGGGCTTGCTGACGCCGGAGATCAGCTCCGCCAAAGCGAGCCCGGCTTCCACATCGCCGCCCACGGTATTCAGGATGACCAACAGCCCCTCAATGGCGGGGTCCTCCTCAATATCCACCAGCTGGGGGATCACATGCTCATACTTGGTGCTTTTCTGGTTATCAGGAGCCAGGCTGTGGCCCTCAATGGTGCCGATCACCGTCAGGCAATAAATGGCATGGCGGCCCTTGGTGGCGGGCACAATGCCGCTGTCCGTGATCAGGTCATGTTCCAGCCGCATGCGCTCCACATCCTTGGCGTCCTTGGCAGCATGGGGGGCGGGCTGTTGTTTTGGGGTACGGTTTGGCATGGCGGGGGTCCTTTCCTTCCGACAAAATCGGTGCGCCGGGCAGTGCAAAACCCGGCTATACCCTGACAGTATGCCCCGCTGGTACGCTTTTTTATGCATAGAGAGGCGCGACTGAGCAAAAAAAGCGCGGAAAAACTTAGATAAAAAATTGACAATCGGCACAAGATTGATTATACTTTTACTAGAATTTACATCGGAATCACACAAGAGGCAGGGTGTTCCCTTTACCCCTGCCCGGAGAACGGGAGATTAGTCTTTATGTCATCAACAATGCAAAACAAAGCATCGTTGCCCGTGATCAAGCGGCTGCCCAAATATTACCGCTACTTGAGCAACCTGCAGGCAGATGGGCGTGATAAAATTTCTTCCAGCGAGCTGGCCCGCATGATGGGCACCACCGCCAGCCAGGTGCGGCAGGATTTCAACTGTTTTGGCGGTTTTGGCCAGCAGGGCATCGGCTACAAGGTGGATGTGCTGCTTGCCGAGATTGGCAAACTGCTGTTTGGTAACGGCGAGCTGCTGCCTACCGTGCTGATCGGCGCTGGCCGCCTGGGCACGGCGGTCTCCAGCTTTATCAGCCGCGATACCAACGGCTACAAGCTGATTGCCGCGTTTGATATCAACCCCGCCCTGGAGGGCAAGGAGATCAGCGGCGTAACCATCCGCCCACTGTCCGAGCTGGAAAGCTTCTGTGCGGCGCACAAGCCGGTGGTCGCCGTGCTGTGCGTGCCGCGCCAGAGCGCCATGGACCTTTCGGACGAGCTGGTTCGGCTGGGTATTCAGGGCTTCTGGAACTTCAGCCACTATGATCTTTCGGTCGTTTATCCGCAGGTCACAGTGGAAAACGTCCATTTGGGCGACAGCCTGATGAGCCTTGGCTACCGGCTGCGCAACCATGATGAATAAAAGCCGAACACACAGCGCATGACTGTTTCCGGCGGGGTGTACCCCAGCGCCTGCCCCGGCATGGGTGCAGGATCCTGTGGTACACCCCGATTTTCATGCTGTTTTTCACTTTATTTTAATAAGGAGCCAAACATGGCAAAGCTATATTACCGTTACGGCGCAATGAACAGCGGCAAAACCACGGCGCTTTTGCAGGTTGCTTTCAATTATAACGAACGCGGCATGCGGGTGCTGATTCTGAAAGCCAGCGTGGACACCAAAGGCGGCGATCATATTGTTTCCCGCCTGGGGGTCAGCCACAAGGTGGATGTGCTGGTCAGCCCGGACATGGACATCCTGGATATCGTCCGGGCCGATACTGCCGCCCATGGCAGCGCCCCTGCCTGTGTGCTGTGTGACGAAAGCCAGTTTTTTACCCCGGCGCAGGCCGAGCAGCTGTTTTTGGTCACGGTGGACCTGAACATTCCGGTCATCTGCTATGGGCTGCGGGCAGACTTTATGAACCGCGGTTTCCCCGGTTCCACCCGCCTTTTGGAGCTGGCCCATACCATCGAGGAGATGAAAACCATCTGCGCCTGCGGCCGCAAAGCCACCTGCAACGGCCGCAAGGTAAACGGCGAGTTCGTGTTTGAGGGCGCTCAGGTTGCGATTGACACAGTGGATGCTGTAGAGTATCAGAGCCTTTGCCCCCAGTGCTGGTACCGGGAATACCGCGCTTTCCTGAAACGCCACCCCGCGCACCAGTGATCCATTCTTTTATTTCAATCTGTGTTCCGCCCTTTTATATAAGGCAACACCGCACAATTCCCGCCTTGCGGCTTAAGCACCGCTCCGGCAGCTGCGGCACGGCATCTGCGTTGCCAAAATGCTCGATAATACACAAAGTATTATCTGCGCTTTTGGCTTAGCATCTGCCGTACCTTGCTCGCCGTATCGGCACTTAGAATTATGCGGTATTGCCTTAAGTAAATGACAACATGTATGGCACAAAAGCCGCTGCCCAGCCTTGCAGCACCGCTTTTGTGCCATTTTTGTTTCCAACACTTTGCGGCGCAATTTTCAGAGCACCAAAAGGCCGCATATACAAGATATGTTTTATGTGCAGCAATTTCCATTCCATTTTTCGCACACATTTTGCCATCGCGAATATTTTTAGCATACTGTATTTCTTCCCATTGCAAATTTTGCACGAATGCGCAAAAGAAGTGCGTTTGCGTACATTTTTTGCGTTGCCGAATTTGTGCGTTTGTTTTCTGTGATTCATTCGGCATTTTTACACGTTTTCCCCTATAATTTCGTTGTAACCGTTTTGCAACATATACAAACACGCACAAATTGCCTCAATTTATGCAAGATTTTTCCGCAATCTTTATTAGATACGGGTTTGAGCTATTTCAGCATCATGCACAAATCGTTTTGCCTTAGTTCGTATGTTTTGACATAGGTTGATTTTTTGTCCATTCAATTAAAGCAATATTTGTTTGTTTTCATGATTTACACACTATTTTGGATATTTTTTTGATGTTCACAATTTGTTATTATAATAGCGTTGAATGAAGCGGTCAGTTGTCAGGCCGCTCGTTATATGAACATTTTTAGGAGGACTAAAACAATGAAAAAGGCAATCGCCCTTGCAATGGCCAGCGTTATGGCTGCTGGCCTGCTGGCAGGCTGCGGCGGCTCCGCTGCCAACAGCACCGCAGCTTCTTCCGAGGTCGCTTCTTCTGAAGCTGCTTCCACCTCTACCGAGGCTGCTACCGAGGCTCACACCATCAACACCACCGATCCCATCACCCTGACCATCAGCTGGTGGGGCGGCGATGCCCGCCAGGCTGCATACGAGGCTGCCTGCAAGGCATTCACTGAAAAATACCCCAACATCACCGTTGAGTGCACTTACGGCCCGTGGAACGGCTGGGAGGAAGCTCAGTCCACTGCCCTGGCTGCCGGCAACGCTGCCGACGTGATGCAGGTCAACTGGAACTGGCTGTTCCAGTACTCCGGCAAGGGTCAGAGCTTCGTCAACCTGAACGATTACTCCGATGTGCTGGATCTGACCCAGTTCCCCTCTAACGCTCTGGATGCCTGCACTGTGGCTGATTCCCTGCAGGCTGTTCCCGTTGCTATGGCCGGCCGTATTTTCTACTGGAACATGGCAACCTTCAAGAAGGCTGGCCTGGACCACTACCCCACTACTGAGCAGGAGCTGCTGGACGCCGCCAAGACCTTCCAGGAAAAGCTGGGCGATGACTACTATCCGCTGGCTGCCACCACGCTGGACCGCATGATCATGATGACCTTCTACCTGGAAAGCAAGTACGGCGAGCCCTGGGTTACCGACAGCACCCTGAACTACACCGTTGAGCAGCTGCAGGAAGGTCTGGAATGGATCCAGAGCCTGGAAGATAACCACGTGATGCCCGACCTGAAGACCATGAACGCCGCCGGCGATAAGAACATCACCGATGGTCAGGCCTGGATCACCGGCAAGTACGCCGGCATCTTCACCTGGGACTCCAGCGCACTGAGTTCAAGCCAGAACCTGCCCGACGACGCTGAGTTCGTTGTTGGCGACGAAATCAAGTGGGGCGAGGCTGCCAACGGCGGTTTTGCCAAGGTTTCCATGGGTATGGCTGTTACCCAGAGCTGCGAGCATCCTGTTGAGGCTGCTGCCCTGATCAACTTCATCCTGAACGAAAAAGAGGGCGCTTCCATCATGGGCACCCAGTGCGGCATGGTTTGCTCCAAGGCCGGCCAGGAATACGCCAAGGAGGCCGGTGCTGTCAACGAGCTGATTCTGGAAGCCAACACCAAGGTTATGGCTTTTGTTGACCAGCCGTTCGACCCCTGCTACGAGAGCACTTCCCTGAAGGACGAGACCAATGGCGTGTACAGCGATGTGTTTGAAGGCTTCAGCTACGATCAGTATGATTCCGCCGAGGCTGCCCAGACGCTGTACGATGGCATCTGCGAAGCACTTGCCTAATTCCCGTTTCCACACTTAACCTTACGCATCAGCAAGGCTGGCCCCGGCCCCATGGCGGTGGGGCCAGCCCTTTATTATGTAACAAGGAGGTTTCCTTTATGAGCGCACCTGCTGCCAAGACAGTGACCCGCACTCCTTTCAAAAAATGGTGTGATGAAAACGTTGGCCTTTTGTTCCTGATTCCTTGGATCATTGGTTTTGTGGTGTTCAAGCTGTATCCGTTTGCCACTTCCCTGTTCTACAGCTTTACGGATATGAACTTCTTTGACGGCATTACCAAGTACGGCCTGATGAACTACATCTACATTTTCACCAACAAGAAAACGCTGACCTCGTTCATCATCACCTTCCGTTATGCCCTCATCACCGTTCCCCTCAAGCTGATTTTTGCTTTGTTCATCGCTTACATCCTGAACTTCAAGATCAAGTGCGTCAACCTGTTCCGTACCATCTACTACATTCCCTCCATCCTGGGCGGATCTGTTGCCATTGCCGTTCTGTGGAAGGCCCTGTTCAAAGAGGATGGCATCATCAACATGCTGCTCTCCTTTATCGGCATTCAGGGGCCCAGTTGGCTGGCTGACCCCGATTACGCCATGGTCGTTATCATTGTGCTGCGTGTATGGCAGTTCGGCTCCGCCATGGTGCTGTTCCTTGCCGCATTGAAGGGCGTTTCGGTCGACCTGTACGAAGCCGCCACCATCGACGGTGCTTCCAGGACCCGCCAGTTCTTCTCCATCACCGTGCCGATGATCACCCCCGTTATCTTCTACAACCTCGTTACCCAGATTGCTCAGGCGTTCCAGGAATTCAACGGTCCCTACATTATCTTTAATAATGGCGGCCCCCGCGGTTCCGTCACGCTGGTTTCGCTGCTGGTTTACAACTATGCGTTCAAGAGCAACGAAATGGGTATGGCCTGCGCCATGGCCTGGGTCATGTTCATCATCATCGCCCTGCTCACTGTCATCGCATTTGGCAGCCAGAAGCATTGGGTTTACTATGCTGACTGATTGAAGGAGGAATTGATTTATGGGTATGAAAGCACGCGCCAATGTGGCAACCTTCTTCAAGTATTTTGTTCTGATCTTTATGGGCTTTATCATGGTCTATCCGCTGCTGTGGATGGTGGGCTCCACCTTTAAGACCAACGCCGAGATCTTTACCAGCCTTTCCCCGTTTACCGCGCATCCCACCCTGGATGGCTATTATAACGCTGTGACTAAAACTTACGGCGGCGATATCACCATCTGGCGTGCATTCCTGAACACCTACAGCTACGTTATCCCCAAGGTTGTGTTCACTGTTATTTCTTCTGTCATTGCTGCTTACGGTTTCAGCCGTTTCAAGTTCAAGGGCCGCGATTTTCTGTTCGGCGTTATGATCATGACGCTGTTCCTGCCGCAGGTTGTTCTGAACGTTCCGCAGTACATGATGTACAACAAGTTTAACTGGATCAACACCCCCCTGTACCCCGCCCTGTGGGTGCCGTCCCTGTTTGCTACCGAGACCTACTTCGTCTACCAGCTGGTGCAGTTCATGCGCAGCATCCCGCACGACCTGGACGAAGCCGCCGCCATTGACGGCTGCGGCCCGGTCAAGATCCTGTACAAGATCATCTGCCCCATGCTCAGCCCCTCTCTGGTCGCCTGTGCGCTGTTCCAGTTCATGTGGAGCTGCAACGACTTTATGGGTCCCCTGCTTTACGTTACTACCCCGCGCAAATACCCCATGGCAATCTTTGTTAAGCTGTCTATGGACAGTACCAGTGAAGGCATTCAGTGGAACCGCATCCTTGCCTTGTCCCTGATTTCCATTATCCCGCAGCTGCTGGTTTTCTTTGCCGCTCAGGATTCCTTTATTGACGGCATTGCCGCTGGCAGTGTAAAGGGCTAAGCTTCAAGTCTTTTCCAAAACTTTTGATCTTTTTGCGCCCAAACCACTACACAGGCTGCCCCGTACCGCTGCAAAAGGGGTACCGGGCAGCTTTTATTTTGAAAACTCCGGCCACTGGCTTTTCTCGCTTTTGGCCGTTCCTAAGGCAATACCGCATAATTCTAAGTGCCGATACGGCGAGCGAGGTACGGCAGATGCTAAGCCAAAAGCGCAGATAATACTGGATGTCTTATCGAGCATTTTGGCAACGCAGATGCCGTGCCGCAGCCGCCGGAGCGGTGCTTGAGCCGTTAGGCGGGAATTGTGCGGTGATGCCCTAATATTCAGGATGCAGCCGGAATAAAAAAGCTTTCGGCTTTCCGCTATATTCCGGCACATGATGGTGCCTTTTCTGCTGATCCCTTTGCATCGCTCTCCCCTGCCCTGCTTATCCGTTAGGGGCAAAACAAAAGCGGCTGCCTGTTGGCAGCCGCCGGGGGTTGTGGTTTTGTGCTGTAACATTTTCGGCCTTATTTTTCCGGTTTGTTTACCCGCTTGAAATATTGGCGGTACTGCTGGGGTGAAAGCCCTGTGGCATCTTTGAACACCCGCCGGAAATGCGCGCTTGTCATAAAGCCTGTCTTTTCCGCCACGCTGGAAATGCTTTCGTTGGTCTTTTCGATCATGTTCTGCGCCGCTTTGATGCGTACGCCGTTGATGTATTCGATCAGGCTCAGGTTGATGGTCTTTTTGAACAGACGGCTGAGGTAATACGGGCTGATGTAAAACTGGTTGGCAATGCTTGTCAGGGTCAGCTTCTCGGCGTAATGCTCCGCAATATAGCCTTGGATCTGACTGACGATGCGGTTGGTCACCCGGCCGCTGTCGCCCCCCAGCTCATGCTGGTTTTCGCACATCTTTTTCAGCTGCAACAGCAGCGTGGCCAGCAGCATTTTGCGGGTCACAGCGCTTTCGGGACTGTTTTCGTCCTGCATCTGGATCAGCTGCTGCAGGATGGAGTAGATATAGTTCTGCTGCTTAACCGTGATGCTGCTCAGCAGGTGGTTGTTCTCCTCGCTCATAAAGCCGAACAGGTCAATCTCCGGGAAAGCCCCACTGATCTCCTGCAGATACTCGCGGCTGAAATTGCACACAATGCGGCTGGTGGGGCCATCCCCTACCGAACCAGTCTTGTGGATCTGGTTTTCCCCAATCAGGATCACATTGCCTGCATTGACGATATAGGCGGAATCCTCAATAAAATAGCGCCGCGCGCCTTCCACTTCATAATACAGTTCATATTTGTGGTGTGTGTGGAAACTTCCCATATCGTAGCTATGCTCGCGGTCGATCATATCGATATAAAAGTCCACATGGGGGGAATAGGTATATTCCTTGACCATCCTGTTCAAACCTCCCGCCACGCCCCGCCCAAGCATTTTTGCCAATTTTAGGGCAGAACGCGCTTCAATTTTGTTGATTTATTTCATCTTAACACATTTCTTGTTGAATTTCAAAACTTTTTTCATTTTTTATGGAGGAAATCATCGTATGAAACTCGCTCTCGTTCGTGCCTGTACCCGCAGCGCCTGTTTTGAGCTGCAAAACAACACCTGCTATACCGCCCCTGCCCCGTTCCGGGTTCAGCTGAACGGCCAGACTGTGCTGGAAGCCTGCTGCACCAACGTGTTCAGCGTGTTCAGCCTGGAACCCGGCAAAACCTACCACCTGGAAGTGCTTGCCACTGATGGCGATACCGGTACCCTGGACTTTGCCACCGCGGCGGAAAGCTTTTTTGTAGATGCTTCCCGCTATGGCCTGGTGAATGACGGCGTAACCGACAACACCGCCTTTTTGCAGGCTGCGCTTTCCACCTGCCCGCCGGGCGGCACGGTGTATGTGCCCGCCGGTACTTACCGCACCCAGAGCCTGTTTTTGTGCAGCAACACCACCCTGTACCTGGAAAAAGGCTGCACCCTGCTGGGCGGCACCGACCGCCGCGAATATCCCATCCTGCCTGGTGTGCTGCCCTGCGCCGATGAACAGCACGAAGCCTATCTCGGCGGCTGGGAGGGAAACCCGCTGGACTGCTTTGCCGGTTTGATCAATGTCATCAATGCCGAAAATGTGACCATCACCGGCGAAGGCTGCATCAACGCCAACGCCGACAACGGCGACTGGTACCAGCACATCAAGGTGAAACTTATCGCCTGGCGGCCGCGGCTCTTCTTTACCAGCAAAGCCAAGAATGTGACCCTACACGGTGTGGAGGTGTGCAACAGCTTCTCCTGGACCATCCACCCCACCTACTCGGACGGGGTGAACATCCTGCAGCTGCAGATTCACAACCGCGCCGACAGCCCCAACACCGACGGCATTGACCCCGAAAGCTGCAAGAATGTGAACATCATCGGTGATTTCATCCATGTTGGCGATGACTGCATCGCCCTCAAGTCCGGCAAACTCTTCCTTGGCACTGTGATGCATACCCCCTGCGAGAATGTGACCATCCGCAACTGCAACCTGAACCGCGGCCATGGCGGCCTGGTTATTGGCAGCGAGATGAGCGGCGGCGTGAAAAATGTGGTGGTTACCCAGTGCCTGATGGACCACACCGACCGCGGCCTGCGCATCAAGACCCGCCGCGGTCGCGGCAAGAACGCCGTGATCGACGGGCTGGTGTTCCGCAACGTGGAAATGCGCCATGTGCTGACCCCATTCGTCATCAACATGTTCTACTTCTGTGACCCGGACGGCAAAAGCGACTATGTGCAGAGCCATGAACCCCTGCCGCTGGACGATGCTACCCCCCGCCTGGGCAGCCTGACGATGGAAAATATCACCGCCACCGACGCCGAGTATGCAGGCTGCTGGTTCAGCGGTCTGCCGGAGCAGCCGGTTGAAAAAGTGGAGATGAACAATGTCAGCATCTCCTTTGCCGAAAACGCCGGGGCTGGCCACGCCGCCATGATGTGCGGTGCCGCCGAATGCAGCAAGCTGGCGATCTGGGCCGAAAACGTGAAGGAGATTCACTTCCACAATGTCAAACTGGAAGGCTATGTAGGCGAACGCCTGAACTTTATCAACGTTGGCAGCTTTAAGGAGGATTAAGCCATGACCCATGAAGAAATTTTGACCACCCTGGGCAATTATGTGGATTATCTGATTGCCGGCAGCTCTGCCGAAGCCCCACTGTGGAACATTGAAAAGGTGCGCAGCGGCAAGCCAAATAAATGGAACTATGTGGACGGCTGCATGATCACCGCCTGCCTGAGCCTGTACAAGACCACCGGGGATGAAAAGTTCCTGAAGTTCTCCCGCGATTTTGTAGACTACTTTGTCAAGGATGGCGGCGAGATCTACACCTTTGACGCCAACGAGCATAACCTGGACAACATCAACCAGGGCAAAAACCTGTTTTTCCTGGTTGATTTGACCGGCGAGCAGCGCTACCGGGATGCCATCAACACCATCCGCGCCCAGCTGGACACCCAGCCCCGCACCAAGGATGGCAATTTCTGGCACAAAGCCATCTACCCGTGGCAGGTTTGGCTGGACGGCACCTATATGGCGCAGCCATTCTACATGGAATACGAGACCCGCTACAACGGCATGAAGGGCTGCCAGGACAGTTATAAGCAGTTCATGAACATCAAGAAGTACATGCGAGACCCCAAAACCGGCCTGTACTACCACGGCTATGATGAAAGCCGCCAGATGTACTGGGCCGATCCTGTAACGGGCTGCAGCGCAAACTTCTGGCTGCGCGCCATGGGCTGGTTCCTGGTTGCCATGGTGGATGTTCTGGAGCGCATGGACGAGCAGATGTATTACGAATACCGCGCCATTATGGCTATGTTCAAGGAAGCAGTGGAGGCCATGATCCAGTTCCAGGACGCCGAGACCGGCATGTTCTGGCAGGTCATTGATAAAGCCGGCGTACCGGGCAACTATCTGGAAACCTCCGGCAGCTCCCTGTTCGCTTACGCCGTGCTCAAAGGCGTGCGGCTGGGCTACCTGCCCAAGCGGTTCCGCGCTTACGGCGAAAAGGCATTCTATGGCACCTGTGACAAATACCTGGGCGTGAACGATAAGGGCGAGCTGCAACTGTCCGGCATCTGCCTGGTAGCCGGTTTGGGCGGCGCCACCCGCCGCGATGGCAGCCTGGAATACTATTTCAGCGAGCCAGTTGTGGAAAACGACGCCAAGGGCGTTGCCCCCCTGCTGCTGGCCTATACTGAAATGATCATCCAGTAAGGAGGTTCCGCTGTTATGGCCATATTTACCGTTGGTGCCCGCCTGCATGATTACGGTAAGGGCACGCCCGATGAGCTGTTTGGCAAGGTTTCCGCAGACGGGTTTGCCTGCGTGCAGCTGGCCTACAAAAAATGCGTGCCCGGCGTTGCCAGCTATGCGGACGTTACCCCGCAGCTGGTGCAGAACACGCTGGAAGCGCAAAAGAAGCACAACATCGCTGTTGCCGTGCTGGGCACCTATGTGGAGCTTGCCATCGCGGACGAAGTGCAGCGCAGCGCCAACGCAGCGGATTTCAAAAGCCAGCTGGCCGTGTGCAAGGCGCTGAACGCGGGCTGCATTGGCACCGAGACTACCGGCATGCACAAGCAGCCCGCCGGCACCACCCGCGAGCGAGCCCAATATATGCTCTGCAAAAGCCTGGAAACCATTCTGCCGGAAGCCGAGCGCCTTGGCGTGACCGTTGCCATTGAGCCCGTTGTTGGCGACAGCACCAACACCCCGCAGGCAGCGCGGCACATCCTGGATATGATGCAAAGCCCCGCGCTGGGGGTCATCCTGGACATGAGCAACCTGGTCAGCTTTGAGGGCAAGGACAACCAGCAGCCCCTGTGGGACGCCATGGGCGAGCTGCTTGGGGACAAAATCAAGGCCGTACACTTTAAGGGCAAGAACTTTACGCCGGACGGCACCATGCTGCACACCAGCCTGGAAGATTCCTGCACCGATTACGCCGGTGCCTTTGCCATGCTGCGCACCCTGCCGCAGCCGTTGCCCGTTCTGCGCGAGGAAGCCGTGCCCGCCCGTGCTGCCAGCGATATTGCTTTTATCAAACAGTTTTTCTAAGGCAATACCACATAATTCTAAGTGCCGATACGGCGAGCGAGGTGCGGCAGATGCCAAGCCAAAAGCGCAGATAATACTGGATG
>SAUS01000045.1 GCA_004000625.1 Candidatus Cibiobacter qucibialis | reverse complement strand
GGCATCTGCCGCACCTCGCTCGCCGTATCGGCACTTAGAATTATGCGGTATTGCCCAAACAAAATGCCGCAACGGAACCCCATGCCCCGCTGCGGCAGACCCAAACCCCTCTATTTTAAGGTATTATCACAGGATACGCACGCGGATGGCGGCATCAATGCCGCTGAGCTGTGCGGTTAGGCCGGCATCCACGTTGCCTGTTACATCCAGCATGGTGTAGGCAACATTCTTGCGGCCTTTGTTCACCATGTTCTCAATGTTCAGGTTGGCGGCGGTCAGAATGCCGGTGATGGAAGAGATTGCGCCCGGCTCATTGCGGTGAATGATGCAGATGCGCTTGCCGCCAACGCGCGGCTGGCTGACATCCGGCAGGTTGACACTGTGGGTGATGTTGCCGTTTTTCAGGTAGTCGCTCAGCTCATTGGCTGCCATCACAGCGCAGTTGGTCTCGCTTTCCGGGGTGGAAGCGCCCAGGTGCGGCGTGCAGTAAACTCCTTTCACACCCAGCAGCTCCTCCGCCGGGAAATCGCAGAAATACTGGGCAACCTTGCCGGTGCCGAGAGCATCCAGCAGGGCAAAGTTATCAACCAGCTCACCGCGGGCAAAGTTCAGCACACGCACGCCGTCCTTGCACATGGCCAGCGTCTGGGCATTGATGGTGTTCTTGGTGGAGGGCAGGTACGGCACATGGATGGTCAGATAGTCGCAGCGGG
Organism: Candidatus Cibiobacter qucibialis; assembly: GCA_004000625.1. Classification (GTDB taxonomy): domain Bacteria; phylum Bacillota; class Clostridia; order Oscillospirales; family Ruminococcaceae; genus Gemmiger; species Gemmiger qucibialis. The sequence continues at coordinate 21,482 of SAUS01000045.1, read as the reverse complement.
GCAGCATATCGCCCAGGGTGACGCAGTGCTGTACGCTGCGGGACAGGCTCCATGCAGCGTCAATGGAAATGTATGGGTCATAGCCCAGAACTTCCATGCCCAGGGCAACGGCGGCGTTGGCGACGCGGGCACCAATGGCACCCAGGCCGATTACACCGATGGTTTTGCCGCGCAGTTCCGGGCCGACAAACTGCTTTTTGCCCTTCTCCACATCCTTGGCCAGGGTGGCGCTGCCTTTCAGGCCCTGCGCCCACTGCACAGCGTCCGGTACATTGCGGCTGCCGGACACCAGCGCACCGATGACCAGCTCGGCCACAGCGTTGGCGTTGGCACCGGGGGTGTTGAACACTACGATGCCCTGCTCGGTGCACTGGTCAATGGGAATGTTGTTGGTGCCGGCACCTGCGCGGGCAATGGCCAGCAGGCTTTTGGGCAGGGCAACATCATGCAGGTCGGCGCTGCGCACCAGAATGCCCTGTGCGTCGTCAGCCTCGTTATTGATCTCGAACTGGTTGGCCGGCAGCTTTGCCAGCCCAACCGGCGAAATGGCGTTCATGGTTTTGATGGTATACATAATGGCGGATAACCCCCTGTAATAATTAGAAATGAGTAATTAGGAATGAGCAATTAGGGATGAACGGTATGGCAGAGAAATCAGCAAGAACATTGGGATTTGAACAAAACATAAAGTCAGCCTTCAATTCCTAATTTCTAATTGCTAATTCCTCATTATTTCACGCGTTTTCCTTGCGGAACTTCTCCATGAAATCAACCAGGTCGTTCACACCCTGGGCAGGCATGGCGTTATAGATGGAAGCACGCATGCCACCAACCAGGCGGTGGCCTTTCAGGTTCACGAAGCCGGCTTCGGTAGCAGCGGCGCAGAACTTCTTATCCATATCCGGGTTGGGGCTGGTGAAGGTCACGTTCATCATGCTGCGGTATTCCGGCTGAACGGGATTGTTATAGAAGTTCTGACCGTCCAGGTAATCATACAGGACCTTGGCCTTGGCGTGGTTGATCTTGGCCATCTCTTCCAGGCCGCCAACCTCATTCTGCAGGTAATCCATCACCAGACCGGTCATGTAGATGCACCAGCACGGCGGGGTGTTGTACATGCTGTCCTTATCCAACAGGGTGGTGTAGTTCATCATGGTGGGGATCTTTTCCGCCGGGATGCCTTTGGCGCTCTTGCCCAGCAGGTCGCCCCGGATGATGGCAATGGCCATACCGGCGGGGGCAACGTTCTTCTGCACACCAAAGTAGATGCAGCCGTACTTGCTTACATCGGTCGGCTCACTGAAAATCATGGAGCTCATGTCAGCTACCAGGGGGATGCCGTCCACCTGCGGCACATCTTTATAAGTAGTGCCAAAAATGGTGTTGTTCTGGCAGATGTGGATGTAGCTGGCGTTGGGGTCATACGCAATGGCCTTGACATCCGGAATATAGGTGAAGTTCTTATCCTTGCTGGAAGCAGCGATGCGGGCTGTGCCGAACTTAGCGGCTTCCTCGGCAGCCTTTTTGCTGAAGTTGCCGGTCACCAGATAATCCGCCGTGCCGGTGGTCATAAAGTTCAGGGGCACCATGGCGAACTGCTGGGTTGCGCCGCCCTGGAAGAAACCGATCTTGTAGTTGTCGGGCACATTCAGCACCTTGCGGATACCGGCCTCAGTGTTCTGGATGATCTCATCGAACCACTTGCTGCGGTGGCTCATCTCCATCACGCTCATACCGCTGCCATGGTAGTCCAGCAGGTCGGCCTGAGCTTTTTGCAAAACGGGAACCGGCAGCATGGAAGGACCGGCGCTGAAATTATACACACGATTCATAAGAGGTTACCTCCTAAATTCATTCTTACACCCAAGCTCAAAGCGGCGCGCTGCGCCTTGCTTTGTTGATTCGTTTTTCACAACACCTGTATTATACGCACTGCGCCTGCCCGCCCGCAAGCAAAACACGTTTGTCAAAATACCGAAAAAAGTGGAAAATTGCCGCGGGCAGCCTGCCAATAAGTACAGATGTGCGCAAAACGAAAACAGATACTTTTACAAACGTAAAATGCTGACCACCAAAACAGCCAAAAAGTAAGTGCACATTTTGTGCAAAAATGCACCTTGCTAAAATATCTGCCACAGATGTAAAATAAAGTGAAAAAATCAACCACAAACATAAAAGGAAGGAATGAAGAGAAGAATGAAAGCACTTTCAACCAGTGAAGAGCAGGTCATGGCGGCGCTGTGGGCCTGCGGCAAACCGGCCACTCGGCGGCAGATCGCGGCCAAACTGCCGCCGGATTGTGTGTGGGCGGATTCCACACTGCTCAACTTCCTGCTGCGGCTGGAAGCCAAGGGTTATGTACGGCCCGAAAAGGAGGGCAACAAAAATATTTATACCCCGCTGGTGCGCCGTGTGACCTATTGCGGGGCAGTCAGTGCGGCACACCTGCAAACTCTGTATGGCGGGGACCTGCGCAGCATGGTGGCGGCGTTATCGGATACCGGACGCATCACCAACGCTGAGATGGAGCGTCTGGCCCGCTGGCTGGACACCCGCGTGGCTGAAAGCCCGGAATACGATTACGATTGACCGCCAAAAAAGGAAAACTGCCCCTTGCTTTTATAGGGCGGTGCAGTACAATACAGACAGATGCTTGACTTGTAACAGAATGAGAGGGGAAATAAGACATGACAAAATTGGATGACCTTGCTTTGCATATGATTACATATTACGCGGCGGATCCTGCCCGCATCCAGCACTTTATCAAGGTGCACAGCTTTGCTGCGCTGATTGCTCGGCAGGAGGGGATGGATGCCGCAACGCTGGAAATTCTGGAAGCCACTGCCTATGTGCATGATATCGGAATCAAACCGGCAGAGCAGACCTATGGCAGCTCCGCGGGCAAATATCAGGAAGAGCTCGGCCCCGCCCCGGCCCGCGCCATGATGTTGGAATGCGGCTTTACCCCGGCGCAGGCCGACCGCGTTGCTTATCTGGTGGGGCACCACCATACGTATACCAATATCAACGGAATGGACTATCAGATTTTAGTGGAAGCGGATTTCCTGGTCAATCTGTATGAGGATTCTGTACCCAAAGCAGCGGCGCAGAACGCGCTGGATAAAATTTTCAAAACGCAGACAGGCAAAACAATCTGCAAAGAAATGTTTGCACTGTAAACGATACTGCGATAAATTTTCTGCCCGCAACCGGCGGTTGACACATTTCCAACAGTCAGGTTCTTTTTTGCAACGGCACCAGCTGGTACGATAAAGCCACCGAAACAAAACCCCACAACACAAGAAAGGACATTGACCATGATCTTTGCAGACAAATTGATCGCCCTGCGCAAAAAGGCAGGATATTCCCAGGAGGAGCTTGCCCAACAGCTGAACGTGACCCGGCAGTCGGTCTCAAAATGGGAGGGTGCACAGTCGGTGCCGGACATTGAAAAGATTTTGCAGATCAGCAAGCTGTTTGGCGTTACCACAGATTACCTGTTAAAAGACGAGATGGGCGAACCGGAATATGCCGAAAGTGAGCCCACCGCCTTGCGCCGTGTAACGCTGGAGCAGGCTAACGCTGCCCTGGCCCAGGCAAAGGTCAACGCTCCCTACATGGCGTGGGGAACCGCGCTCTGTGTTGCTTCACCTGTTATGCTGCTGCTTTTGGGCGAAATCTGCCAGCATTCCCAGTTTGGCCTGAACGAGAAGGTGGCGACCGGTATTGGCCTGTGCGTTCTGCTGGTAATGGTATGCGTGGCTGTGGTGCTGTTTATGCTGTGCGGCACGAAGAACCGGGACTTTGATTTTTTGGAAAAGGAACCCTTTGAAACAGAATACGGCGTGACCGGCATGGTGCGGGAACGCCAGGCGGCGTACCGTCCCACCTATGATAAATTGAACCTGACCGGCACCGTGCTGTGCATTCTGTCCGCTATTCCGCTGTTTGTGGCCATGATGGTGAACAGCGGAATCGTGATGAATGCGGCGGTTTGTGTTCTGCTGGTGTTGGTTGCCTGCGGCGTTTTTGCCTTTGTGCTGGGCGGGACCTATTACGGCGCAACGGAAAAGCTGCTGGAAGAAGGGGACTACACCCGCCACAGCAAAGCCACCCGTGAGCTGCGTACTGCCATCAGCGTGGTGTACTGGCTGGTGGTCACGGCGGCATTCCTGCTGTACACCTTTGGCCCCAGGGGCAACGGCCAGCCCCAAGACAGCTGGTTCATCTGGGCCATCGGCGGCATTCTGTATGCGGCCCTAGTGCTGGTGGTGAAAATGGCGCTGAGAAAGCAAAATAATAAATAATAATAAATAAAGAATAATGTTGGTGGACCGCCGTGCGGTGGCACGGCTCAAAAAATAGGGCGCTACTTTCCTACAGCAAATTGCCAATGAAGGAAAGTAACGCCTTATTTTAATGTGCGCGCGTGGCGCGCACACCGCCATTATTCATTATTCATTCTGATGCTGCGCATCAGCCCTGCATCTGCACAATATCCCGGATCGCCTTTCCCGTCGGGGTGCCGGCAAGGCCGCCGATGCCGGTTTCGCGCAGGTCATTGCTCATGGCAGCGCCAACTTCGGCCATCGCGTCGATCACCTCGTCCGCGGGGATATGCCCTACCACGCCGGCCAGCGCCATGTCCGCGCAGGAGACTGCGTTCATGGCCCCGATCACATTGCGCTTGATGCAGGGAATTTCCACCAGCCCGGCCACGGGGTCACACACAAGGCCCTCCAGGTTGGTCAGCGCCATGGCAAAGGCTTCGGCGCATTGTTCGGCGGTGCCGCCGCGCAGCTCCACCAGGGCGGCGGCTGCCATGGCGCTGGCAGCGCCGACCTCGGCCTGGCAGCCGCCCTCGGCGCCGGCCAGCGTGGCGCGCGCGGCCACAACCTGCCCAAACCCGGCGGAGACATACAGCGCGCGGCAGATGGCTTCCTCGTTATAGCTGCCGCTGCGCCACAAGGGCAGCAGCACCGCGGGCAGAACGCCGCAGCTGCCCGCCGTGGGCGCGGCGACAATTCGTTTCATGCAGGCGTTGCATTCGGCGGTTTTCAGGGCTTCGGCCATCACCTGGGCCAGATAGCCGCCAGTCAACAGCTGGCCGCGGGCTTCGGCTTCGGCCACTTTGGCAGCATCGCCGCCCGCAAAGCCGCTGGCGGAACGATCCGCGCCACAGTAGTTATCGCTGGTTTGCACCATCACCTGCCACAGGTGGTGCATTTCGGCCAGGGACTGGGGGCGGGTCAGCCCGCTTTCCAGCAGGTCGCTCTGCAAAATAACGTCCCACAGGGGCTGGTTGTTCTGGCGGCTGACGTTCAGCATTGCTTTAACGGAAGAATATGCCATAATCACGCGCCCTCCTTTGTTTCGGTCTGCTGCGCAAGGTTCAGACCGGTCACTTTCACAATGCCCTGCATGCCGCGCAGTTCGGCAATTAAGGCGTCCGGCAGGGGCTGGTCACATTCCAGCACCATTACGGCATAGCCCCCGGCGGTGGAACGGTACAGCTGCATGGTGGCAATGTTGATGCCCCGCTGCGCCAATGCGGTGGTCACTTCGGCCACATGGCCGGGGGTATCCTGATTGTGAACGATCAGGGTGTTGTGGTCGCCGCCAAAGTTGGTGGTAATGCCGTCGATCTGGCAGATGTTGATGCGCCCGCCGCCGATGGAAGCACCCATTACTTCCAGTTTGCGGCCGCTCACCCCTTCCAGCCGCAGCAGGGCGGTGTTGGGGTGGGCACCGCGCAGCACCACGGTGCCGATGGTATAATCTAGCCCGGCCTGCTGCGCCAGGGAAAAGCTGTCCGGGATGCGTTCATCGTCTGGCAGCATGCCCAGCAGCCCGGCCACCAGCGCACGATCGGTACCGTGGCCGCGGCCTGTGGCGGCAAAGCTGCCATGCAGCAGGATCTCGGCGGTTTTTGGGGCTTCGCCCAACAGGTTGCGCGCTGTAAGCCCAATACGCACCGCGCCAGCCGTGTGGCTGCTGGAAGGGCCTGTCATCACGGGGCCCAGCACATCAAATAAGCGCATGACGTTATCCCTCCTAGAGTGTACCTGAAAAGTCGAAAATCTGGCCTATTTCTTTGCTTTCAGATACACCTTATAAAAAACCGGGCTGCGCGCCGCGGTTTTGGCCTGATAGTTAAAAAGGCGCGGCCAAAAAACAGGTCGCGCCTCATTGCAAAAACAGTATAGCATATCGCGCAGGTGTTTGCAAGTGGGGGACAGCACGGAAGAAATGCCCAAAAACTTTAGAAACTTTTGGGCGGCTTAACAGCAAAGTGGAATTTTCACAATAAAGCGGATACAAAAGCCCAAAGACGGCAGGGTAAAACGATGTTATAATTATAACAAAGGCATGGAACGGGCTGCGTACAGCGCGTGCCCAAGAGCAAACCATGCACAGAAAACGGAGGTAATACCATTATGGCTGACCGCATTGTTTTGAATACGATCTCTTACCATGGCCATGGCGCAATCGAGAACATTGTTCCCGAACTGACCGCCCGCGGCTATAAAAAGGCTTTTGTCTGCTCTGACCCCGACCTGATCAAGTTCGGCGTTACCGGCAAGATCACTGCCCTGCTGGATGCAGCCAGCTTCCCCTATGCTGTTTACAGCGAAATCAAGCCCAACCCCACCATCCAGAACGTGCAGGACGGCGTTGCTGCTTTCAAGGCAGCTGAGGCGGACTGCATCGTGACCATCGGCGGCGGATCCTCCATGGATACTGCAAAGGCCATCGGCATCATCATCAACAACCCCGAATTTGCGGATGTCCGCAGCCTGGAAGGCGTTGCCCCCACCAAAAAGCACGCTGTGTTTACCATTGCCGTACCCACCACCGCCGGTACCGCTGCCGAAGTTACCATCAATTATGTCATCACCGATGTAGAGAAGAAGCGCAAGTTCGTCTGCGTGGATACCAACGATATTCCTGAAATCGCTGTGGTTGACCCCGATATGATGTCCAGCATGCCCAAGGGTCTGACCGCCGCCACCGGTATGGACGCACTGACCCATGCCATTGAAGGCTACATCACCAAGGGCCATTGCACCATCTCTGATATGTTCCACCTGGAAGCCATCAAGCTGATCTCCGAGAACCTGCGCGGCGCTGTGCAGAACACCCCGGAAGGGCGCGAAGGCATGGCTCTGGGTCAGTACATTGCCGGCATGGGTTTCTCCAATGTTGGCCTGGGCATTGTCCACAGCATGGCACACGGTTTGTCTGCTCTGTACGACACCCCGCATGGCGTTGCCTGCGCCATCATCCTGCCCACCGGCCTGGAATACAACAAGAGTGTTGCAGGCGAGCGTTACCGCGCAGTCGGCAAGGCTATGGGCGTGACCGGCATTGACGAGATGAATGATGCCGAAGCCGCTGATGCAACCATCGCAGCCGTCAAGCAGCTGAGCGCCGATGTTGGCATCCCCGCAAACCTGCATGGCATCCTGAAGGAAGAGGACATCCAGTTCCTGGCAGAGTCCGCTTTTGCCGATGCCTGCTGCCCCGGCAACCCGCGTGATACCAGCGTTGAGGAGATCAAGGAACTGTACAAGGGCCTGCTGTGATCTTTCGATGAACTGAATCCATAATTACCGCCCCGCATGCTGTCCACTGCTGTATGCGGGGTGGTTTTTCGTGGCAGAAATATTGAGGGATGCTGCGATTTTAATGTTTCATTGACGAAAACAGCGTGACATGCTATAATATAGCTAACTAAACAAGAAAAAAATACATGCAGCGGCCAAACAACAAATGAAAGGCAGGGAAGATCGTGAGCCAATTTTGGAACCAGCTGAAAGACCGGGTGCAGGCAAGGGGAGCGCAGGCCAACAGCACCATTGGCATTATTGGCGGAGCAGATGGCCCAACGGCGGTATTTGTCAGCACGAAGCCCGACAGCTGGCTGGGCACCCTGCTGGGGCTTCTGCCGTGGGGGACGGGAATAATTTCCGCGGGCCTGCTGCTGGGCTGGTGCCATAAGGATAAAAAGCGCCTGCTGCTGCCGATGATCCTTTCTACCGTTGGCTGCGCCGTTGGGGCGGAGCAGGCTGCTGTTCAAGCAGCGGCAGTGTGGCAGGCGGCCAAGCATATGCCGGAAATCCCCATGCCCGGTGCCATGCTGCGCACAGCGGCGGCCAACGCGTTCAGCACCGGGCTGTGGTTCAGCGCGGCCACGCTGGTATGGTCTCTGGCGGTGCTGTTCCGCCGCCGCGCATCCTGAACTGCATCCTTGTGCCGTACCGTATAATAAAAGCCGGAGTATACCCGCAAAACGCTTGTGGAAACACTCCGGCTATTTTTTGAAAAAGAGGTTAGTTACAACTAATAGATGCAACGGTTTTAACGGGGCTGCTCATCCCCTTTGCGGGAACAAGCCTTGGGGCGGCCTGTTTGTTTTTTTGTGCGGGATACCATGAACATCAACCTGCAAAAAGCCCTGATCAGCTTTGCCGCGGGCGTTATGGTGGTCGCCACGGTGTAGAGCTTGCTCATCCCTGCGCTGGAGCAATCTGCCCAACTGGGGCAGTGGTCATTTGTTCCGGCGGCGGTCGGATTCTGGCTCGGCATTCTGTTTCTGCTGGTGCTGGACCGCGCTGTGCCCCATATGCACCTGGACAACACCGCCGAAGGCCCCACGTCAACCTGAAACGCACCACCATGCTGGTACTGGCTGTTACCCTGCATAATATCCCGGAGGACATAGCCGTTGGCGTGGTGAACGCTGGTTGGGTAAGCGGCATGGTGGGCATTACCGCCGCGGCCCTGGTCCTTGCTATCCAGAACTTCCCCGAAGGCGCAATCATTTCGATGCCGCTGTGGGCCGAAGGCCAGAGCAAGCCCCACGCGTTCTGGTATGGGGTGGCATTCGGCGTGGTGGATCCCATTGAGCGGGCTGAGCGTACTGGCGGCGGGGTTGGTAACGCCTGTTCTGCTGTATCTGCGCAGCTTTGCCGCCGGTGCTATGATATACGTTTTGGTGGAAGAACTTGTTCCGGAAATGGCGGAGGGTGAACACTCCAACGCGGTAACCATCCTGTTTGCGGCAGGCTTTACCCTGATGGTGGCGCTGGATGTGGCACTGGAGTAATTATAGTATAACTTAGTATAACTCAACAACTCAAAAAAGCACCCCCGGTATCAGGCCATGCGCCGCCGGGGGCGTTCCGTTGTTTAAGTTGTATCTGAAAACAAAGAAAATGACGGATATTTCGCAAACACAAGCAGGATGTAAGGCAAAGAGCCTTGGAATCCTTTGTGGATTCCAAGGCTTGTTAACGCAAAATCCGGCTGTGTTTGTAGAAATAGACGATATTTTCGACTTTTCAGATACACCCTAGATAGGGGTATTATTGAGGTAAATGTTGGGGTAGAGGTGCGTTTAGATAAACCAAAAACCCGCATATCTTACGCAGATACGCGGGTTTTTGTTGGCGGAGTAAGAGAGATTTGAACTCTCGCGGCCCTTTCGGACCCTACGCCCTTAGCAGGGGCGCCTCTTCGACCTCTTGAGTATTACTCCACAAGTCAAAGTGATAAACTATTCACTTTTTCACACAAAATGGCGGAGAGGATGGGATTCGAACCCATGGTCCGCTCGCGCGAATCGCTGGTTTTCAAGACCAGTTCCTTAAACCACTCGGACACCTCTCCACAGTGGCCACCACCAAGGTGCGATAGTTATATTACCATAAGCCCTGCAGAATGTCAAGCATGAAAATGAAAAAACAGCAAAAGAAATTGCAAAAATTAAAAAGAAAAAGAGAAAATACAATAAAATCACGCCAAATCGTCCAACACTTGGCGCGCGGCACGCACGGACGCTGTATCCGTCTGCTGGATATGCCACTCGTCCAAACCGGGCAGCCCCATGGGAACGCCCTCGCGGCGGAACACCATCCGGCTTTCCAGTTCCACTTTCCCACTCATGTGGTAAGCCCTTGCGCCCGGCAGGGCAGCCGAAAGCTGCCGGATCACCCCAGCGTTTACCCCGGCACCGATCAGTACTTCCGGACCATTGGTGCGGTCACGCTCTGCCAACAGGCTGCACAGAACGTCAACACCCTGCACACAGCTGGCGGCGGCACCGCTGGTCAGCACGGTATCAATTCCAAGGGCGGCGGCGTCGCGGTAGGTTTGCAATGGATCGGCAGATACATCAATGGCGCGGTGTAGGGTGAGCCCAGCACTATTGGCGGCCTTTGCCAGCCGTGCGGTTGCGGTGCAATCCAGCGTGCCGTCCGGGTTCAGGCAGCCAATCACAAAACCGTTAGCTCCGGCACTGCGCAGCTCGGTGATCTGCACGCACATCATCTCAATCTCTTCCGGCATATACAGAAAGTCCCCTGCACGCGGGCGTATCAGGCAGCGCACGGCAACATCGCTTTCGTGTCGGATCTGACGCAGCAGCTCGGTATAAGGGGTCAGCCCACCGGCCAGCAGTGCACTGCACAGTTCCAGACGGTCCGCCCCGCCAGCAATGGCAGCGCGCGCCGATGCAAGGCTATCCACACAAACTTCCAGCAGCATAATGACCCTCCAAAACGATTTTTCTTACTTAATATAAGAGTAACACATTCCGGACGGGGTTACAATGCCTTTGCGTTACCAAAGAGCGCCGACAAAATTTAAGCGGCATGCCCACCGCGCATAACGCGCAGGGGTGGGGTGCTGCTTTGTGGCTGCGGGGCAATGGTTACGCTCCGCTTTTGCGTATTGGTATTGCGCAGGGCAATGCGTACCCCAGCAACTGCGTTAAAGGTGAAGCACAGCACGGCCCCAATGGCGAGGGCTGGCAGCAGGGAAAGCTGACCTTCTGCCACGGCGCAGACGACCATCAGCCCGCCAAAACCGATGGAATACAAAAGGACATTGCAGATAAGTTCGGTAAGTAGATTCATTTTCATAATTATGACCTCCGGGATCGTGCCGCAAATTAAAAAAACAGTTGCGAAAAATGCAATAAAAGTACAACGACAAATGCATAAGAACAACTTGAGGTTGTTTTATGAATCTAGAATAGTACAACTAACAGTTGTTGTCAAGGGGTGCAAAACAACTTTTTCTAGAATATTTTTTCACGGAATCTCTTTACAAATACTACCTTGGGTTGTATAATGAAACCATAAAACTTGGCGAATGCCGCGGCTTGGGCTGGTGCATGGGTGCATCGCTTGACTGTTGCTTTATGTACAGCGCGGCAACCACAGTGAAAGTAGGAAAAACCATGTTTTCAGAACGACTGAGAGAAGCCCGTAAGGCGAAACATTATAGCCAGGCAGAAGTTTCGCGCCTGCTAGGCGTTACCCAACAGGCTGTTGGCAAGTGGGAGACTGGGCGCTCCACCCCGGACCCACAGACGGTTGCCCGGCTGGCAGAAATTTTAGATACTACCGCAGACATGCTGCTTGGCCTGCAAAGCAACGCAGACGCGCACGGCGCCGTTGGGCAGCGTGCGTTCAGCCAGTATACCCAGTGCCCAATTCCTGTTGTGGGGACGGTGCGCGCAGGGTACGATGCCCTTGCTTTTGAGGAAGATTACGGCACAGAATACGCCAGCGTAAAGGACCCGCAGAATTATTTCTATCTTGTGGTTAAAGGCGACAGTATGGAACCGCGCATTTCGGATGGCGATCTGGCCCTTATTCACCGCCAGAATACGCTGGATAACGGTGACCTTGGCGTTATGGTGTATGGTGATGGCAACGGTACCCTGAAAAAATACATCCAGCGCGGCAACGCTGTTGTGCTGCATCCTTTCAACCCGGATTATGAGGATTTGATCATCCGCGGGGAAGAATTGGACCATTTGTACATTGCCGGTAAGGTTGTGGAGACCAAAGCCAAGTGGTAAAAAAACGCAGCGCGTTCCCGCGGTAATGCGGATGAGGCCAGCAGATAACTGAATAAAATTTTTCCTACACGCCGTCTGCAAAACAATGCTTATGCGGCGGCGTGTATTTCTTATACCATTTTTTAGGGCACGTTATAAAACCGTGCTGGCTAATAAGAGGAGAACGAACCATGCAGCTGGAAGATAAACTTGCGATTTTGGCGGATAGCGCCAAGTATGATGTGGCATGTACTTCCAGCGGTGTGGACCGCGCCGGGGTACACGGCAAGCTGGGGTGCAGCGTGGCGGCGGGCATCTGCCACAGCTTTACGCCGGATGGGCGGTGTATTTCGCTGCTGAAAGTGCTGTATTCCAACGCCTGCTGTTATGATTGCGGTTATTGTGTCAACCGCCGCTCCAACGATGTACCCCGTGCGACCTTTACCCCGCGGGAGCTTGCAGAGCTGACAATCGGCTTTTATAAGCGTAATTACATTGAAGGGCTTTTCCTTTCCAGTGCGGTCATCGGTACGCCGGATTATACGATGGAACGCATGATCGAGGCGCTGCGCATTCTGCGGCAAGAATATCATTTCAACGGCTATATCCACGCCAAAACCATCCCCGGCGCGGACGCGGAATTGGTGCGGCGTATCGGTCTTTTGGCGGATCGGCTTTCGGTCAATATTGAACTGCCCAGCGAAGCCAGTCTTTCCTTGCTGGCTCCCGATAAAAAGAAGCAGGCGATTTTGAAGCCGATGGGCCAGATCGCTGTACAGAGTGCGCAGAGCAAAAAGGAGCTGGTGCTGTACCGCCACGCCCCGGCGTTTGCACCGGCAGGGCAGAGCACCCAGATGATTATTGGAGCGACGCCGGAAAGCGACCGCCACATTATGGGATTGGCGGAATCTTTATATAAAAAATACTCGCTCAAGCGCGTGTTCTTTTCGGCGTATCTTCCGGTTAACAGTGATTCCCGCCTGCCTGCGCTGGATGTGCGCCCGCCGCTTTTGCGGGAACACCGGCTGTACCAGGCGGACTGGCTTTTGCGGTACTATGATTTTTCGGCTTGGGAACTGCTGACAGAGGAAGAGCCGAACTTTGACCCTTATCTGGACCCCAAATGTACCTGGGCAGTGCGCCACCCGGAATTTTTCCCCGTGGAGATCAACACTGCGCCCAAGGCGGCCCTGCTGCGTATTCCGGGTATCGGGCCCAAAAGTGCATTGCGGATTTTGTCCGCCCGCCGCCAGCAGCACCTTGGAATGGCAGAACTCAAGCGGATGGGGGTTGTGCTGAAACGTGCCCAGTACTTTATTACCTGCAACGGCCGCGCCGCAGCCCACGGAACCCGGCAGGAAATCGCCGCGGCGCTGCTGGACCCCAAGGCATTTGCCGTGGGTACGCAGCAGCTTTCGCTGGATGACTTTACCCCGAAGGTTCTGCCGGATGCAGCGCCCGCTGTGCAGAAACTGGCCGCGGCGGGGATGCCCGCCCGCCAGGCAGCCTATGAGGTAAAACAGGAGGCTTTGCAATGTCTTACCCGGCGCATGTGACCGACACGGTGTACCGCTATGATGGAACTTTCCAGGGCTTTTTGTGCTGCATTTTTGAAAGCTATTCCCGCAAAGAGATCCCTGCCGCCGTCTGCGCACCTGACCGCGGGCAGATCAGCTTTTATGATTCGTGCGAGATCGTAACAGACCCTGCCCGCGCCCAGCGCGTTGCAAGAGGATTGGAGCGGCTCGGACCGACGGTAAAGGAACGCATAACAACAGGATTTTTATCGGATGACCCGGAACATGAACTGATCCTGCTGCGCTTTGCGCGTATCTGCTTTGAAAAAGGCCCCGCTGCCGCGCGTGCAACAGGGAACCCGGATATCTGTGCGGCGTTTGACCTAGAACGGGCGGTCAATAATGAAGCCTGCAAGTATATTGAGTTCATCCGCTTTGAACAGCGTGATATGATGCTTGGCACGGTGATCCACCCCAAAAACAGGATTCTGCCGCTGCTGCGCGGGCACTTTTGCAGTCGGTTACCGGATGAAGACTTTATGATTTTTGATGCGACCCACGGCATCGCCATGCTGCGCAGGGACCGCAAAGTGCAGTATATGGTCATGGAGCATTATGATAAAAACACCGGGCAGGAGGAACTGGACTGGCAAAAGCTGTGGAAACGCTTTTTTGATGCCGTTACCATTGAACAGCGCCGCAATGAACGTTGCCAGATGACCCACGCTCCCAAGCGCTATTGGAAAGATATGTGCGAAATGGCGCTGCTGGGCCGGGGAACCGCTGGTAAGGCGGAGCAAAATGCGGAAGCAGCCCGATAAAAACAGCAGCTTTACCCCCTGTGCAGACATAAAAATTTGTGGTATATTAATATCTATATATTATTTGTATGCGTGTGTAAGATCACGGGCCGGAAGCAGGCAGGAAATTTGCCCTGCGGCAGACGGTAAAACAGAAAAGATAGGGGAGTTTCTGCATGATGGAAGAATTGCTGCATATTCTTGAAAAAAATGCCCGCCTGCCGGTGGAAGATATCGCCGCTATGATGGGCAAAACGCCTGCCCAGGTTGCCACTATGATGGATGAGGCGGTTGCCAAGGGGTATATCCGCGGTTTTGAAGCCATGATCGACTGGGAACAGGCTGGTATCAATGTGGTGGAAGCAGTGATCGAACTGCACGTTTCCCCGCGCAAGAGCCGCGGTTTTGACGAGATCGCATCGGTGATCGCCAGCTTTGACGAGGTGGACAGCGTTCTGCTGATGAGCGGCAGCTATGATCTGCAGGTCATCATCAAGGGTCACAGCTTCCAGGAAATTGCCCTGTTTGTGGCAAAGCGCCTTTCTCCGCTGGACGATGTACTTTCCACGGCAACCAGCTTTGTGCTACGCCCGTATAAGCGCGGCGGCAAGCTGTACCTGAACGAAGAAGCCGACGAAAGAGAGTGTACCGTACTGTGATGAATTACGATGAACTGCTTGCGCCGGCTGCGAAATTCATGCGGCCTTCGGGGATTCGCAAGTTTTTTGATTTGGCCGCCGAAATGCCGCACTGCATTAGCCTTGGCGTGGGCGAACCGGATTTCAAGACGCCGTGGACCATCCGGGATGCGGGCATCCGTAGCCTGGAACAAGGCCGTACGCGCTATACCGCCAATGCGGGTATCAAAGAGCTGCGCGCCGAAATTTGCCGCTACTTGGCCCGCCGCATGGAGCTGAACTACCAGCCCAGCGAGGTGCTTGTTACCGTGGGCGGCAGCGAGGCCATTGACCTGACCATCCGTGCACTGGTCAAACCGGGGGATGAAGTCATCATCCCGGAGCCTTGTTTTGTCTGTTATGAACCGATCACTTCGTTGACCGGCGGCGTGCCGGTGCACATTGCCACCAAAGTGGAGGATGATTTCCGCCTGCGGGCGGACCAGCTGCGCGCCGCCATTACGCCGCGTACCAAACTGTTGATCCTGCCGTATCCCAACAACCCCACCGGCGGCGTGATGGATGCGGCAGATCTGGAAGCCATTGCGGAGGTGCTGCGCGGTACCGATATTATGGTGCTTTCGGATGAGATTTATGCGGAGCTGACCTATGGGTTGGACCGCCACATCAGCATTGCCACACTGCCGGGCATGAAAGAACGCACCATCGTAGTGAACGGCTTCTCAAAAGCGTATGCCATGACAGGCTGGCGCCTGGGATATGCGGTTGGTCCGGAACCGGTGATCAAGGTGATGACCAAAATTCACCAGAGCTGCATTATGTCGGCCCCCACCACCAGCCAGTATGCAGCTATCGCAGCGCTACATTCCTGCGATGATTCTATTGAGATGATGCGCGATGAATATAACCGCCGCCGCCGCTATGTGGTAAAGGCGCTGAACGATATGGGCCTGACCTGCTTTGAGCCGCGCGGGGCGTTTTATGTGTTCCCCTGCATTCGCTGCAGCGGGCTGACCAGCCAGGAATTTTGCGAAATGCTGTTGAAAGAGCAGGAGGTTGCCATTATCCCCGGTGATGCTTTTGGCGCCAGTGGGGAAGGCTATGCGCGCATCAGCTATGCCTACAGCGTGGAACACCTGGAAACTGCCATGCGCCGTATCCGTACTTTCCTGAAAGACCACGGCTGGCTGGCAGAATAAACGGCAAAAACAGGAGCTGAACAGGATATGGTATATCAAAAACAATTGGTCGTGGTGTTGGCGCCTGCCAAGCTGAACCTTTCGCTAGATGTGGCTGGACTGCTGCCAAACGGCTACCATGACCTTGACATGGTTATGCAGACCATTGACCTGTATGAACGCATCACCCTGCGCCGCAGTGCAGACCTGACCCTGCGCCTGCCGGGCAGCTTTGTTCCGCCCAACGATAAAAATACAGCGTACAAAGCGGCTGTGGCGTTTTTCCATTATACCGGGCTGCTGGCCGGGGTGGATATCACAATCCAGAAGCATGTGCCGGTGCGGGCTGGTATGGCGGGCGGCAGTGCGGATGCTGCCGGTGTGCTGGTTGGCCTGAATGAGCTGTACAATGCGCAGCTTTCAATGAGCGAGCTGTGTGCCATCGGTGCGGGCATTGGCGCGGATGTACCCTTTGCCCTGATGGGCGGAACCTGCCGGGTAAAGGGCGTGGGCGATTTGATTAAGCCGCTGCCGCCCTGCCCGGACTGCTGGTTTGTGGTGGTTATGCCCAGCGTTGGCATCTCCACACCGGAGGCGTTCAAGCGCTATGATATCATGGGAAGCCCGGTTCACCCGGACTGTGAGCGCCAGGAACAGGCCATCCGCGAAAACGATCTGGCTGCTATGTGCACCGCTGCAGGCAATGCGTTGGAACATTGCAGCGGCGCGGTGGAAACAGCCGCTATCTGTAAGCAGCTGAATGCCCAAGGCGCAGTAACCAGCCTGATGACCGGTTCCGGCGCGGCGGTGTTTGGTGTGTTTGATGATGAGCAAAAGGCGAAACAGGCCCAACAGGCATTGCAGGCCGGGTATGACCAGGTTTATCTGGCCCGCCCGGTGCGCGGCGGTGCGCGCGTTTTGCCGCGCCCTGCCAAAAAGGACCACACACCAAGGCGGGAAAAATAAGCCTGCTGGTTGCAGGTCTGCAGCATGTGACCTGCCAATAGCTTTTGTGTCTTTGGTTTTATGCCTTTTATGGTTTATAAAAACTATATAGACAAAGAAAGTATCGTGGTGTAGAAAAATGCATGGGCACATCACATAAAGAGTAGATAACGTAAAATAATTGAATAACAGCTTTCCTTTGGCCCCATACTGCTTGTAACATCAAGCCGTCAAGGGGCAAGGCACGGCGCAGGGAACTGCGCAGCGTGCAGACAAAAGCATTGCCGGCCACCGGGCGTTTGTTGCCGGGCCGGCTTTTTGCTTTTGCAGCAAAAGGGGGAAACGCTGATGAAAAAACTGCTGCAAAAATTACCATCTGCCGGGGCTAGCCCGCTAAAGATTCGCAAAATTCTGGAATGGGGCTGTGCCTGCGGCCTGCTGCTGACCATTGTACTTACTGCAGCGGCTGTGCGGTATCAAACTGTGTGTGCCCGTGTGTGCGGGGATACGCTGCGGCTGCACATTTTAGCCAACAGCGATACAGTGGAGGATCAGCTGCTGAAATTGCAGGTGCGGGATGCTGTTTTGGAACAGGTGACAGCCGCAACGCAGTATGCCGAAACCAAGCAGCAGGCGGTGCAGACCCTGCGCACAGCCATGCCGGACCTGCAGCGCACAGCCCAACGGACGCTGCGCCATGCGGGCAGCAGCCAACAGGTACAGTGCAGGCTGGAAGAAATCCCGTTTGCAGCCCGCCGCTATTCCGGCTTCTGGCTGCCGGCGGGTACTTACACGGCGCTGCGGATCGAACTGGGCAGCGCCCAGGGGCACAACTGGTTCTGTGTGCTGTACCCGGCGCTCTGCGTGGGCAGCAGCGAAGCCAGGTATGCGGATACGGAAGAAAACGCGCTGGTGTTTGGCGGCTATCAGGTGCGGTTTGCTCTGTTGGATACCGCCCGCAGCGTGTGGCAGAAAATAACGGATTGACAAAATGGCGGCAGGGCGTGCAAGAAGAAGCTCTGCAAAAGAAAGAGGAACACCATGCTGACCTTGATCCTTGGCCCTTCGGGCAGCGGAAAATCGGTGCGCCTGCGGGAAGAACTGCGCCAGCGTGCGCGCAGCCGGCAGCGCAGCATCCTGATTGTGCCGGAGCAGTTTACATCTTCGACCGAAGGTGCGCTTTACCACGCACTGGGGGATGAATTTTCTGCCTATGTGGAGAGCTATTCCTTTACCTCGCTGGCCGAAACCCTGCTGCGCCGCTATGGCGGTGCGGCGGTGCCCACGCTGAGCGAGGCCGGACGCGCCGTGCTGGTGCGCCGCGCTATGGATGAAATGATGGACAAGGTGGTGTATTACAGCCGCCAGCGCCGCAGCGCTGCGTTCTGCCAGAAGGCGGCGGAAACCATCAGCGAGCTGAAAAGCGCGGGCATCCGCCCGGAGACCCTGGCGGATTATGCCAACGCCCCCGGTGCGGACAAAGATAAGCTGGGGGAACTGGCCCTGATTTTTGGAACCTATGAAACCCTGCTGGCCCAAACGGCCATGGACCCCGGCGACCGCGTGGAGCTGGCGGCCAAAAGCCTGGACCAGGCCTTTTTTGCGGGCCGCACGGTGTACATTGATGAATTTGATACATTCAACCACTCCAAGCGCGCCATGCTGGCGGCCATGCTGCCGGTTGCCGATGTAACGGTAAGCCTGTGCTGTGACCAGGCTCCGGACCAGGCGGACGATGGCGTGTTCAGCGGTGCGCGGCGGGTGGCCAATACCTTGAAATCCATGGCGGCCAGTGCGGGGGTGCCCTGTAAAGAAATCCGCCTGACCCAGGATATGCGCCACAAAGATGCCCCTGTGCTGGCGGAGCTTGGCCTTTTGCTGGCGGATCCGACCTATACGCCGGAGGCAGAGGTGGACCCCGCCGCCCCGGCTATTACCTATTATAAGGCGGACAGCCGCCAGGCGGAGGCCAAGGCCGTGGCGGCAGCCGTCAAAGCGCGTGCCCGTGCGGGTGTGCCGTATAACAAAATGGCGGTGATCTGCCGCACGGTCGACCAGTACCTGCTGCAGATCCGGTATGAATTCCGGCTGCAAAATATCCCGTTGTTCTGTGATGAACCCACAACGCCGGAAAACACCGCCCCGGCCCGTGCGATCCATGCAGCGTTGGATCTGCTGCGCGGCGGTCTGACCACCACGGCGCTGCTGCGCCTGCTGAAAACCGGCTTGGTGGACCTGGACCGGGACAGCCAGTGCGCACTGGAAAACTATGCCTATACCTGGCCGCTGCATGCGCAGGACTGGCGGGAACCCTTTACCCGCAACCCGGAGGGCTACACCGACCGGATGAGCGAGCAGAGCCAGCAGGACCTGCAGCGCGCCGAGGAAGCCCGCAGCTTTTTGGTGCTGCGGGTACAGAAATTTATGGACCGTGCCCGCAATGCGGATACCGCCGCCCTGACGGCGCAAATTTACTACTTTTTGCAAAGCCTGGGGGCGGAGGAGGCCCTGCAGAAGCTGACCGATGGCCTGCGTGCATGCGGGGATCTGCCCAACGCGGACGAAGCCCTGCGGGAATGGAATGTGATCACCGAGCTGCTGGACCAGATGGTGCACCTGCTGCCCGCAGGGGAGCCCATCACCCCAGCTGATTATGATGACCTGTTCACCCTGCTGCTGCGCACCACGGATATGGGGCATATTCCGCAAAGCATGGACAGCGTGATCTTTACCACCGCTGGCCGCATGCGCCTGCCCGAAACCGAGGCCGTGTTTGTGATGGGGCTGGCGGAAGGGGAGTTTCCCCAGACACCGGGGGATACCGGCCTTTTGAGCCACGCTGACCGCGATACCATGATCGCGCTTGGCGCGGAACTGCCCGACTGCTTTGAAAACCGTGTGATCCGTGAGCAGGTCTGCTTTTATAAGGCACTGACGGTGGCGCAGAAATACCTGTGGCTCAGCTGGCCGGGCGGCGCTGCGGGCCTGCCCGGCACGGCGGCATTGGCCCCGGCGCTGGAATTGCTGCGGGTGCCGCCGGCGGTGGTGCAGCCGGAAGAACTGGCCGCAACACCCGCCGCTGCGCTTGACCTGCTGGGGGATGTCTGGCAGCAGAACACCCCGCAGCGGGCATCGGTGCAGGCGGCACTGGCAGCCGTGGAGGGCAGCGCGCAGGCCGCACCCGGCTATGCCGCCGTGCAGCGCGCCGCCCAGCGCAAGCCCGCCCGCGTGGAGGATGTCAAGGCACTGGAAAGTATTCTTGGCCCCAGTGTGCGCATCAGCCCCACGCGGTTTGAACGGTACATCAGCTGTCCGTTTGCCTATTTTATGCAGTATGTGCTGGGGGCGCGCCCGCGCCAGAAAGCCGAACTGGCCCCCAATATCAGCGGTACGCTGACCCACTGGGTGTTGGAGCAGGCCCTGCGCCGGGAGGGCAGTGCCTTTGCCAAATTGACCCAGCCGCAGCTGGAACAGCTGGTGGAAAGCCTGGTGCAGGAATACACCGCCGCCAACCTGCCCGGCGCGGGGGTGCGGATGAACTACCTGCTGGGACGGATCCAGCGCAACCTGGTGGGGCTGCTGGGGTTCATCCAGCGGGATGTGCGGCAGTCCGGCTTTCAGCCCGTGGCGTTTGAGCTGCGCATTGATGATCGCCCGGACAGCGATGACCCGGATGCCCCACGCGTGGACCCCGTTCAGCTGGACGATGGCAGGGGGCACACGGTGCGTATTGTGGGTACGGTGGATCGTGTGGATACCATGGAGCTGGGCGGCAAAACCTACATCCGTGTGGTGGACTATAAGACCGGAAGCAAAAAGTTTGACCTGCGGGAAGTGTATTACGGCCTGGACTGCCAGATGCTGCTCTACCTGTTTACCCTGGAACGCAACGGCGGGCATCTGTTCTCGCAGGGCACGGCAGCCGGGGTAGAATACCTGTGGGCGGATCCCGCGCCGGAAAATATCATTCGACCGGAAACAGATGATGCAGAACCTTCGCAGGCGCAGAACTACCCGCTGGAAGGACTGCTGCTGGATGAGCCGAGCATTTACCATGCCATGGATACCAGGGGCACCGGTGCCTTTGTGCCCCTCAGCTTCAGCGCCAAAACCGGGGAGCCAACGGCACAGTCGGCCAAAACGCGGCTGGCGGACCGGGAAAAGTTCAACCGCATCCGGGACTATCTGGATGGAATGCTGACCGATATGGCCAAGAACCTGTACAGCGGTGAAATCGACGCGGCCCCGCTGGTGCCCAATGCAGGCAAAAGCCCCTGCCTTTGGTGTGAGTACCGCACCGTCTGCCGTCATGCGGACGGCGAAGGGGAGCGCACACCGCTTAAACCGGACGACCCGTTTGGCGCAGAGTAAACCGGCGGGGCAGCTGGAAAGTCAAGAATTCAGCCTCTTTCGACCAAACACAGCTGAATTCTGTGTTAAAAAGCATTGGGCAACACCGCACAATTCCCGCCTTACGGCTTAAGCACCGCTCCGACGGCTGCGGCACGGCATCTGCGTTGCCAAAATGCTCGATAATGTCGGGTTGCGGTACC
>SAUS01000044.1 GCA_004000625.1 Candidatus Cibiobacter qucibialis | reverse complement strand
TAGCAGCTGCCGCACCTCGCTCGCCGTATCGGCACTTAGAATTATGCGGTATTGCCATAAAAATAATTATACGCGATTTTGCCCAGCCCTGCAAGCTTTTGTGTAATTTGTCCATAAATGCGTCCGGCATACTATTTGACAATGCCCCCGCTGCGCCTTATAATAGATTTAATTGCAATGTCGTAGTTTGATTCAGGACCCGGTTGCAGCCTTTCGGCTGAACTCTTCGCGTCCAACCTTGATTCAGTAAATCGGCACAGTGCCGTACAAATTTTACATGCGACAAAACATCACGTCCGGGGTACGGTGCTTACCGTGTGTGTAACCACCAACCCTGGCCGAATACAATATGGAGGTTATGCAATGGAAGATCACAACAATGAAAAACGCCCCCGCCAGCAGGGCCGCAGCAATTACACCCGCCGTGCCCCGCGCGCAAATAATAATAACCAGAACCGCAAACCCGGTGCGCCTGCCCCCGCGGCCAGCGCCCCGCAGGCTGCGGCGGAAAAACCACAGCCCCAGCACCGCAAGCCGCAGCGCCGCCGTGCCCCGCAGCCCCAGCAGGCTGCAGCGAGCAATGCGGTGAATGCAGCAGCTCCGGCCCCGGTGCAGCGCCCCCGCAGCCCGCAGCGCCGCAGCTATAAGCAGCATTATTATGATGCTTCCACCCCGGCTGTTCCCATGCACATCTGCCCGCTGGGCGGCCTGGGCGAAGTTGGCAAAAACATCACCCTGTATGAATGCCAGGGCGATATGATCTTGGTGGACTGCGGCCTGGTGTTCCCGGATTCCGATATGTTCGGCGTGGACCTTGTCATTCCGGATTTCACCTATGTATTGGAAAATAAGGACCGTATCAAGGGCCTGTTCATTACCCATGGCCACGAAGACCATATCGGCAGCCTGCCGTATCTGCTCAAAAAGTTCAACGTGCCCATTTACACTGCACGTTTGACCATTGGCCTGATCAAAAACAAGCTGGAGGAGCACGGTCTTGCCTCCAGTGCAGAGTTCCATGAGATCCGTCCCCGCCAGAAAGTGCGCCTTGGCTGCTTTACGGTGGAGCCCATCCATGTCAACCACTCCATCCCGGATTCTCTGGCGTTTGCCATTGACTGCCCGGCAGGCACCGTGCTGCATACCGGCGACTTCAAGATCGACTACACGCCGCTTTCCGGCGATGCCGTTACCGACCTTTCCACCATTGCGGAGTATGGCCGCCGCGGCGTGCTGGCTTTGCTGGCGGATTCTACCAACGCGGAACGCCCCGGCTTTACGGCAACCGAGCAGACTGTGGCCGAAGGGGTGCGCAGCCTGTTTGCCCGCGCCAAAAACCGCCGCATTATCGTGGCAACCTTTGCTTCCAACATCTACCGCATCCAGCAGATCATTGACCTGGCCATTGAGTATGGCCGCAAGGTGGCCGTCAATGGCCGCAGCATGGTTTCCAACACCGAAATGGCGCGGGAGCTGGGGTATCTGCATGCGCCGGATAATGTGCTGATCGATATCGAGGAGATCAACAAATACCCGCCGGAAAAGGTTGTCCTTATCACCACCGGCAGCCAGGGCGAACCGCTGTCCGCTCTGTCCCGTATGGCGCAGGCCAGCCACCGTACCGTCAAGGTCGGCCCCACTGACTTTATCATTATCTCGGCCCGCCCCATCCCCGGCAACGAAAAGACCGTGACCAAGGTGGTCAACGGCCTTCTGGCCCTGGGCGCAGAGGTCATTTACGAAAACATGTACGATACCCATGTTTCCGGCCACGCCTGCCAGGAAGAGCAGAAGCTGATGCTGACCCTTGCCCACCCGCAGTATTTCCTGCCCGTTCACGGCGAGTTCAAGCAGCTCAAGCGCCACGCCGAAACGGCGGAGCACCTGGGCTATATCCCCAAGCAGAATATTTATATTGCTGAAAATGGCCAGAACATCCGCCTTTCCCGCGATGGCATGGCAGTGGAGGGCACTGTGCCCGCCGGTGCCGTGATGGTGGATGGCTATGGCGTGGGCGATGTGGGCAATGTGGTCCTGCGTGACCGCCACCACCTGTCGGAGGACGGTATCATCATCGTTACCGCAGCCGTGGATGGCAGCACCGGCCAGCTGCTTTCCGGCCCGGACCTGGTTTCCCGCGGCTTTGTCTATGTGCGGGAAAGCGAGGAGCTGATGGACGGTGCCCGCGTGCAGGTTGAAATGGCCCTTGACCGCAGTATGGCGGATAACATGCACGACTGGGCCAGCGTGAAATCCCGCGTGCGGGAGGCGCTTTCCAGCTATATCTACCGCAAAACCAAGCGCAGCCCCATGATTTTGCCCATTCTGATGGAAGTTTGATCCAAACCATATCTGACCGTGACCGCCTGCCCCACATTGCAGGCACCGAGGAACGATGATGAAAAACAAGCTAAGACGTGATATCTTTGTCATTATCTTTTTGCTGCTCGTTGCGTGCATCGCTCTGGCTGTGCCGCTGGCGTTCAGCAACCCGCGCTGGCTGCTGGCACCGGCGCTGCTTGTAGTGTTTGCGTTGGTGGTGGCGGTGCTTGGCATCCGCCGGCTGCGGCGCTTTGTGGCCGATATGCTGTGCGGAACCAACTTTGAGGGCAGCAAGACCCAGTATTCGCTGGCGGATTTTTCCATCCCCACTGCCCTGATTACCGAAGGCTCCGTGGTGTGGTATAATCCGGCCTTCCGGGAGCAGATTCTGGCGGGGAAGGATGCCCTGCTGGCTGCACCGGACCGCCTGATGACCGGCATTGACCTTTCCGTCTGTGCCCGCGCCCACGGCCAGGACCTGACCATTGACGAAAACCGCTACACGGCCTATGCCACAACCAGCCGCAGCAGCAAAACGGGCACATTGCTGTTTTTGGTCAACGATACGTTCTACAAAAACACGCTGGATGAATACACTGCCAGCCGCCCGGCTTACCTGATTATTGGGGTGGACAGCTATGACGAGCTGTTCAACGATATGAAGGACTCCGAGCAGGCGCACGAGCTGGAGGCCATCAACACCCTGCTGGAAGAATACATCGGCCGCACGACCGGTTTCCTGCGCAAGGTGTCCAACAGCCGCTATATTGCGGTGGTGGAAGAGCGGGATATCCGCTGGATGATGGAAGAACGCTTTGATATTCTGGATAAAGTGCGTGCGTTGCACCCCGGCGGAATGCTCACCCTTTCCATCGGCGTAGGCCACGGCGGCGCTACTATGCAGGAATGCCAGGAGATGGCCCGCGAAAGCATTGATATTGCCTTGGGCCGCGGCGGCGACCAGGCTGCCGTGAAAACAGTCGATGGCTTTGAGTTCTTCGGCGGCATTTCCCATGGTGTCGAAAAGCGCAGCCATGTGCGCAGCCGCATCATTGCCAACGCCCTGGCAGACCAGATCCGCCAGAGCGACAGCGTCATTATCATGGGCCACCGCCAGAGCGATTTGGATGCCATCGGCTCCGCCATCGGTTTGCTGCGCATGTGCAAAATGTGCGATGTGCCTTCGGTCATCGCAGTGCGCAGCAAGGCAACGCTGGCGGGCCAGCTGCTGGATGTGTTCAACAAGGCGGGGGAAGACCACAACTTTATTGAACCGGAAGAAACCTATAAGCTCATTACCCCCAAAACCCTGCTGATCGTAACCGATACATACCAAAAGCGCCTGCTGGAAGACCAAAAGATTTACGAAAAATGCAGCCGCGTGGTTGTTATCGACCATCACCGCATGGCGGTAGGGCATATTGATAACCCGATCCTTTTGTATCATGAACCCTTTGCTTCCAGCGCCAGCGAGCTGGTGTGTGAACTGCTGCAATTCATGCCCGCCCAAAACAACATCACTCAGTTGGAAGCCCAGGCGCTGCTGTCTGGCATCATGCTGGATACCCGCAGTTTTGCGCTGCATGTCGGCGTGCGTACCTTTGAGGCTGCCGCCTGGCTGCGCAGCCGCGGGGCCGAAACCGCCGCGACCAAGCGCCTGTTCAATATTTCCAAAGAAGAATACGAAGCCCGCGCCGCTATTGTGGAGGGCGCTTACCTCTACAAAGGCTGCGCTATCGCCACTTCGGATGAGCTTGACCCCGCCATGAGTGTGGTTCTGCCCATGGCAGCCAATGACCTGCTGACCATCAACGGCGTGGATGCCAGCTTTGTGGCAATCGCCAAAAACGGCGGTGTCAACATCTCCGCCCGCAGCATGGGTGCGCTGAACGTACAGGTCATTCTGGAGCCCTTGGGCGGCGGCGGCCACCTGACGATGGCCGGTGCCCAGCTGCGTGATTGTACCGTAAAGGAAGCCGAAGCCCGCATCCGCGCGCAGATCGACGAATACCGCGCCAACCAGGAATGCCAGGAAGAACTGGTGGGTGCAGTTTAACAAATTAAATTATCAGCGAATCCCTGCCAATGGCAGAAAATTATATCAATTACTACATAGAGAGGGGAACAACCACGATGAAAGTTATTCTCAAACAGGATGTCAAGAGCATTGGTAAAAAGGATGAAATCCATGAAGTGTCGGACGGTTACGCCCGCAACTTCCTGTTCCCGCGCGGTCTGGCTGCAGTGGCCGATGCTGACGCTGTGAACACCGCCCGCACCAAGAGCGAAGCCAAAGCCCACCATGAAGCCGAAGCTAAGGCTGCTGCTGAAGAACTGGCTGCCAAGATCAAGGGCCAGATCGTTTCTGTCAAGGTCAAGGGGGGCGCTTCCGGCAAGCTGCATGGCAAAGTGACCGCAAAGGAAGTTGCCGAACAGTTGTACAAGCTGACCGGCACCGAAATCGACAAGAAAAAAATCGAAATGCCCGCCAGCATCAAGGAGTTTGGCAGTTATGATGCCAAAGTCCGCCTGCATGTGGGTGTTGTGGCCGCGTTCAAGGTCAAGGTCGAGGAGGCTCCGCTGTAATTGGCAGGGGGTCTTGTAATTACATTCCAACAAAAACGGCAGGGAGGTGCCTGAATGGCAAACAATGAATTAAGCTTGTCCAGCCTGGGCATTCAGCTGCCGTATAACATGCAGGCGGAACAAAGCGTGCTTGGCGCAGCGCTGATGGATGAAACCATCCTGAACCGCCTGATCACCGAGATGGACCCCGATATGTTCTATTCGGAGCAGAACCGGGCCGTCTATGAGGAAATGCGCCGCCTGTTCAGCGAAAGCGAA
The DNA here is from genome assembly GCA_004000625.1 of Candidatus Cibiobacter qucibialis. Lineage (GTDB taxonomy): Bacteria > Bacillota > Clostridia > Oscillospirales > Ruminococcaceae > Gemmiger > Gemmiger qucibialis. Next base: position 17,817 of record SAUS01000044.1, on the reverse strand, counting down.
GCGGTGGACGTTATCACTCTGGTGGACTCTCTGGCTCAGAACGGTGTGTTCAAGGGCGCAGATGATGCCAAAGTGTACATTACCCGCATTGCGGAAACCGTCCCGGCGATTTCCAACGTCGATTCTTACATCAAGATCGTCAAGGAAAAATATCAAACCCGCCGTCTGATCGAAGCAGCCCGCGATATCCTGCAGCAGTCCAGCGAGGAATCCGATTCTGACCTGCTGCTGGAAAGCGCCGAGCAAAAGCTGTACGATATCCGCAACGGCCAGGACCGCTCCGGCGTTAAAACCATTCAGGAGTCTATCCTGGAAGTTATTGATACCATGCAAAAGCTGTCCGGTGCGGACCGCGATAAATTTGCCGGTATCCCCACAGGCTTCAACTATCTGGATAATATCCTGACCGGCCTTGGCCGTTCGGACCTGATTATTCTGGCGGCCCGCCCCGGTATGGGCAAAACCAGTTTTGCGCTGAACATTGCTACCAATGTGGCCCGCCTGCAAAAGATACCGACCGTCATTTTCAGCTTGGAAATGACCTGCGAACAGCTGACCGACCGCATCCTTTCCAGCACCGCAGGCATTGACAGCCAGGCATTCCGCACCGGTCGCCTGAACAACTCCGACTGGAACGACTTTGCCAATGCAACGTCACTGTTGTATAACGTCCCCATTTACATGGATGATTCCTCCGGTATTTCGGTGCCGGAAATCAAGGCAAAAATCCGCCAGATCAACCAGGACCCCAAACGGGATAAGATCGGTCTGGTCATCATCGACTATTTGCAGTTGATGCAGTCCGCCAAGCGCACCGAAAGCCGCGTGCAGGAAATCAGCGATATCACCCGGAACCTGAAAATTATGGCCAAGGAACTGAACGTTCCTGTCATTGCGCTGTCCCAGCTTTCCCGTGCTGCCGAAAAAACAGCGGGTCGCTCGGACCACCGCCCCCAGCTTTCAGACCTGCGTGATTCCGGCTCTATCGAACAGGATGCGGACGTGGTGCTCTTCCTGTACCGCGCTGCCTATTACAATTCCCAGAACGGCGAAACCGAACAGGCGAACGAAAACGAAGCCGAATGTATCGTGGCCAAAAACCGCCATGGCGAAACCAGTGTGGTCCGCCTTGGCTGGGATGGCGCCCATACCCGGTTCAGCAATCTGGACGAGATCCATGAACAGTACTGACGCAGACAATTCATTGCAAAACCCAGTAAACACGATGGAACAAACCTTGCTGGCCTATTGCCGCCGGCAGGGTTTGTTTCGGTTGGGGGACCGTGTCATCGTTGCCTGCTCCGGCGGGGCGGATTCGATGGCGCTGCTCTGTTTTCTGCTGCGCTGCAAAGCGGAACTTGGCATCACCGTCATGGCGGCCCATGTGGACCACGGAATCCGGGGCGAAGCTGCCCATGCGGATGCCCGCTTTGTGGCGGAGTTCTGCCGCACGCATCATGTGCCGTTCTTTTTGTACGATGCCGCTGCCAGCGGGGTGCAGATTCCCCCAAACCCCAGCGAGAACTGGGCGCGCAGCCTGCGCTATACCTGGTTTGATGCGCTGGCCGCACAGCAGCATGCCTGCATTGCCACAGCGCATACGTTATCTGACCAGGCGGAAACGGTGTTGTTCCGCCTGGCGCGCGGTACCGGCCTGCACGGCATGGCGGGTATTCCGGCGGTACGGGGCGTGTACCGCCGTCCATTTTTGTGCCTGACAAGGAGCGATACCACGGCATACTGCGCCGCCCTTGGGCAACACTATGTTCAGGACGAAAGCAATTTCAGCGATGCCTATGCCCGCAACCGTATCCGCCATTATGCTGTTCCGGCGCTGCAAACCATCAATCCGGCGGCAGAGCGGGCCGTGGGGCGGCTGTGCAACCAGCTGCAGGAGCTGAACATCTGGCTGGAAAACCTGGCCGAAAAACTGCTGGCGCAGGCTGCCTGCGGGGGCGGGTACAGCATCCCGATTCTTGCCGCGGCGGATGCCCCGGTGCTGGCTGCTGCCCTGCGCATGCTGGCAGCCCGTGCGCGTGACCCTGAAGAAAAATATGTGCAGGCTCTTGCGGCCATTGTTCGGCAGGGCAGCGGTGCGGTACAACTGACGCCGGATGCCTGCTGGACCGCGGCAAACGGCATTTTGTACTGCCGCTCAGTGCTAAAAATGCAGCCGGAAGCCATTCCCGCGCCGCACCAGCTGCTAAAAACCGGCGTTTACTGCCTGCCAGGGGGCTATGAGCTGGAGATTCAACAACTAAATTATGAAGTTTTTTTGAAAAATCCATCATTTTTGAAAAAAGACTACACCTATTGTGCAGATTATGCTAAAATAAATAAGAATATTTTTGTGAGGACCCGCCAACCCGGCGATACGTTCCGCCCGGCGGGACGTCACGTTGGCAAAACGCTCAAAAAATATCTGAATGAGACAAAAGTTCCTGTGGCTGAACGGACGCTGATGCCGCTGCTGGCCTGCGGTAGCCAGGTGCTTTGGCTGTGGGGGGCAGGCTTTGCGGACGGTTTGTCCCCGGATGATGGGACAAAGCAGATCCTGTTGATTCGGCAAAGCCGCCAGCCTGCGGCCCCGGAGCAGGAACAAGATCATAATATTGGAGGAACAGAAGATCATGCATGATATGAACAATGATATCGCCAAGGTTTTGATTTCGGAAGAGCAGCTGCAGGCCAAGGTGGCTGAATTGGGGGCACAGATCAGCCGCGATTACGAGGGCAAAGATTTGTTGCTGGTGTCTATCCTGAAAGGCTCCGTGGTGTTCATGGCCGATTTGATGCGCGCCATCACGGAACCCTGCAGCATTGACTTTATGGTGGTTTCCAGCTATGGCGGTGCCAACACCACTTCTACGGGCCTTGTCAAGATCGTCAAGGACCTGGATCAGGATCTTTCCGGCAAGGATGTTCTGATCGTGGAGGATATTCTGGATACTGGCGTCACGTTGTCTCACTTGGTGCCCATGCTGAAATTGCGCCGCCCCAACAGCGTGCGCCTGTGCACCATCCTCAGCAAGCCCAGCCGCCGCAAGGTGGATATTGAGCCGGACTACTGCGGTTTTGAAGTGCCCGATGAATTTGTTGTGGGCTATGGCCTTGACTATGACGAAAAGTACCGCAACCTGCCGTATGTCGGCGTGTTAAAACCGGAAGTATATTCCAAATAAAATTCTGTCTTGGCAGAATAACCAATCGCCCGCCGTTTTGGCGGATTTTGACAGGGAGTTGATTTTTTGCAGCACAAACCGCGTTTCAGCGGCATTATCATTGCCGCTGTCCTGATGGTGGCAGCACTTGTGATGATCTCCAGCTATTCCAGCCTGTTTGGCTCCAGCAAGAGCACCATGATGTTGTCCGAAGCCATGGGGTACTTTGAATCCAATCAGGTCACCTACTTTAACCTGGACCTGAACACCGGCGTTATCGAGATGAGCGTGAAAGAAGGTGAACATCCGCTGCCGGAATCCGGCACGTCCAGCGAAACATCCAACGGCCTGCTTGCAGAAATTTACGGCGATGGCACCGATGCTTACGCCCCCAAGAACGGCGGGGCAGCGGTCATTACCTACAAGCTGCCATATCCTTCTTATTTCCTGCAATTCTACCTCAAGGATTATATCGACCAGTATAATGCAGCCAACCCGGATGCGCCCATGCAGTACGATATGGTCGCCGTTAAGACCAACGTGCCCTGGTTTGAGATCATCCTGTACGCCTTTATGATCGGCAGCGTGGTGCTGCTCTTCATGTCCATGTACCGCGGCGGTGCCGGTGGCGGCGGCCTGATGAATGTTGGCCGTGCCAAGGTCAAGGACCAGCAGGAAGGCCAGCGCAAGGCAACCTTTGCCGATGTTGCCGGTGCGGATGAAGAAAAGGCTGAACTCCAGGAAGTGGTTCAGTTCCTGAAAGCACCGGAAAAGTTCAACTCCCTGGGGGCGCGCATTCCCCACGGCGTTCTGCTTGTCGGCCCTCCGGGCACCGGCAAAACGCTGCTGGCCCGTGCCTGTGCAGGCGAGGCCGGCGTTCCGTTCTATGCCATCTCCGGTTCCGACTTTGTGGAAATGTATGTCGGCGTCGGCGCATCCCGTGTGCGCGATTTGTTTGAAAAAGCCAAAAAGACAATGCCCTCCATCATCTTTATTGATGAGATCGATGCCGTGGGCCGTCAGCGTGGTGCCGGCCTTGGCGGCGGGCATGACGAGCGCGAGCAGACCCTGAACCAGCTGCTGGTTGAGATGGACGGCTTTGACGCCAACGACGGCGTTATCGTGATGGCGGCCACCAACCGCGCCGATATTCTGGATAAGGCTCTGCTGCGTCCCGGCCGTTTTGACCGTCAGGTTTATGTTGGTCTGCCGGATGTGAAGGGCCGCGAGGAGATTCTGCGCGTTCACACCAAGAACAAGCCCCTTGGCCCCGATGTCAGCCTGAAAACCATCGCCAAGTCCACCGCGGGCTTCTCCGGTGCCGACCTGGAAAACCTTGTCAACGAAGCTGCCCTGCTGGCTGCGCGCAAGGGCAAAAAGGCCATCACCGAACCCGAAATCGAGGAAGCTTCCATCAAGGTTGTGGCTGGCCCCGAAAAGAAGAGCCGCGTTGTGACCGATGCCGAAAAGCGCCTGACCTCTTACCACGAGGCCGGCCATGCCATTACCGGCTATTTCTGCAAAACGCATGATCCCGTGCACCAGATCAGCATTATCCCGCGTGGTTCGGCAGGCGGCTTTACCATGTATCTGCCGGAAAAAGACCCCAGCTATGTGACCAAGACCGCCATGAACGAGAACATTGTCTGCCTGTTGGGCGGCCGTGTGGCGGAGCAGCTGGTGCTGGATGATATCTCCACCGGTGCTTCCAACGACCTGCAGCGTGCCACGGATACCGCCCGCGCCATGGTGACCCGCTATGGCTTCTCGGAGCGCATGGGCCCGGTGGTTTATGGCACCGACCCTGGCGAAACCTTCCTTGGCCGAGACTTTGGCCAGGGCAAGGGCTATTCCGAAAATACGGCGTCCGAAATTGATAATGAGATCCGTGATATCATGGATGAATCTTACGAGACGGCCCGCCGCATTTTGACCGAGCACATGACTGAGCTGCACCGTGTGGCCGGTGTGCTGATGGAACGCGAAAAGATCAGCGGCGAAGAGTTTGACGCCCTGATGAAAGGCGAAAACCTGGCACCCTTTGGGCTGGATACCCCCGCGCCTGCCGCAGCCTCTGCATCGGCAGAGCAGCCCGCCGCGCCGGAACAGCCCTCCGAACCGTCTGATGAAAATTGAGGCAAGGTGAAACACAATGGATCAAAATTTTTCCCTGATGGCGCAATCCCGTGCCAATTATTACACTGCCGGCAGCCCGGTCCAGTTTGTCCGTGTTGAGCTGCTGAAAGGGGATGTCACGGGTGAAGTTGCGGTCTGCCTGACCTTTAAGAATGTTGGCACAGAACCGCTGACCGGCTTTATCATCCACTTCAAGTGCAAAGATGCTTCTGGTCAGATCCTGTGCGAGGATGATTTCTATTATGAGCAGCTCAATGTGCAGCCCGGCGAACTGTTTGGTGCCGATGACGCTGTGTTTGTCAGCGATACGCCGGTTTCCAGCGTGGAAATTGAGCAGGACCGTGCTTTCCTGAACGGCCGCGGCGTGGATCTGCGTAATTATAAGCGTGTCCGCCTGCAGGCCCCCCGTGTGCTGCCTGGCTCTATTGCCCGCACACTTCAGACCCGCACAAACAATAAGATGCTGACCTGCGTCCCGCAGGATACCGAAAACGGCTGGTTCTGCGCCTGCGGCGCGTTCCACCCCAACGAGGAAGCTGTTTCCGTCTGCAGCGAGTGCGGCGGCGACCGCGCTTACATCAAGGCAACCCTGACCCGCATTCTGGAGGAAGCCCGGCAGGCCGCCGAACAGCAACAGCGCGAAATCAACGCCGTGGCCAATGGCGTTGACCCCGCAGCAGCCCAGGCCGCTGCCACCGCCGCCGCGGCTCAGGCAGCCATCAGCCAGGAGCCCACCGCACAGTTCACCCCGCCCGCCCCGGCCCAGGAACCGGAAGAAGAGGACGAGGACGACGAAGCAACCAACGCCGAAATGGACCGCGTGCGCCGCTATGTCCCCCAAGGCCATCTGTTTGCCGATGAAGAGGATGAAGAGGACGAGCATACCCGCATGTTCGATGATGAGGAAGAGGAAAGCGACGATGACGAAGAACCCCGCCGTGGCCGTTATGCGGACGATGACGAGGAGAGCGAGGACGATGTAATGGCCGAGCGTATCATCCATTGGGCACCGCCCATCACCGCAGTGGTCTGTGCGCTCATCATTGCTGTGTCGCTGATCTACCACTTTGTCATCGCCTGATCGCCTGCTGTTTATCGGCAAAGGCGGGCTGACCCGCTGATATTTATCCGGGCAGGATAAAGCAAAATAAACCAAAACCAGCCGCCGGGCAGGGGAAAATCCCTGAAGCCGGCGGCTGGTTTTCTATTTGTTCTATTCCGTGTCTGTGCTTATTGCTGCCATCAGGAATATAGGGCAATACCGCATAATTCTAAGTGCCGATACAGCGAGCGAGGTGCGGCAGATGCCAAGCCAAAAGCGCAGATAATACTGGATGCTGCAAAGGTGAGCGCCGCCAGTGGCGGATGCAGCGAACCGAAGCAGGGGCAGCGGTCGCAGAGTGCGAGGGGCTTTTGCCCCCGAAGCACGATGCGGGTACCGCAACCCGACATTATCGAGCATTTTGGCAACGCAGATGCCGTGCCGCAGCTGCCGGAACGGTGCTTAAGCCGCAAGGCGGGAATTGTGCGGTGTTGCCATAGGAAAATGTGGTTAGAGCTTGTGATTAAATTTGCAAGGCAGCAATCATAAAGCAGTAAAAGCATGCAGGATGCGAAAAATCAATTCCCTGGCGCATAACGCTTATTTCAGCGTTCCATCCAGTACCTGCTGGTAATACCATGGCTTGGGTGCGCGGAACACCTTGCCAGCCAAAGCGGCAAACTGTGGGTCGCTGATCTTTTTGGGGAACGCCAGCTCCCAGGCGCACAGAGCCTGATATTTCAGCTTCAGCTCCCGGTTGGCGGCATTGTTGCCATACTTGGAATCGCCCAAAATCGGGCAGCCAATGCTGGCCAGATGGGCGCGGATCTGGTGGGTGCGGCCCGTTACCAGCTCCACCCGTAATAGCGCCAAACGTCCGCTGACGGCAATGGTATCATATGCGGTAATGATCTCTTTTGCACCGGATTTCGGCTCGTCCAGAATGCGCACAATGCCATGCACAGAATCTTTCGTTAAAAAGCTGTGCAGCGTGGCAGCGGGTGGTACCGGACGGCCAAAGGTTACGCACAGGTAAGTTTTGCGAATCAACCGCTCTTTGATGGCGTTTACCAAAAATTCTTCCGCCGCCGCGGTCTTTGCCAGCAACACAAGGCCGCTGGTGCCGGTGTCCAGCCGGTGGCACAGGCGCGGCTCATGGGCGGCGTCCCACCGCTTTTCCTCATACAGGCGGCGCAGTACGCGGTTCAGCAGGGTGTCAGCTTCGTCGCCATCCACCGGGATACCCGCGGGCTTGTTGGCCACGATCAAATCATCGTTTTCATAAATAAATTCCGCCGGGGCGCGTGCCTGCAAAAACTCCGGCCCCTCCTGGGAGGTCAGTCCAAGCTGGTCGTCCAGCAGGTAAACGCGGATCACATCGCCGTTCTGCACACGGGTGGCAAGGGGCTGCTTTTTGCCGTTCAGCTTAATTTTGTTTTCCCGCAGCGCCTTGTTCAGCCGCCCCAGCCCCAGGGCAGGGAACTGCTCCATCAGGTATTTGTCCAGCCGCACGGGCAAAAGGCTTTTTACATGTAGTTCCTGCATTATTTACTCTCCAATTCTTTATCCCACAAAACGGTCGCGTCCGGGATATCCAGTGTCACCATCAGCCAGCCTGCATCGTGGTCGTCAATCGTTTTAATTGTGTATTCTTTCCCATCGGCGCACAGCACACTGGCATGTTCCAGCTTGTGGCGCACAAAGGGGGAATCTGCAAAGCATACCGTCTGTTTCGTTTCGTCCAGCACACCGCGGTTCCACAGGGCGTCAGTGTAATCCGCAAGGCGCAGGGGATAATTTTCGTCATAGGGGGTGCACAGCGCATCAAAGTTCTGCCCCTGCAGCCCCGGCGCAATCACATACCAGCTGCATGTGCCGTCCGTACTCGTTACCCTGCCGCACCAGGCATTGTCCTTCACCGGTTCCACGGCCTGCAAAAAGGCACCTTCCTCGGCAAACAGGTACAACGTATCCTCCCGCACGGTTCCGGCAGCAAGCTCCGCCAGCAGCGTTTCCCGTTGGGCGGCCAGTGCCGTTTCATCATAGCGGGCGGCAAACGGGTCGTTGGTTGTCATGCCGTTGTCCGCGGCAAACAGGGCCAGATGCAACGCGTCATCTTGAATTTCATCCATTGAGACAACTGCCGTATACTGCTGCGCTGCCTGCCAGAAATCACTCTCCATCTCGGTGGGGAACGCATCGGTCTGCATGGCCTGCTGCATTGCCGCACTGCGCTGCACCATGCCGGGGCTTACATCCCAAACCTGTACCACAGCCAGCAGGGCAGCACCCGCCAGCAGCCAGCGGCCTTTCAGCCGGGCAAGGCCCACAAGGGTTAGCAACATCAGCAGGTAATAGATTGGCCAGAACAGCCGCCCACTGGAACGGAAGATGGAAAACAGTTTGATCAGCGAAGCGGGCAGCGGCAGCGTGGCAAGCGTTGCGCCGTTTGCGGTAATCACATTGCTGATGGCAAACACCGTTAAAACCGCGCAGCAGCAGGCCAATGCCCAGTGACGGCGCAGCATGCCGCCCAGTTGCCGCCGCAGCAAAACCACCGTAATGGGCAGGGCAATCAGCACGCCCAGCCCCAGGTAGGCAAAGGCATCATAATTGCCGTAAACCTGGTTCTGTGCGGGCAGCACCCGACTGTACAGCACGCCGTTTACCCCCACGGGGTTCCACAGTGCATTCAGGTTCATGCAGAAATAGCCGTACAATGCCTGCCCGCCGCTGGAAGCACTGCCGTACAGCAGCCCCAGTGCCCAGCCCAGCAGTGCCGTGCCGCTAAAGTTGGCAGCAAGGTACAGGCCGGGCCCCGCAAGCTGGCGGTTGTGCAGTGCATATTCCAGCAGCAGCGCCAGCGTGATGGCATAGGTCATCGGCAGAAAGTAGGGGTGGATGCCTACTGCCAGCACGTTCAGCACAAACAGCCCGCGGGAGGCATACTGCCCTTTGCGCCGTGCAGCAAAATAAAAATAGAGCGCAGCCAGCACAAAAAACTGTGCCCCCAGCGAGGTATGCCGGAACACACGCTCAAACAAAACCGGGCTGGTAACAAACAGCAGGTCCGCCGCAAGCGGTGCCGCGCACCCCGGCAGGAACAGCCCTGCCAGCAGCGCGCCAAACCCGCCCTGCAACGCAAAGCAGACCAGCGTGAACCACCCCATATACTGGAACGTTCCGCCCACAAGGTTGGCAACCGGCTTTAACAGGGCAGCCACCAGCGGGATAGAGTCGGTATAAGCAACGCTCAGCCCATCCGGGTAGTTGATGCCGCGGGCAATGCAAAGCGGCCAGCCAGCGGAGCTTTGGCGGTAAAACAGCCACCCGGCATAATGCTGCTGGATGTCCTTTTCAATATACCCACCGCGGCAAAAGGCATCGTTGGTTACATCCAGTGTGCTGACCCCGAACACCAGCACAAACACCAGTGCCCCCAGCAGGGCACCGCCGAGGAACAACCGCCCATTGCGGGTAAGTTTTGGTAAAGTTGAATTTTTTGCCAGTAGTAACACATCCTTTGGGGCAAAGAAATAAAATTTGAAAGCTGATATAAGCTAAGGCAATACCGCATAATTCTAAGTGCCGCAGCCGCCGGAGCGGCGCTTAAGCCGTCAGGCGGGAATTGTGCGGTGTTGCCCTAAATATCAAACAATAAAACAACTTTATTATAATATACACGCAGTAAAATATCAACGTAAACCATGCCATATCTGCCCCATGCCGGGCATGGCAGCAACCCACCGTGGGCGAAAAACACCTTGCATCCCGCCGCAACAGTGGATATAATGTAAAATTATACAAAATAATAAAGTTTCATGCCGTTGCGGCGGCCGGAAAAGGGGTACAGGAAAAATGAATTTTGTTTTTATTTCACCGCATTTCCCGGAAAATTACTGGAATTTTTGTGACCGCCTGCGTGCCAATGGCGTAAATGTGCTTGGCATTGGCAATGCCCCTTACGAAACGCTGCCTGCCCTGCTCAAAAGCGCACTGACCGAGTATTACCGTGTGGACAACATGGAAAACTATGATGAAATGCTGCGTGCCATGGGCTTTTTCACTTTCAAGTATGGCAAGATCGACTGGGTAGAAAGCAACAATGAATATTGGCTGGAACAGGATGCCCGCCTGCGGACAGATTTTAATATCACCACCGGTATTAAATCCGCTGAGATCGAAAAGTTTAAGCGCAAATCCGTGATGAAAACCTACTACCAGAAAGCCGGTATCCCCACCGCCCGCTGGTGTGTGACGGCAGATGTAACGGAGGCCCAGGCTTTCGCCAAAACTGTCGGCTGGCCCGTCATTGCCAAGCCGGATAACGGCGTGGGGGCAAACGGCACCCATAAGTTCAAGAATAAAACCGAGTTGAACAAATTTTTCCAGCAGGAGGGCCCCAATGCGGCCAACTATATCCTGGAAGAATTTGTGGATGGTGAGATCGTGACCTTTGACGGCGTGGCCGATGCCAATGCCGAGCCGATCTATGCCGCCAGCCATGTTACGCCGGACAGCATCATGGAGATTGCCCATGGCAAAAAGCCGATGTGGTACTATGTTGCACCGGAAATCAGCCCCGAACTGCGCAAAATGGGCGAAGCTGCCCTGAAAGCCTTTGGGGCCAAAAGCCGCTTTTTCCACCTGGAATTTTTCCGCCTGAAAACCGCCAAGCCCAGCCTGGGCAATGCGGGGGATATCCTGGGGCTGGAAGTCAACATGCGCCCGGCCGGCGGCTATACGGTGGATATGCTCAACTATGCCGGCGGGCTGGACCTGTACCAGATTTGGGCCGATATGGTGGCATTCGGCGCTGCGCACCATCCGCTGGCGCGTTACCACCGCTACTGCTGCTGTGCGGGCCGCCACGATGAACTGCGCTACCGCATGCCGCATGAGGAGCTGCTGAAAAAGTACCGCTCCTGCCTGAACGCGGCTCCGCGCCTGCCGGAAGTTCTGGCCCGCGAAATGGGGGACCAGCTGTACATTGCCAGCTTTGAGGACGAAGCCGCCATGCAGGCGTTCCGCCGCGATGCCCTGGCCCGCCCGCGCGAATAACAGCAGGCAAAAATGGAGCGGACAAATCGGACAAAATCGAACATCTTGTGAATTTTATCCGCACAAATTGTAACATCTTGTAGTAAGCACTTGCTATTTACAGCCAAACCAGATACAATATATTCTGTATTTTTGGAGCCAGAAATAAGAGCCGCTGCCCCCGTGATGGGCAAAGCGGTTCCCATTGGGCAGAAGGAGCACCGCGGTGGAACAGGTATTTTTCATCAACCCCGTTGCAGGAAAACGGGATGCAAGCGCAGAGCTTGTGCCCCGGATCCAGGCGGCGGCCCGCCAGCTCCAGCTGCCCCAGCCTCAAATTGTTGTCACACAGTATGCCGGTCAGGCCCGCGAAGCAGCCCGCCAGTATGCGGCATCCGGTACCCCGGCGGCGCTGTATGCCTGCGGTGGAGATGGCACGCTGAACGAGCTGGTTCAGGGCGCGGCAGGCAGCGCGAATGTAGCGGTCGGCTGTGTGCCCTGCGGCAGCGGGAACGACTATGTGCGCAACTTCGGCGCGGCGGGCCAAGCGCCTTTTTTAGATTTTGCCGCCCAGCTGCAGGCACAGCCCTGCCGGGTGGATCTGCTGCAAACATCCCTTGGTATCGGAATCGATATCTGTGCCGCCGGGCTGGACGCTCAGGTGGCATATGGCATCCCAAAATTCCGGCGGCTGCCGGGATGCGGGGGAACAGCAGCCTATACGCTCTCGATTCTACAGGCTATGCTCAGCCGCTTCGGCCACAAGCTGTGCGTTGCGATCGACGGCAAAGAGTATACCGGTACTTATATGATGGCGGCCATCTGTAATGGCGGCTATTACGGCGGCGGTTATCAAGCTGCGCCCTATGCAGCCATGGATGACGGCCTGCTCGATATTGTGCTGGTCAAACCCATCTCCCGCATTCAGGTTGCGGGAATTTTGGCCAAATACAAAGCCGGGCGGCACATGCAGGATGCCGATACCATCGTGCCGGAGTTCCGCAGCTTTATGACCTTTTACCGTGCCCGCAGCGTGGAAATGCAGGTGCTGGACAACCGCCCCATCATTGCCACGATCGACGGCGAGTGCGCCCCGGTCATGGAGCTGAAAGCCCAGGTGCTGCCGTCTGCACTGAATGTGCTGCTGCCGCAGCCTGCCTGCGGCAGTGCGGTCATCCGCGGGCTGTACGAATGCCCGATGCAGGCAAAAGCAAAATAAAACCATGGCAAACGCGCCAGAACAAAGCGCTGATTGCCGTACTTGAAATAAAATCCGCGGCCAGCTGGCCCGGGGAGGGAAAGATATGTCAGAAGCAAAAGTAAGGGTTCGTGTGGCCCATAACGCCATGCACCTGCCGGTGGTTGCACTGCGCGGGCTGGTGGTGTTCCCCAATAATGTGGTCCACTTTGAGGTGGGCCGCCAGAAGTCCATTGCCGCCATCGAGGCCGCCATGCACGCCAACAGCAATATTTTCCTGATTGCGCAAAAGGATATGGAGACAGAGGAGCCCACGGCCCAGGATCTGTATGCCTATGGCGTCATTTCGGAAATTAAGCAGGTGCTGCGTGTATCCGAAGATCTGGTCAAGGTACTGGTAGAGGGAAAATCCCGTGCCAAATTGCTGGACTTGGATGCCAGTGGCAAATACCTGCAGGCTGATGTCCGCCCCGCTCCCGTGCGTGGTGTGGCACCAGATAAGCGCACCCAGACCGAGGCGTTGGTTCGCAGCCTGAAAGAGTGCTTTGAGGAGTATCTCTCCTACAGCCCGCAGATCTCCAAGGATGTGGTGTATAACATCGTCTCCTCGGATAATCCGCTCTACCTGAGCGAATACATGCCGGCCAACCTGCTGCTGAAATATGAGGACAAGCAGACCATTCTGCAGGAAAATTCCATCCCCAGCCGGTTGGAAAAGCTCCTGCTTGTGATGCGCCAGGAATGTGAAGTGCTGGCCATTGAGAAAGAACTGGACGATAAAGTGAACGTCCAGATGGATAAAAACCAGCGCGATTACTACCTGCGGGAACAGATGCACATCATCAGTGAGGAACTAGGCGATGCCGAGGATACCCGCGCCGAAGCGGAAAAGTATGCCCAGAAGATTCAGGACCTGCACCTGGATGCCGCCAGCGAGGAAAAGCTGCTGAAAGAATGCGAGCGCCTTGGCAAAATGGCCGGCAATCAGGCCGAAATCAGCGTGATTCGCAGCTATCTGGATACCGTCATCGGCCTGCCCTGGCACACCTTTACCAAGGACGATCTGAACCAGGCCCACGCCCGCAAGGTGCTGGACCATGACCATTACGGTCTGGAAAAGGTCAAGGAGCGTATTCTGGAAATTCTGGCCGTCCGCCAGCTCAATACGGATGTCAAGGGCCAGATCATCTGCCTGGTCGGCCCTCCGGGTGTCGGCAAAACCTCCATTGCGCGCTCCGTTGCCGCCTGCATGGGCCGCAACTTTGCCCGCATGAGCCTTGGCGGCGTGCATGACGAAGCCGAGATCCGCGGTCACCGCCGTACATACATCGGCGCAATGCCCGGCCGCATCATCAGCGCCATCAATACCGCCAAGTCCTCCAACCCGGTCATCCTGCTGGATGAGATCGACAAGCTGGCGGGGGACTATCGCGGCGATCCTTCCAGCGCCCTGCTGGAAGTGCTGGACCCTGAACAGAACAAGACTTTTAAGGATAACTATCTTGATATCCCGTTTGACCTCAGCAACGTGCTGTTCATCACCACCGCCAACGATGCTTCCCACATTCCCGGCCCGCTGTATGACCGTATGGATGTGATTGAACTGCCCAGCTATACCCGCGTGGAAAAGTTCAACATCGCCCGCCGCCATCTGCTGCCCAAACAGCTCAAAAATAACGGCCTGGAATCCCGCGTTACCATGGCCCCGGCGGCGCTGTATGAGATTATTGATGGCTACACCCGCGAAGCCGGCGTGCGTACTCTGGAGCGCACCATCACCGCCGTGCTGCGCAAGTGCGCTCAAAAGATCGCCGCAGGGGAGAAAGATAAGATCAATGTTACCCCTGCCATGGTCAAAGCAATGCTCGGTCCCGAAAAGGTCAAGCCGACCTTTATTTCCCGCACCGATGCTGTTGGCATTGCCAACGGCCTGGCCTGGACCAGTGTGGGCGGAGAGATGCTTCCTATCGAAGTTTCCATCATCCCCAGCGGCTCCGGCAAGGTGGAGATCACCGGCAGCCTGGGCGATGTAATGAAAGAGAGCGCTCACCTGGCATTGACCTATGCCCGCGTGCATGCCGAAACCTACCACATTGCGCCGGATAAGTTCAAGAACACCGATATCCATATCCATGCCCCCGAAGGCGCTGTACCCAAGGACGGCCCCTCCGCCGGTGTCACCCTGACCACCGCGCTGATTTCTGCGCTGTCCGAGATTCCGGTTCGCCACGACCTTGCCATGACGGGCGAAATCACCCTGCACGGCAATGTTCTGCCCATCGGCGGCCTGAAAGAAAAGAGCATGGCAGCCTTCCGCGAGGGCATTTCCACCGTGCTCATCCCCGAAGCCAACAAGCCCGACCTGTACGAGGTGGATGAGGAGGTCAAAAAGGCCGTCAAGTTCATCCCCGTCAGTGACCTTTCTCAGGTGCTCAAACATGCACTCATCCTGCCCGCAGCATCCGCTGCCCACAAACGCACCATGCCGCAGGCTACCCAGCTGATCGCAACCGAGCAGAGCACCGCCAAGGAACCTGCTGCCGTGATGTGAGCAACGCGGAAAAGCCGGAAAAGGGAGTTGTATTTATGAATTATAATCGCAGTGAATTTCAGGCATCCTATGGCCTTTCCAGCCAGCTGCCGGAAAGCGACCGCCCGGAATTTGTCTTTTCCGGCCGTTCCAACGTGGGCAAATCCAGTCTGATCAACAGGCTGTGCAACCGCAAAAATCTGGCGCGCGTCAGCGCAACGCCGGGCAAAACGGCAACCATCAACTTTTACCGTGTGGATACCGCCTATTTTGTGGACCTGCCCGGCTATGGTTACGCCAAGGTGTCCAATGCGGACCGTGAGCGCTGGGACGAGCTGATCAACAGCTATTTTGAAGCGGACCGCGCGCTGAATGTGCTGGTGCAGCTGCTGGACAGCCGCCATGCTCCCAGCGCGGACGATGTGCAGATGATGGAATACCTGCACTTCCACCGGATTCCCTTTGTTGTGGCGCTGACCAAGGCGGATAAGCTCAAAAAATCTGAGATGACCGCCCAGCTGGAAGAGTTCCGCATCACCTGCGCCCCCTATGGCTGCAAGCAGGTGTTTTTGACCAGCGCCGAAAAGGGGACCGGGGTCGAAGAACTGCGCCAGTATCTGGATGCCTGCCTGGCACCGGAGGCCTAAACCATGGCGTATCAGGAATTTGCCTATTTTTATGACGAGTTCAACGGCGCAGCCGATTATGATGCGCTGTTCGCCTATGTGACCGGGGAGCTGAAAGCCCACGGCATCCAGGATGGCATTGTGGCGGATTTCGGCTGCGGCACCGGCGAGCTGACCTTGATGCTGGCCCAGGCTGGGTACGATATGATCGGCATTGACGTTTCGGAAGAGATGCTCAGCGTCCTGCGGGACAAAGCCGATGCCCTTGGCCTGCCGCTGACCAACCCCATGCTGCTGTGCCAGGACCTTTTGCAGCTGGAACTGTACGGGACCATCCGCGCCGCGGTTTCCACTTTCGATACCTATAACCACATCGGTCCGCTGGAAAACTTTGAAAAGGCCATCGCAAAAGCCGCGTTCTTTATGGAAAAAGACGGCGTTTTTGTGTTTGACCTGAACACACCCTATAAGCATGAAAAAGTGCTTTCCGGCCAGACTTTTGATTTTGATGAGGATGACGCCGCCTGCCGCTGGAGTAACCGCTATGACCCACAGACAGGTCGCGTGGACCTCAGCATTGATATCCACTATAAAGATACCGGGGAAGACTTCCATGAATCTTTCTCGGAATACAGCTACCCGCTTGATACCGTCAAAGCGCTGCTAACCAGATACGGCTTTGACCCGGTCAAAATTGCCGATGGCGAAAGCTTTGGCCCTGTCCGGCCGGACAGCCAGCGCTGGATCATCACGGCAGTCAAGCAGTATACACAGGAAGCAGACGGCACCCCGGCCTAGCCGCCGCACCCCTGCTTCGGGAGGTCATTGATTCTATGTGTGAAACAAAAAATGAAAACAGCAGCAACCTGCTGCGCGGCATTTCGGAAAACGGCGGCATCCTGTTCTATGGCATTGATTCCACCGCCATTGTGCGCCGAATGGAGCAGCTGCACAAAACCAGCGCCGTTACCACCGCAGCCCTGGGCCGCCTGCTGACCGGTGTTGCCATGATGGGCCAGATGCTCAAATCGGATTCTGATTCTGTCACCGTACAGATCAAGGGCGGCGGCCCGGCGGGCCGTATTCTGGCCGTTTCCAACGGCGCGGGCGATGTAAAAGGCTATGTCGAAAACTCCATCGTGGAGCTGCCCCCGCGCGCGGACGGCCACCTGAACGTCGGCGCTGCCGTGGGTAAGGATGGCACGCTGGATGTGATCCGCGACCTTGGTATGCGGGAACCCTATATCGGCCAGGTGCCGCTGGTTTCCGGTGAGATTGCCGAGGATATCACCAACTATTTTGCCATCAGTGAGCAGACACCAACGGTCTGCGCGCTGGGCGTTCTGGTCAACCCGGATCTGACGGTGCAGTGCGCGGGCGGTTTTATCGTGCAGCTCATGCCCGGCGCAACCGAGGATGAGATCACCCGCCTGGAAAAGAATATCGGCGCAATGCCCGGCATTACCACCCTGCTGCAGCAGGGTAAAAGTATTCCCGATATCCTGAATATGGCGCTGGACGGCTTTAACCCCGAACTGCTGGATTCCACCCGCATTGACTATTGCTGTGATTGCAGCCTGGACCGCGTGGAGCGCACCATCCGCAGCCTTGGCAAAAAAGAGGTGGAAAAACTGCGCGATGAAGACCCCATTGCCGAGGTCAACTGCCAGTTTTGCGGCAAACAGTACAAAGTAGACCTGAATGACCTGCTGAAAAACTGGCCGGACACCGTAGAAAAGCAGTAAACGTATGACTTTTTGAAAAAATAGGCGAAAAAAGCTTGACTTTTTACATCGAATGCCATATAATAGCATTCGTCGCCCGGAGAGAGCGCGACAAAACCAAACTCTCCGCCATGCGGCCGTAGCTCATCTGGTAGAGCGCCACCTTGCCAAGGTGGAGGTAGCGAGTTCGAGCCTCGTCGGCCGCTCCATTTTGTGGAAGTTTAGCTCAGCTGGGAGAGCATCTGCCTTACAAGCAGAGGGTCAGCGGTTCGAGCCCGTTAACTTCCACCATGTGGCCCGGTAGTTCAGTTGGTTAGAACGCTAGCCTGTCACGCTAGAGGTCGTCAGTTCGAGCCTGAT
>SAUS01000043.1 GCA_004000625.1 Candidatus Cibiobacter qucibialis | reverse complement strand
AGGCAAGGGTCTGCAAAACCCTCATTCGGCAGTTCAAATCTGCCCGTCACCTCCAAAACTCCCGCAGGCAGGTCGCTCGCGGGAGTTTTTCTGTATATAGCCCCTTGGATTTTGTGCGGTAGTTGATTCCCCATAAAAATAAGTGACGATATGAAAGTCTCATGCCCTGTAAGCGTGCATAACAAAATGCTTACGGGGCGTTTTGCTTTCCGGCAAAAATATATTACCTTGCGCCTTTCATTGTAAAAACAACAGGTATTGTTTTTAGCAGGCACCAAAGGTCAAACAGTACAGAGCAGTGATTGATATAGATCAAATCATATTTGAGCTTTTCTGCAGGGTTCAAATCATAGCCGCCATTGACCTGCGCGTAACCAGTCAGGCCCGGCATAACCTGCATACGGCTGCGGAAGTTCTCGACTTTGCCGTCAAGGTCGTCATAAACAGTGGGGCGTTCGGGGCGCGGGCCAACAAAGCTCATTTCGCCCATAAAGATGTTGAGCAGCTGCGGCAGTTCGTCCAGGTGGGTCAGGCGCAGGATATGGCCAACACGGGTAATGCGTGTGTCGTTTTCGCTGGTCCACTTCGCATCATCCGGGGCAGTGCTTTGCTGCATAGAACGGAATTTGTAGATAGTAAAAGGCTTCCCGCCGTATCCAAGCCGTATTTGTGTGTAAATGATCTTGCCGGGGGAATCCAGCCAAACAACAAGCGCAATCACAGCCATGAGCAGCGCGCAGGTAACAAGCAGAACCAAAGAAAATACAAGATCAAACCCACGTTTGAGGATGAGATAGCTCATCCTGCGCAGTAAAGGTACAAAAGATGAGCAGTTGACGGGGCGGGGTTCCATAGCCGGATGATACATGCGGCATCGACCTTTCTGAAATGTATAGGGCCTGGCAAATGCAACAAAAGCTATTTACAATGTTAACCCAAAATATACTCAAAATCAATATGTTTCGACAAGATTCATGAAGAAATATTATGAGTGTACGTTAAAATACAGTATGAAAATACATCTGATATGAATTTTTATGTTTGAACGAAGAAAAAAGCTCCCAACTTGTACCAGCTGGGAGCAAATGATAATGAAAAGGAGACGTTAATAGATTGCACATCCGCGTCTGCTGTTTTCTTTTACTAGATAAAGAGCTTTGTCAGCATCATTGAAGATGAATCTGCTCGATTTTTTGCGGTCAGTAAAAGCAACTCCGACGCTGATAGAAACAGGGGAAAGACCGGAGTCTTTCTTGGGGACTTCATCGTTGATAAACCTGTTGCCATCAATAATATCGTCGAGGAAATACGCAAATTTGCGATAAATAAGAGGAATTGAACTATAAAAACAATGTCCTCTGCTGCTTGCGGCGGGAATGTCTGCTGCCATATTTTTGACCGGATGCCAGAAAGCAGAAACACAGCCTGAACAGGCAGCGCAGAATGGCAGGTCTGCTCCGTCCATGGATACCGCTGCACAGCAGGAATTGACTGTTTACGGCAGTTGGTCCAACTTTGAAGCTGTTGCGCTGGACTGGAACAAGATTTACCCCAACATTTACTATCAGCTATTCCAAAATTGATGGCTGTAATAAACAGTTGGATGCGATTGTGACAGCGGCAGAAAAATCGGATGTGGTTTTGTTTGAAACAACGGATTACTATTATTGACCTGGAGTTTGAAACCATGTTTGAGCTGTTGGAGAACAGCTGCATTGACCATGACCTTGATAGGAGCATTGCAACTGATTGATAGCGCCTTTAATGATACTCTGTGGAATATCGCAACAGGCGACCTGACCACTGTGCAGGATGCAGAAAAGGATTTTGAGGAGCGCTTGGCAAGCTATAATGCAGCGCAAAACAGTTGAGTTGCATGGCAGTCTTGAACCGTAACCGGATGCAGTTATAATTGAATAAAAAATAACACAGCTCCGCAGGGCCAACGTATGAATGCGTATGCCCGGCGGGGCTGCACGAGTAGGAAATGAATGCTTGCCAAAACAGATGAAATAGGCTAGAATAACAACGAATAATTCACGGCAGCCTGTAGCGGTCTGCCATGGTGGAGATGAACATGATTAAAACTGCTGCGGCAAGTAAAAAAGGTCAAAAGGCCTCCTTTGCCGCTTTCGCTGCGCGATTGAACAGATCGCGGTTTCGGCCAACGAGAATCTTTCGGTCAATAATGATATCAGCGTTTCACTGTCCATCACGTTCTATGAAAAGCAGATCGAAAAATAAGCTGCTGCCAAACGCTTGACAAAAGCGGAAACATATGCTAATTTAGTAAACAGTTAAATGCAAGGACGGGAACGAGTAACTGTTTTGCTGTATGCGAAAGAGAGGCCCCGGTTGGTGTAAGGGACTGGCAGGCAAAGCGGTGAATACATCCCTGAGCAGCAGGCTGAACGCCTTTAATTAAAGGCTGTTAGGCTGGGCCGTGTGCGCACGTTACAGCGTTTGGGTGTCGCAGTTGTACACTTTGACTGCCGCACCCGCGAAGGCCCGCCGCCGCGAGGCACGGGCAAACAGAGGTGGTACCGCGTATTTGATCGCCC
This sequence comes from Candidatus Cibiobacter qucibialis, assembly GCA_004000625.1. Taxonomy (GTDB): domain Bacteria; phylum Bacillota; class Clostridia; order Oscillospirales; family Ruminococcaceae; genus Gemmiger; species Gemmiger qucibialis. Next base: position 20,824 of record SAUS01000043.1, on the reverse strand, counting down.
TCTGCCAAATTCAACATTTGGCAGGGGCGTTTTATTTTTTGCTCTTGCCGCACAAACCAAGGAGGATGCAACCCCATGACCATTTATGACGAACTGAAAGCCCGCGGCCTGATTGCCCAGGTAACGGACGAGGAAGAAATCAAGGAAGTAATCAACAACGGCAAGGCTACTTTCTACATCGGCTTTGACTGCACAGCCGACAGCCTGACCGCCGGCCACTTTATGGCCCTGACCCTGATGAAGCGCCTGCAGATGGCAGGCAACAAACCCATTGCCCTGATTGGCGGCGGCACCACCATGATCGGCGACCCTTCTGGCCGTACCGACATGCGCAAAATGCTGACCAAAGAGGACATTGACCATAACGCCGAGTGCTTTAAGCGCCAGATGGAGCGCTTTATTGAGTTTGGCGAAGGCAAGGCCATGATGCTGAACAACGCTGACTGGCTGCTGAACCTGAACTACATTGAGCTGCTGCGTGAAGTTGGCCCCTGCTTTAGCGTGAACAACATGCTGCGCGCCGAATGCTACAAGCAGCGCATGGAGAAGGGCCTGTCCTTCCTGGAATTCAACTACATGATCATGCAGAGCTACGACTTCTACCACCTGTTCCAAAATTACGGCTGCAACATGGAGTTTGGCGGCGACGACCAGTGGAGCAACATGCTGGGCGGCACCGAGCTGATCCGCCGCAAGCTGGGCAAGGATGCCTACGCCATGACTATCACGCTGCTGACCGACAGCCAGGGCAAAAAGATGGGTAAGACCGCCGGCAACGCTGTTTGGCTTGACCCCAACAAGACCAGCCCGTTCGAGTTCTACCAGTACTGGCGCAATGTCGGCGATGCTGATGTACTCAAGTGCATCCGCATGCTGACCTTCCTGCCGCTGGAGCAGATCGATGAGATGGACCACTGGGAAGGCGAGCAGCTGAACAAGGCCAAGGAAATCCTGGCTTACGAGCTGACCAGCATGGTGCACGGTGCCGAGGAAGCTGAAAAGGCCCAGAGTGCAGCCCGCCAGCTGTTCAGCGGCGTAGCCGACCACGAGAACATGCCTACCACCCAGCTGGATGCCGCATCATTGGTCAAGGACGGTAAGGTTGGCCTGCTGGCTGCCATGGTTGGCGCCAAGCTGTGCGGTTCCAACCGTGAAGCCCGCCAGCTGGTACAGCAGGGCGGCGTTCTGGTGGACGGCGAGAAAGTGACCGACCCGACCTTTGGTCTGACGGTTGAGCAACTCCAGAATGGTGTTGTGATCAAAAAGGGGAAAAAGACCTACCACAAGGTAATGCTTTGATTGTCTGAATTTATAAAATGAGCGCGCAGGCTGCTGCATCCCCGGCACACCGGGCGGCAGCCTGCCGCTTTATTTTTGGCGCATACCTTGCCCCCACACGAGATTTAGGATATAATAAAAGGGTACGAAAAATGCGGCCGGGGGAGCAACAATGCCAAAAGATAAGCTGAAAACAATTTATGTGTGCAACCAGTGCGGCGAAACCAGTCCCCGCTGGCTGGGCCGCTGCCCGTCCTGCGGTGCATGGAACACGATGACCGAAGATGTGGTGGCAGAACCGGCAAAGTCTTCTTCCGGTCGCGCTGCCGCGCCGGTACGTGTGACGGGTCAGACCAGCCTGAAACCGTTGAAACTGAAAAACGTAAGCACGACCGAAGAAAAAAGCCGCATTGTAACCGGCATTGCAGAGCTGGACCGCGTGTTGGGCGGTGGCATTGTGCTGGGCAGTGTGATTTTGATTGGCGGCGAACCGGGCATCGGCAAATCTACCATTCTGCTGCAGCTGTGCGGCGAAGTAAGCCGGACGCGCTCGGTTCTGTATGTGACGGGCGAAGAATCCGTACGGCAGATCAAGCTGCGTGCCGTTCGGCTGGATGTGCCGCAGGATAATATCTCCATTGTGGCGGAAAGCGATGTGGATGAAATCTGCGGGCTGATTGAACAGATGAAGCCGGATCTTGTAGTGATCGACTCCATCCAGACGATGCGCTGCACGGATGTAGCGTCGTCCTCCGGCACGGTCAGCCAGGTCAAGGAAAGCTCGGCACGCTTCTTGAATGTGGCAAAAACGAATGAGATACCGACCTTTATTGTCGGCCATGTCAACAAAGACGGTGCCATTGCGGGTCCCAAAGTCATGGAGCACATTGTGGATACGGTGCTGTACTTTGAGGGCGACAAGACCCTGCCGTACCGCGTGCTGCGCGCCGTGAAGAACCGTTACGGCTCCACCAATGAGATCGGCATGTTTGATATGACCGGCAAGGGATTGGAACAAATCGAAAACCCCTCGCAGGTCATGCTGGAAGGGCGGCCGATTGGCATTTCCGGTACCTGCGTTGCCTGCGTGATGGAAGGTACGCGGCCAGTACTGAGCGAGATTCAGGCACTTGTAACGAAAACGGCGTTTCCAAGCCCACGACGCACGGCAAGCGGGTTTGACTATAACCGTATGTATCTGCTGCTGGCCGTGCTGGAAAAGCGCGCGGGCTATGTGTTTGGCAACCAGGATGTGTATATCAACATCATTGGCGGTCTGAAACTGGACGAGACTGCCTGCGATTTGCCGGTCTGCCTGGCAATGGCGTCCAGTCTGCTGGATCTGCCTGTACCTGAAAAAACACTGGCCATTGGTGAAGTGGGTCTGGGCGGGGAAGTGCGCAGCGTGCCGCACCTGGAAACCCGCCTGCGGGAGGCCCAGCGCGTGGGCTTTGATACCGCCATTGTGCCCAAACATAACCTGAACATGCTGGATGCTGCGCAATTCCCGGGGCTGCGCCTGGTGGGCGTTGCATACCTGCGGGAAGCCATCAATGCAATCAAAATCAATAAATAATAAGGTATGGGCAGCGACCCAAACCAAGAGGAGTATATCATGAGCGAACAGGAAAAGAATACGACCCCGGCACAGAATGCAGCCCCGGCAGCACCCAAACCGCCGAAAATTGATAATGCAGCGCTGAAAAGGGCTGCTGCGGCCCTGCGTGAGGAAAACAATCCGCAGAACTTTAATGCGGTTATCAACCTGATGATGCGCGGTGTATTCCTTGCACCGGCTAAGATTGAAATTGGCGAAAACGCTCCTAAACCGGACGAAAATGGGCGAATCCAGCTGCCAAAAGACACCAAGGTGACCTTTGCGCTGCTGAAATCTGGTGATGGAAAGTCTTTCTTTACCGCATTCACCGATGCAGAAGAACTGGATAAGTGGCAGAATAAGCCCGCTGGTCAGGTTATGCTGCTGCGCTTTGATGATTACGCCCGGATGCTGAACGGTAACGACCATGTGGCAGGTTTTGTGCTGAACCCGTTCACGGATAACCTGCGCTTTAACTCGGATATGGTTGCATCTTTGCTGAAACAGCGCAATGCGATGCTGGAAAAAATCAAGCAGACCGCCGCGCAGCAGGCAGCCCAGCGCAATGCACAGATCAAGCCCGGCGATAAGGTGACGATCGTGGAGCCTTCGGTATACCCGGATGAATTGGTCAACCCGCTGTGTGCCGAGTTGGAAAAGTACCCGATGGTGGGAGCCGCATACCTGCAGATCATGGTGATCAACGGAGCAACCAAGAGTTATCTTTTGGTTCTGGATGCACCCAAGGACGATGCACTGTTCAAAGCCGCAGGCGATGCAGCGCGCCCGTTCCTGGTCAGCAATGAGAAAAAGATGAACCTGAACATCACGATTTCTACTTCGCCGCTGGGCCAGCAAGGCATGCGCGGCAGCGAGCCGTTTTATATTAAGGGCCAGGGCCGTGTAGATAATTTGGGTGATGACGAAGATTGATAAAAGGCTGAATTTGGTATCGAATGATATGCCATGGTGATGGCTGCGATAGACCTATTGGATGAACATCGCAATAAATAAGTAAATAAAATAAAAATAGGCAAATAAAAGAGCGAACGGAAAGAAGAATAAAACCAGGAGCTACTGGCATGCAGAGGACACACGAAATCTTGAATCTATCTACAAGCGGGTGCAGGATTTCGTGTGTTTTTGCATAACATGTAATTTCGCTAAATGTGAGTTTAGCGAAATGTGGAGGAGGGCTTTACTCACGATAATGAGTACATACATTGATGTGGCGCACCCAAACCGGCATGCGCCGTATACGGATATTCCGGATCTTGTTATGGATTATCTGCATTATCTGGATGTTGTCAAGCTGCGTTCGCCGCGCACCATTAACGGTTACTATCTGGACCTGCGCGGTTTCTTCCGCTATATGATGATGGTTTGGAACCTTGCGCAGCCAGATACACCGCCGGAAGAAATTGACTTGACCCATATTACCAAACGCCAGATCAGCACCATTACCAAACGGGATATTATCAATTACCTGGATTACGCCCGCAGTAATGATAACGGTGCCAAGGCCCGTGCTCGCAAGCTGAGCGCTCTGCGCGGCTTTTTTGGCTACCTTTGCCACCAGATCAATGAACTGAGCGAAAATCCAACGGATAATATCAACCTTGGCAGCCCAAAGAAATCCCTGCCCAAATATCTGAGTGCCAGTGAAAGCATACGGCTGTTAAAAAATATACAAAGTGACTTTTATGAACGGGACTACTGTATTATTGTCTTTTTCCTGAATTGCGGTATGCGCTTGGCGGAACTGATCACAATCAATCTTGGCGATTTTAAGGACGATACCATTAAAATTACCGGCAAAGGAAACAAAGAACGCCTGGTGTACCTGAACACCGCGTGCCAGGCTGCGTTGGAGCATTACCTGCCCGCGCGGGCTGCGCTAAACAACCTGCGGGACAAAGAAGCACTTTTTGTATCCAAAAAGACTGGCAGACGCTTAACAGCGCGCCGTGTGGAGCAGATTGTTGCCAACTGCCTGAAATCAGCGGGCTTGGACAATATGGGTTATTCGCCGCATAAACTGCGCCATACCGCCGCTACACTCATGTATCAGGGCGGTGTGGATATGCTGGCCATCAAGGAAATCCTGGGGCACGAGAATGTATCCACGACGCAGATTTATACCCATATCAACCAGCAGCAGTTGAAACAGGCGGTGGAAGCCTCTCCCCTTGCGGATACTGGCTATATTGCACCGCAGTCCAAAGCGATGACGGATTCAAAGCAGGACACTGGCGAAGAGGACAGCTGAACCGGAAAACATAAAGCTGCTGACAGCGCACCCTAGCAGGCAAAGCAGATAATGTACAGATAAGCGCCGGATTGCGCCGTTGAGCGCACAACGGCAGCCGGAAAAAACAATGCTGGACAGGCTTTGACTTACCCTGCACGAACTATGCGCAAGCCAAAGCATGAACGCCGACAGCACAAGCTCCGGCAGGCAGTTCAGGAGCCAATAAACAACAAGCGCACGTGCCCCGCCGGACGCATAAATGGCGGAAGCGCACACACCTAATACAGTGCCCTTGAACGCAAAATAAGCCCCCATAAAAATGCTGCCCCACAAATGAAAACCGCAGAGATAAATCAGCGATGCCTGCAAAAATGCCGCGGCAAACCAACTGCACCAGACAGACCAGAATGCCGTATAACTTTGTGCGGCCATGACATGCTCTGTAAGCGAAGTGAAAGCACCGTGGAGCTCAAACCGGCCGAGCGGAATGCCGGCGAGATACCCGGTCAGAAACGCAGAAGAGAAAGCGAATAAATCGTTTTTGCCCGCAAGTTTTTGTATGCCAGCAGCCGCACCGGCGGATGAACCGCTGTTAAGAGCCCTTTTGGGCGTGTAAGGGGCCGGTGCTGGTCGCGGGGCGCGCATCAGCGTTCGGGCGCAGTGTTCCCTACTGCGCCCAATGCACTCAGCATGCCGCCTGCGGTGCCGCCGAACAGCAGCGCTGCAAGTAAGGCGAGGTTTACATGATCAAATACAAGCGGTTTGCCGCTCAAAGCGGTAGTGAGGCTCAAACACAGCGCATAAAAGACGCCCACGGAAACACCGCATAAGAGCCGTTTTTGAGCAATACCGTTCGCAAGAACGAGGCCGGAAAGAACAGCCCCCACCGCCACGCTGGCACAGGTTGCCGGTTTGACAAGTTCCAGCGAGAGTGCAGTATGGGCAAAAATCTGTGCGGCCAAAGCGAAAAGCAGGATGGCGGTACCCACGCCGCAGCCGAAACTTTTGATCAGCAGCCAAGATAAATGGCCGCTGGATTTACTGCGGACTTTGCAGATATGACTTGATCGAAGTTTGGCAGATGAAGCCCTTGAATTAGCAGCAAACATAAAGAAAACGCCCCCTTTGCATGGTACAAACTATGCAAAAGGGGCGTTTGTTATTCAGGTAATACAGTCAGAACCAATCAGTTCTTCTTGGCAGGAGCATCTTTCTTGGCGGTATCTTTTGCAGTGTTGCCCATGTCCAGCTTCTCAACGGAGGAAATAGCGGAACGGCGGAAGCGAATCTTCACACGGTCGCTGGTGGTTTCCAGAACAAAGGTATCATCCTTATCATTGATAGCAGCAACGCGGCCAACAACACCACCAATGGTAATAACGGTATCGCCTACTTCGATGGAAGCGCGCATGGCAGCATCTTTCTTGTCCTGCTTTTTCTGGGGCAGGTACAGGATGATGTACATGAACACAAGGATCAGAACCATCGGCAGGAAAGTGACAAGCAGGCTGGCAGTGCTGGAAGTATCAGCGGTCAAAAATTCGATCATAATGTGGAACTCCTTAAATTTTGATTTTACAGTATTTCTATTATTATACAGGCTTTCGCCATAAACCGCAAGGGGGTAAAGCAAGGAAACACGGAATCCGCTTAAATTCTGGAATCCAGAAGATGCACATACTTATCATGGAACTGCTGGAATGTGCCGTTATCCAACGCTTCACGAATCCGCTCCATCAAATGATTGTAGAAATACAGGTTGTGCATAACAGCCAAACGCATACCCAGCATTTCATCTGCCTTTTGCAGGTGGCGGATGTAAGCGCGGCTGTAATTGCGGCAGACCGGGCAATCGCACTGCGGGTCAATGGGCTGTTCGTCACGTTCATATTTCAGGTTTTTAATGTTGATGATGCCGTTCCATGTGAACAGGTGGCCATGGCGGGCGTTGCGGCTGGGCATAACGCAGTCAAACAAATCCACACCGCGGTACACGCCCTCAATGATGTTGCCGGGGGTGCCAACGCCCATCAGGTAGCGGATCTTATCCGCCGGGGCGTAAGGCTCTACCGCGCTGATCACATCATACATCACTTCGGCAGGTTCGCCGACAGCAAGGCCGCCGATTGCATAACCGTCCAGATCATATTCAGCAATCTGCTTCATGTGCTCAACGCGCAGGTCTTTGTAGGTGCAGCCCTGATTGATGCCAAACAGCAGCTGGTCCGGGTTCACGGCCTTGCCCTCGTGCTTCAGGCGGGCCATTTCCGCCTTGCAGCGCAGCAGCCAGCGTGCGGTACGCGCGCAGCTGTTTTTGGCGTAATCATATTCAGCGGGGTTTTCCACGCATTCATCAAAGGCCATGGCAATGGTGGAGCCAAGGTTTGCCTGAATCTGCATGCTCTGTTCCGGCCCCATAAAAATGCGGTGGCCGTCCAGATGAGAGTTGAACGTTACGCCTTCCTCGGTAATGTGGCGCAGCTTGGCAAGGCTGAACACCTGAAATCCGCCGCTGTCGGTCAGGATCGGGCCGTCCCAGCGGGTAAACTTGTGCAGGCCGCCCATATCGGCAACGACCTGATCACCGGGACGCAGGTGGAGATGATAGGTGTTGCACAGCATGACCTGTGCGCGGATTTCTTTCAAATCATGTGCCGAAAGCCCGCCTTTGATCGCGGCAGCAGTGGCAACGTTTTGGAAAGCAGGTGTCTGAACCGTGCCGTGCACAGTCTGGAACTCGCCGCGGCGGGCTGCACCCTCTTTTTTAATCAGACGGTATGGCATAAATGATGGTCTCCCCTGTTTTGCTGTTTCATTTTGTTCAAAAACATGCGGCGCCAGAGTGTTTTCCTGCGCCGCTTTGTGATTTTATTATACTGGAAGCAGTAGGATAAGTCAACTGTTCTGCGAGGCAGGCTTATTGGATGAACATGGCATCGCCAAAGGAGAAAAAGCGATATTTTTCCTGTACGGCAACCTTATATGCAGCCATGGTTTTCTCATACCCGTAAAACGCAGAGATCAGCATAATCAAAGTGCTTTCCGGCAGGTGGAAGTTTGTCACCAGGCCGTCAATAGCGTGCAGCTCTACACCGGGGTACAGGAAAATATCGGTAGTACCGCTGCAAGGGACAATCTTGCCGTACTTGGCCCAGACGGCTTCCAGCGTGCGGCAGCTGGTGGTACCGACAGCAATTACGCGATGGCCGCTGGCGCGTGCTGCGTTGATGGCCTCGGCTGCAGTATCATCCACGCAGTACCATTCGGTGTGCATCTGGTGCTCCTGAATATTATCCTCGCTGACAGGGCGGAAGGTGCCAAGGCCAACGTGCAGGGTCACTTCCACAATGTTGACCCCCTTGGCACGGATGGTATCCAGCAGTTCCGGGGTAAAATGCAGCCCGGCTGTGGGGGCAGCCGCGCTGCCAAGCTCTTTGGCGTATACGGTCTGGTACTGGCTCTGATCCTCTAGCTGGCGGGTGATGTACGGCGGCAGCGGCATTTTGCCGAACTCATCCAGCTTTTCGTACAAAGTCTGGGTATCGTATTGGAAGGTTACATATTTGTTGCCATCCGGCAGGGTCTCGTCTACTGTGGCCGTCAGGGAGCCGTCGCCAAAGCTCAGCTTGGTGCCAGCCTGCATCCGGCGGCCGGGGCGGGCCAAGCATTCCCAGGTGTCACCGTGGGCCTGGCGGAGCAGCAGAACCTCGCACACGGCGCCGGTGGGCACTTTAACACCCATCAAGCGGGCAGGCAGAACCTTAGAATTGTTGACGACCAGCACATCTCCGGCGTTCAGGTATTCCGGCAGGTCATGGAAGATGCGGTGTTCAATCGTATCATTCTTGCGGTCAAGCACCATCAGGCGGGCGCTGTCACGCGGGTCAGCGGGCTCCTGGGCAATCAGTTCTTTGGGCAGGTCATACCAAAAATCTTTCTTTAACATTGTTTTGCTTCCTTTTTGCGTTGACAAGTTGGCCGCGCAATGCTATTATTGAGGCATGCAGGCGGCGATTGTATCTTACAGCAGCTGCCATGCGGCACAGAGGCGCGGATTTCATCAGTATATTCCCTTTTATGCCAGCCAAAGGCTTGTGGGGAATGGAAAGGGACGTCCGCCGAAGGCGGTGCACGGCACGCATCGTTCCTGGGCCCGCAGCCGAACAGGGGCGGGACTGTCACGTTAGGATTAACGTGTTGCGCTGTGCTCATGCAATGTATCATTATATTGCATTTTGTGCCGGTTTTCAAGCCGGTTTTTTTATTATCTCGTGTTTGGCAGCAAAATGGCTTGAATGCGGCGGCAGGTTTGTGCTTACCCCCTGCAAACCTGCGGCGGCAGCTGCATATAGGTAATGGTATGGGGCTGGGAACAGAAGCAGAATCCCCCAAATGTGCGTTGGGGTTTCTGGAGGAAAGGACGGCAGTTTAAGATGAAACAGTACAAAGTTGGCGTTGTTGGTGCAACTGGCATGGTGGGCCAGCGTTTTATTACCCTGCTGGAAAATCATCCCTGGTTTAAGCTTACGGCTCTGGCTGCATCGGCACGCTCCGCAGGCAAGACCTATGAGGATGCTGTCGGCGGCCGCTGGCTGATGAAAACACCGATGCCGGAAGCAGTCAAAAAGATGGTGGTTCTGGATGCTTCCAAGGTGGAAGAAGTTGCTGCACAGGTGGATTTTGTGTTCTGTGCAGTCAACATGAAAAAGGACGAAATCAAAGCGCTGGAAGAAGCTTACGCCAAGGCAGAATGCCCTGTGGTTTCCAACAACAGCGCACACCGCATGACACCGGATGTTCCGATGGTAGTGCCTGAAATCAATGCAGACCACCTGGAAATCATCCCCGCACAGCGCAAGCGCCTGGGCACCAAGCGCGGCTTTATTGCCGTCAAGTCCAACTGCAGCCTGCAGAGCTATGTGCCTGCCCTGCACCCGCTGATGAAGGATTACGGCGTAACCAAGTGCCTGGTCTGCACCTATCAGGCAATCTCCGGCGCTGGCAAAACGTTTGAGACTTTCCCCGATATCCTGGATAACGTGATTCCCTACATCGGTGGTGAAGAAGAAAAGAGTGAGCAGGAGCCGCTGAAGCTGTGGGGCCACATTGATGGCGATAAGATTGTGCCCGCAACTGCACCTTCCATTACGGCCCAGTGCCTGCGCGTACCGGTATCCGATGGCCACATGGGCGCGGTGTTCGTAAGCTTTGATAAAAAGCCCACCAAAGAAGAAATCCTGAAAACCTGGAAAGAATTTCATGGCCCGGCGCAGGATCTGGACCTGCCCAGCGCACCCAAACAGTTCCTGCATTACTTTGAAGAAGATGACCGCCCCCAGCCCAAGCTGGACCGCATGATTGAAAACGGCATGGCTGTCAGCATTGGTCGCCTGCGTGAGGATACCCAGTACGATTACAAGTTTGTCTGCCTGTCCCACAACACGCTGCGCGGCGCAGCAGGCGGTGCAGTTCTGCTGGCAGAACTGTTGGCCGTTAAGGGCTATTTTGACTAATCATCCCCTAGATTGAAGGAGAAGCATTCCCTATGAAACAACCTGTATTTACCGGTGCTGCTGTTGCCATCATTACCCCCATGCACGCAGACGGAACCGTCAACTTTGAGGAACTGGGCCGCATTATTGATGATCAGATTGCACACGGCACGGATGCCATTGTGATCTGCGGCACCACGGGTGAATCCGCAGCGCTCAGCCACGAAGAGCATGTGGAGTGCATCCGTTTTGCTGTGAAGCATACCGCAAAGCGCGTTCCTGTTATTGCGGGCACGGGCTCCAACGATACGGCCTTTGCCATTGAGATCTCCAAAGAGGCCGAGGAAGCCGGTGCAGATGCCCTGCTGCTGGTTACCCCTTATTACAACAAAACCAGCCAGGCGGGCCTAATTGCCCACTATACGGCCATTGCAAATGCCGTTACCCTGCCCTGCATCATTTACAATGTTCCGTCCCGTACCGGTGTGAATCTGCAGCCCGCCACACTGGCGGAGCTTGCCAAGCTGCCCAATGTAAATGCTGTAAAGGAAGCCAGCGGCAATATCTCCCAGGTTGCGGATGTTGCAGCCCTGTGTGGCGAGGAACTGAACATTTATTCTGGCAACGATGACCAGATTGTGCCGATCTTGTCCTTGGGTGGTAAGGGCGTCATCAGTGTGCTTTCCAATGTTGCGCCGCAGCAGGCACACGATATCTGTGCCGCATGGTTTTCCGGTGACACGGCAAAGAGCCTGGAACTGCAGCTGAAAGCGCTGCCGCTGTGCCATGCCCTGTTTGCTGATGTAAACCCCATCCCGGTCAAATGGGCAATGAACCGCCTGGGCTGGAATGCGGGTCCATTGCGCCTGCCTCTGGTGGAGCCTTCGGCTGCCGTGCAGCAGTCCCTGGAAAATGAGATGAAGGCTTACGGCGTTCTGAAATAAAATAATCACGACCAGGCCCGCAGTACCGCGGATTTGTTGCGGCGCCGCGGGCCTGTGCTTTGGAAAAGGAAGGAACCAAATTAAGATGACGGATTTGATTATTCAGGGCATTAACGGCCGTATGGGCCATACCCTTGTGGAAAAGATCTCTGCCCGCAGCGATTGCCGCATTGTTGCCGGTGTGGACCAGAAAGCCGGTCAGATCGGGGATATCCCGGTTTACGCTTCGCTGGAAGATTTGCCGGAGGCAAAGGGAATCGTAATTGATTTTACTTCCCCTGCCGGTACGGTGCACGCGGCACAGTTCTGCGCGGCACATGGTATGCCTTGCGTGCTTTGCTCGACCGGTTTGAGCAAAGAGGACGAGGCTGTGGTGGAACAGGCCAGCGAGAAGGTGCCGGTGTTCCGCAGCGCCAATATGTCGGTTGGCATAAATGTGTTGATCGAGCTGGCCCGCCGTGCGACCAAGCTGTTTGATGGCGAGTTTGATATCGAAATTGTGGAGAAGCACCATCACAACAAGCTGGATGCCCCCAGCGGAACCGCTTTGATGATCGCAAATGCCATCAACGAGGAAGCTGGCGGCAAATATGAGTATGTCTATGACCGCCACGCTGTGCGCCAGAAGCGCGGCACGCAGGAATTGGGCATCAGCTCCGTGCGCGGCGGCGGCATTGTGGGCGACCATGATGTGCTGTTCTGCGGCCCGGAAGAGGTTGTGACCATCAGCCATGTGGCCCAGAGCCGCGGTGTGTTTGCCGATGGCGCTGTACAAGCAGCACTCTTCCTGGATGGGTGTGAGCCGGGTTACTACACCATGACGGATATGCTCAAGGGGAAAATGCAATGTCTTTAAGGTCCCATGAAGCTGCTGCGTGCGCAGTAATTGCACTTGGCGTGTGCGGTGTGTTGGTTGGCTCCCTGCTGGTAGAATCCATGCGGAACGGTCAAAGCAGTGCAAAAGCCACGGTAAGCACAGCACAAAGCACCGAAGAAGTCCAGGCACAGACAGAACCGACACAGACGCCCGCGCCAACACCTGAACCGGAACCGGTCGTACAGACAGTACACTTTTCTGCAACCGGGGATAACCTGATCCACGAGGGCATTTACAACCAGGCCGGGGCGCGCGGCAGTGATGGCCACTATGACTTTATCCCTGCCTATGAAAATCTGCGGGATTTTTACGCCGGGTTTGATGTGAACTGGCTCAACCAGGAAACGCTGGTCAATGATGATTATGAACCTTCCGGTTACCCGATGTTCTCTACGCCTGGGGATATTACCAATGCGCTGTATAATGTTGGCTTCCGGGTGTTCAGCCTTTCCAACAACCACAGCTATGATAAAGGCGCTGGCGGCATTGCCTCTTCGATGGCACACTGGGCGGCTATGCCGGATGATGTGGTGTCCATGGGGTTTTATAATCTGGAAACCTATGATGACTATGTGTACCAGACAGTAAACGGCGTTACCATCGGCTATCTTTCTTATACGGAGATGACCAACGGCCTGCCAACGCCGTCCGGCAGTGAATACGGCGTGGTTTATCTGGACCAGAGGGATGTGATTGAAAAGCAGATCACGGATATGCGCCCCAACTGTGACGTTCTGGTCGTCAGCTGCCACTGGGGTGTTGAAGGCAGCCATACAGTTACGGATGCACAGCGTGAAACAGCCCAATGGCTGGCTGACCAGGGTGCAGACCTAATCATTGGCACCCACCCGCATGTGACGCAGACGGCGCAGTGGCTGACAGGAACGAATGAGAATAAGTCGTTTGTTGCCTATTCGCTGGGAAACTTTATCAATGCGCAGGATATGCCGGACAATATGATCGGTGCCATTCTGGATGTGACATTCCAGAAAACAACCGCAGCAGATGGTACCGTTACCGTGGAAATTCAAAACCCGGTACTGCACCCGGTGATCACCCAGTATGAGCCGCATTATGCAAACATTCGGGTTTACCTGTATAAAGACTATACGGATGAACTGGGCGCTGCACATGGCAACTTTGCATTGAGCAGGGCTTCCATTGAACAGGTTTTGAATGGTTCAATCGATTCTGAGTTTTTATCGTTAGAATAAAGGCAACACCGCACAATTCCCGCCTGACGGCTTAAGCACCGCTTCGGCGACTGCGGCACGGCATCTGCGTTGCCAAAATGCTCGATAATGTCGGGTTGCGGTACCCGCATCGTGCTTCGGGGGCAAAAGCCCCTCGCACTCTGCGACCGCTGCCCCTGCTTCGGTTCGCTGTTTCCGCCACTGGCGGCGCTCACCTTTGCAGCATCCAGTATTATCTGCGCTTTTGGCTTAGCAGCTGCCGCACCTCGCTCGCCGTATCGGCACTTAGAATTATGCGGTATTGCCTAAAACAAAACGAAAGGGGTATTTTTATGTACGGTGTCAGCAAAATCAGCAGCGAGCAGAATATTATGCTTACCACCTTCCCCGCTGCCCAATACAGCGCACAGAGCCTGGCAGAGCATTTGGAGGTGTTTGCCAAGGCAGGTATTGTGGTGGATATGATCTGCCAGAGTGCCCCGCGCGGTACGGCGGTGGATTTCAGTTTTACCACCAGCTACAGCAATTTTGCCGCAGTCATGCAGGCCATCCCGGCGGCTGCCAAGGCCAATCCCCCGCTGATTTCCGGTGGCTATACTAAGATCAACCTGTTTGGTGAGGATATGGTTACCAGTTGCGGCGTTGCAGCACGCGCTTTGGCCGCGCTGGCAAAAGTGAACGCAGAAGTTGTTCTGATCACCACCAGTGACCTTGACATTTCCCTGTTGATCCATCAGGAAGATGAAGATGTGGCACTGAATGCGTTGAATAAGGCGTTTGAGCTGTAAGCGCGTATACAGGGCAAAAGTCTCATATAAAATTAGAACAGCACCCCGGCGGTTTTATCCCTTTTTGTTGGGATATCCGCCGGGGTGCTGTTTTATTTAGGTTGAAAATGACTTATATTGAGTTTTGCTTGAAACGATTCGCATGCGGAGATACAACGATGTGCCTCAGGCTTTACCAAGAGTCATTTCCAGGAAATAAACCCACTGTTTTTCCCACCAATACCAGTCGTGGGAAACATCCTGGCCCCAGATGTCAACAATGGGATGGATATCCTTGCTTTCCAGAATATCCCGCAGCTGCAAGGTGGAACGCAGTAGTTCTTCTTCCCACTGGCCCTGGCCGCAGCACATAATGAACTTGTCCGCTTTGGCATACAGTTCTTTGTATGGGTGGTTATCCGGGAAATTGCGCATGTAATCACAGGGACTGTTGCGGTAAACAAGGTCATCCATATAGCCCTTAAAGAACATATCCGCCTGGTATAGGCCGCTCAAGGCAATGGTGCCGTTATACAGGTCGGGACGGCGCAAAAATAGGTTGACGGCATGCCCAGCACCCATGCTGGCACCACCCACAAGAACTTTGCCCATGTGGTCCGGCCCCTGCTCCCGATTGATTTCCAGCGCACGGGGGGTCAATTCCTCGCAGACATAATTATACCAGCGCTCCTGCATTTCAATGCGGGGGCGCGCGGGGCCGTCATTGTCCCAGCTTTCGCGGTCAATGCTGTCTGCCGCGATGATCTGCAGCTTTCCGGCATCAATCCAGGGCGCTGCAAGGTTGCACATGTTGCGGTCTTCCCAGTCAAAAAAGCGGCCGCTCTGGCAGGGAAAAATCAAAATGGGCCGCCCGGCATGGCCGTATACCTTGAATTCCATATCGCGGTTCAGGTAGCGGCTGTATTCTTTGTAATAACGGATCTGCATGATACTCTCCCGTCTTGTACGGCAAAGCCGCACATTGTATTTTTCGGCAGCGCTGGAATAGCAGCAAACTGCTTTACATCATTTGTAAAAGAACTTTTTATTTAGGCTTAACAACCCCACAAGCGGTTGCATAAACCCTGTGCGTGAAGATTTGAAAAGCCAGTAATAGATAACGGCAGCAGCTTCCCGCAGGTAACAGGTGAGCACACTGCGTAAAGGAATCCCGGCGGGCAGTGCGTGGGCTGTGGTAAAACCAGCCATAGCCGCGTATACCCCGCCGCGGTAGCAGTGGAATGCGTTGGTTACATAGACGACCGGCTCCTGAGCACTGAAGCCCTGCTGGACAAGAATCTCTTTGGCAAAGAGAAAATTTTCCTCGGTGGAAGTGGATTTGCATTCCGCGAGAACGCGCTGGGAATCCAGTCCTTTTTCAATCAGATAATTCCGCATAGCCTGGCCTTCCGGCACCCATTCATCCCTGCCTTGTCCGCCGGTGGTGATGACCAAGGCATCTGGATGGGCAACGGCGTATTCATAGGCTTTGTCGAGCCGGTAACGCAGCAATAGGCTGGGGCGGTCCTTGCGCAGACCAGCACCTAGGACGATTACAACTTTTTCTTGTCCGGTGGCGGGGTTGGCATAGCCGCTGAACGCTACAAAGCCGAGCAGCGCAGCATACAAAACGCCAAACACAAGCAAAAAGACGAACACAATTTTGCCGGGTATGGTACCGTGCAGCCAATGATGGATGGGCTGCTGCCAGATGGCATAGACATCTACTGCTGCGGTAAGCAGCCACACCAACAGGTTGCCCATGTTAAAGTTGGAAGTGAAAACCAGAGAAACGGAATAAATAAACAGCGCCAAGGCCAGCAGGCGGAGCAAAAATAACATGAAATGGCTCATTCCTTTTGTGGTGGTAGCGTGTTTCGACATCATGCCTTGATTTCATTCCATACGCTGCACCCGGCCAGGCAGGCTTTTACATCCAGGGCATCGCATACGGTGTTGGCAATGGTGCCAAAGCAGTACCGGGTGCCAAGGTCAACACCGTGGCGCAGGTTCTTGCCGTAAATCAGGAACGGAACATATTCGCGGGTGTGGTCGGTTGTTTTGGTGTAAGAAGGATCACATCCATGGTCGGCCGTTATCATCAGAATGTCATCGGGGCGCATCTTGTCCATAAATGTGGGCAGCCAATCATTGAATTCGGCTGCTGCTGCGGCATAACCGGCCACATCCCGGCGGTGACCGTACAGCATATCGAAATCAACCAGATTCACAAAAGCAAGGCCGTCAAAATCACGGTCAGCCAATTCCATGGTCACTTTCAGGCCCTCCGTATTGCCGGAGGTGCGGATGGTTTCGCTCACACCCTTGCCAGCGAAAATATCGTGGATCTTGCCAACGCCGATGGTGGATTTACCAGCCTGCTGCAAAACATCCAGCATGGTATCTGCGGGCGGCACCAGGCTGAAATCATGGCGGCGCGGGGTGCGGGTGAAGTTGGCGGCACAATCCCCGACAAAGGGACGGGCAATCACGCGGCCAACGCCGTATTTGCCAACCAGCATGCGGCGGGCTTCGGCACAGATTTCATACAGCTTTTCTACCGGGACGATCGCCTCGTTGGCGGCAATCTGGAACACGCTGTCTGCGGAGGTGTATACGATCAATGCGCCGGTTTTCATATGTTCCTCACCATAGTCTTTGATGACTTCGGTGCCGGAGTAAGGCCTGTTGCACAGTACCTGATACCCGGTGCGGGCGGTAAACTCATCCAGAACTTCTTTCGGGAATCCATTCGGGAAAGTTGGCAGTGGCTCCGGGCTGAGCAGACCGGCAATCTCCCAGTGACCGATGGTGGTATCTTTCCCGGCGCTGGCTTCCCGCAGGCGGGCATAGCAACCGACAGGGGCATCCAGCTTTGTGCCACAGGTTACACCGTCCAGATTAAACATGCCAAGGCGGGCCAGTTGGTCCCACTTGAAATTGGGGTGTCCGGCAATAGCGCCCAAAGTGTTGGTACCGGCATCGCCAAAAGCAGGGGCATCAGGCTCGGCACCAATGCCAAAGCTGTCAAGAACGATTAAAAAAATACGTTTTGCCATAGTGTTCAAGCTCCTTGTATTGTACCATGTTCCGCGGGAAAACAAAACGAGAACACGGATTTGTGTAAAAAAGCATGATCCTTTACGCCGTTCGCAGGGATAAGAAACTCAAATGGCTGATTTTTTGTATTGATTTTATTATACCCTATTCCCACCCAAAAGTAAAACAAAACCTTTTATTGTGCTTTGCAGTGTAAATTGGAGAGAAATACAGGATGACAAAACTGCAAGACGTACGTTGTAAAATCTGCACAAAAAATGTTTGCGCAAAGGAATGCGCGGCTTGTACTGGCTTGACCTTTGTATTATAATGTTTGTGTTAAGATTTTGTATGGAAAGTACCTGCTAGAATACGGGGCTTAAAACTCTGGCAGATAAAAATCCTGTACAATAGCATATTTTCAGGAGGGGTATTTATGCGCAAAACTAAAATTGTATGTACTTTGGGGCCGTCTACCGACCAGCCCGGCATTCTGCGCCAGCTGCTGGAAAACGGGATGAATGTTGCACGCTTCAAT
Organism: Candidatus Cibiobacter qucibialis; assembly: GCA_004000625.1. Taxonomy (GTDB): domain Bacteria; phylum Bacillota; class Clostridia; order Oscillospirales; family Ruminococcaceae; genus Gemmiger; species Gemmiger qucibialis. The sequence goes on along the minus strand of SAUS01000043.1, from coordinate 2,848 downwards.
TTTTCGCATGGCGATTACGCGGAACACAAAGGCCGTTTGGATCAGCTGCGCGCACTGAGCAAAGAGCTTGACGTTTCCATTCCGGCAATGCTGGATACCAAAGGCCCGGAGATCCGCCTGGGCGAATTCGAGAACGGCAAGGAGCAGCTGACCGCTGGGCAGAAATTCATCCTGACCTCCCGCAATGTTAAGGGCACGAAGGAAATCAGCTCCATCACTTACAAGGACCTGCCGCATGATGTCAGTGTTGGTGGCCGCATTATGCTGGATGATGGCCTGATTTCCCTGCGCATCGAAAGCATTACCGATACGGATATCGTCTGCACCGTGGAAAATGATGGTGTGATCAAGACTAAGAAGGGTGTCAACGTTCCCGGTGTGCACCTGTCCATGCCGTATATGAGCCAGCGTGACCGCGATGATATCCTGTTTGGTATTGAACAGGGGTATGACCTGATCTCCGCCAGTTTTACCCGCAGCGCACAGGATATTATGGATATCCGCCACCTGCTGGATGAGCATAATGCCAATATCCGCATCATTGCCAAAATTGAGAACCAGGAAGGCATTGATAATATTGATGAGATCCTGAGCGTTGCCGATGGCATTATGGTTGCCCGCGGCGATATGGGCGTTGAAATTGACTATGCCGAAATCCCGTCCATCCAGAAGCACCTGATTGACCATGCCATGCAGATGGGCAAAATCTGCATCACGGCAACCCAGATGCTGGATTCCATGATAGTGAACCCCCGCCCCACCCGTGCAGAAATTACCGACGTTGCCAACGCCATTTATGACGGCACCGGTGCCGTTATGCTGTCCGGCGAAACTGCCGCAGGCAAGTATCCGGTAGAGGCCCTGAAAGCTATGGCAATGATTGCCGAAACCACCGAGAGCGATACCAACTATGAATCCCTGTGCCACCATGTCGGCATGGATTCTACCCGCCTGACCATCAGCGCCGCTGTCAGCCATGCGGCCTGCACCACGGCTTCGGATATCAGTGCTTCTGCCATCATTACGGCATCCAAGAGCGGTGAAACTGCCCGTCTGCTGAGCCGTTTCCGTCCGGATGCCCCCATTATTGCCTGCGTACTGGATGAAACGACATGCCGCCAGATGAACGTTTACCGCGGCGTGACTCCCCTGCTGATGGATTATGCCCATTCGACCGATGAGCTCATCAGCATGTCCGTCAAGGCGGCGGAGGATGCTGGCTTGATTCATTCCGGCGACCGTGTTGTGGTTACGGCCGGTGTTCCCGTTGGCGTTTCCGGAACCACGAATATGATTAAGGTACACTTGGTTGGGGATACCCTGCTGACCGGCATCGGCATCAATCCGGGCCTGAATGCCAAGGGCGAAGTTTGCGTTTGCCGCAATGCCGAGGAAGCCGCCAAGAAGTTCAAGGCAGGTCAGATTTTGGTGGTCCCGTTCACCACCAACGATACACTGCCGTATATGCGCCAGGCTGCCGGTATTATTGCCGAGGAAGCCGGTGCAAATAGCCATTCCGCCATTGTTGGTCTGACATTGGGTAAGCCGGTTATCATTGGTGCAACCCACGCAACCCGTACCCTGAAGGATGGCATGAAAATTTCGATGGACTGTGCCCGCGGTGTTGTACAGGCAATGTCTGAATAAGGAGAAAAAACATGGAACGCATTGCAAGCTTTTGTGTTGACCATAATACCTTGGTTCCGGGCATGTACCTTTCCCGCAAGGATGGAGATGTGCTGACCTGGGATATCCGCATGAAAACGCCGAACAAGGGCAGTTATCTGTCCCCTGCCTGCGCCCATACGATTGAGCATCTGTTTGCCACCTATGCCCGCAACAGTAAATGGAGCGAGCATGTGATTTATGTTGGGCCGATGGGCTGCCTGACCGGTTTCTATCTGTTGACCCGCGGCCTGACGGACGCCGAAGCGCTGGCGCTGACCCAGGAAAGCTTTGCCTGGATGGCAGAGTATGATGGTGATATTCCGGGCGCCTCCGCCGTTGAATGTGGCAACTACCTGATGAAGGACCCGGTGGCAGCACGACTGGAATGCAAGGCTATGAGCGAAGTTTTGCAAAAGCTGGATGCCGACCATATGCGCTACCAGGAGAAGTAAGGCTCCGATAGCGAAACAGCGTAAAAGGCCAAAAGAATAAAGAAACAAAAAGCACATCCTGACAGGATATGTCACTGGCCAAATGCCGGCAGCAAAACCCTGTTGGGATGTGCTTTTTTGTATGATTTTCTATGAATGGAATGGCAAATTATTCGACCGAACCATATCCGTTCCGGGCACAGATAATCAAGAACTGGTCAATCTGGTCACCGCTGGTAACCGTGACGATAAAATTATAAATGGTATCAAAGCGGACACGCGTGCTGTTATCTTCCGGTTGGGTCAGGAATACCATATCGACCTGTTCGACCGGCAGCGCCAGATCATAAGCGGCCATGCCGCCTGCCACTGGCTGTACGAACTGGATATCGACCTGCGCCTTTGGTGCGGCGATTTCAAGCAGCGGAGCACTGTCGGTAGCGTATAACTCCATGATAGATTGCGGTTCCCCTGCTGCGCCGGGATTGGCCCAGTAAGAGGCAGTTTTCTCTTCCAGTGTGCAGCCGGATACCTGTACCGTGATGCCAGTATTTGGCAGTTCAGCCTGCCAAACAGGTTCGGTCGTTGATGTGCTGCCGCCGCATGCGGTCAATAGCAGAAAAAGGCATGCGGCAATAAAAGCCCAGAAACGTTTCATAGGATTTACCTGTTATATGTTATGAAAGAAAATCAAAGGCAATACCGCATAATTCTAAGTGCCGATACGGCGAGCGAGGTGCGGCAGCTGC